>CAMLSA010000120.1 GCA_946482655.1 uncultured Sphingomonas sp. | reverse complement strand
GATTTCTATTCGGGCGTGATCCTGTCGGCGATCGGCTTCCCGACGACGATGTTCACCGTCCTCTTCGCGCTCGCCCGCACCGTCGGCTGGGTCGCGCAGTGGAACGAGATGATCTCCGATCCCGAACAGAAGATCGGCCGCCCGCGCCAGCTCTATATGGGACCGGCGCAGCGCGATTATGTACCGGTGGGCGAACGCTGATCGTCTCTGGCCGGCCGTCAAACGCCGGCGCGGGACATCCATCCGCCAGGCTTGCTCGCATAGGCTCGGGCGCTTGCGCTTTCGGCAAGCCAAGGCCGCGGCTGCGACCGTCCGCGCCTGTCCTACTCCACCGCCGGAAGGGTAAACACGAAGCGCGCTCCCATCCCCGGCGCGCTGTCCACACCCAGGTCGCCGCCCATCGCGCGGGCGAGGCGACGCGAGATGTAGAGCCCGAGGCCGCTGCCGGTGCCGTCACGCAAGCCAAGCCGCTCGAACCGGTCGAAGATCCGGTCGTGATGCTCGGCGGCGATGCCGTCGCCATCATCCGCCACGATGACCGCGGCGATATCGCCCTCGCGCTCGCAGCGGATCAGCACGGCGCCGCCCCTCCGCGAATGGCGGATGGCGTTGCTCAAAAGGTTGATCAGCACCTGGAGGATGCGCCGGAAATCGCCGCGTGCCATTACGATCCGCCCGTCGATCGGCACGTCGATCGTAACCTGATGGTTCGCGGCGCGGACGCCGAGGAGCCCCGCGGCGCGCAGCGCGGTGTCGGTCAGATCCACCTCTTCGGCCTCGGGCCGGAAATCGGCGCGCTCGATCTGCTGGAGATCGACCAGATCCTCGACCAGCGCGAGCAGATGGCGGCCGGCACCGGCGATATCCTCGGCATAGTCTGCATAATCGCGCCGGACGGGGCCATCGCCACGATCCTGGATCGCATCGGCATTGGCGATGATCTTGTCGAGCGGTTCGCGCATCGCCCGGCCGAGTTGGGTCCCGAACGCCTCGTCGAGCGGGACGGGATGGAAGGCGCGTGCGCGCGACGCCTGGTTATCGCGGCGGCTGATCAGCAATTGATATCCCGCGAGCCCGCCGAGCCCATCGATCAGCGGCACCCCGGCGATCCGTACCGGTACGCCGGGACCGAGCAGGAAGGTCGCGCCGCCGTCTTCGAAGCGTTCGGCGCGCCGGGCCGCCTCCGCGATCCGGCTGACGCCATTCTCGTCGCAGCTCAAGGTGAACAGCGCCTCGATCGGCTGGCCGATCGCGCCGGGCATGTTGGCGGGCGGCTGGGTCACCCGCAGCATGGTATCGGTCTCGATGATCCAGTCGGCGCTGGCTCGGCAGAAATCGCGCCAGCGCAACGCGTCCAGCCCCGGCGGCGGAACCGACGGGGCAATCTCCTGCCAGCCGGTGATCGCCAGCTCGACCCCGCCATTGCCGGGCTTCACCTGCACCCACAGGTCGACATCCTGATCGCCGTTGGCGGCGATCACGCGCCGCGAGATCGCAATCTTGAGCCGTCGCGTCAGCCGCACCAGCGAGGCGAGCTGGGGCAACGCGAGCGTACCGCCGCAGACGCCTCCGGCGCGCTCCTGCAACCGCAGCAGCGGCGGATCGGCTTCGATCAGGCGGCCCTGATCATCGACCTTGCCATGAACCGGCCGGATCGAGGACGGCGCGTTCATCGCCGCCGGCCGCCGTCGCTACCGCCTGTACCGATCTCGATCACCGCGCGTCGGTAATTGGGATCGAGACGCCAGATCAGCACGGCCTCGGCAGCATCGCGCATGCTGATCTGATCGAACGCCTCGGCGCGCTCGACCAAAGTTTCCTCTCCGATGCCCTCGGCCGATCCGATCCGCCACAATATGGTGACCGCGGCATCACGGCCGCAATCGATCGCGCGCAGCACCGTGCCCAGCATCATCCCAGACGGGTCGGCAACCATCGACCAGACCCCGTTCGCGTCGATTCCGGCGCGCTGCGCGATCGCCGCGGTGAACAAGGCGAGCCAGCCCTCCTCAAGCGCGGCGGTGAGCAGCGCGTCGTCGCTCAGCCCGCGCTCGCCGAGCAGCCGCGCCAGCGCGTCGGCGCGGACCTCGAGCCTGTCTGCATCCTCATGTTCGGCGAGCAGGTCGCGCACCGCCCCGGCCAGCATCAGATCGGCCTGGGTATCGGGCACCGCATGCTGGCGGATCAGATAGTGGCGCAGCGCCGCGGCGACCGCCCAGAGCAGCCGGCGATGCGGCCCCGGCGGCAGATCGGTGCGGGCGAGCGCGGGATCACCGAACTGGTCGTAACGGCGGCTCTCGGCGATCAACAGCGCCATAACCGCCTCGACTATCTCTTCGTCGCCCATGTCGAGCAGCCGCTGAGCGAGATCGGCGACGTGATAGGGGGAATCACGGCCGAGCACGAGCGCGAGGCGATGCTCATCGACCCGGCGCAGCATCGCCGAGACGAGATCGGGCTCGCGCAGCAGCTGGGTGCGCTCGAGCAGGGGCTGGGCGATCGGCACCCGCGCCGAGCCGAGCGCGGCCGCGAGTTCGGGGCTGGCATCGGGCGGCAGGGCGTTGCCGATCCGGATGCGGAGCTCGTCCTCGATCGCGCCGATCAGCGCGCGCATCAACTGGGTGATCTGGGCGCGATGCTGATCCGAAAGGTTGAGGGCGGAGTTGTGGAACAGCTCGCTGGCGGCACGGTCGATGCGGTCCTCGGCCCCATCGAGCGCGCGCACGGCGGCGCTCAGCCACTGCGTCATTGCGGGCCGCCCTGCGTCCAACCGTTCGTCTTCCAACCCCATCATGCTTCGGTCATATCGGAATGTCGTTAAATCGAAGCTAAGCAGTCACCTGGCACAAATTCGCGCCCCCTTCCACGCCGCCACGAACCTCTCGAGAAAGGACAGCATCGCGTAGGCGGCGAGCGCCGCCGCCATCGAGCGCCAGCCGCCGAGCACCGCCATGAACGGCGCCACCCAAACCAGCGCGTCGGCGCTCGCCAGCCAGCGCGGCGGCGCCAGCGGGCGGATCGCGGCAACGATCGGGTCGAGCGCGGAGAGCCCCGCCAGCGAAGCCGGCACCAGCGCCGTCACCATCCACCAGCCCCAGCCGTCCTCGGTCGCGAGCACCCGGCCGAGCAGAATCAGCACGGCCAGCGCGGCGCCATGGCGGGCGAGGTCGACCAGCACCGCCGGCTCGGCGGCGCCGTTCCAGATCCGCGCCATCCGCCGGGCCGCCGAGACGGCGACGGCCGATAGCGGCAGCAGCAGCACCGCCGCCCAGAAGAAATCGAAGGCGGCGAACAGCGCGCCGGCCCAGGCGAGCGCCACCCCACCGGCCGCGACATGGCGCTGATCGATCTGGCGCGCGACCAGCGGTCCGACCAACGGGCCGGCGAACAGCCGGTGGAGATAGAGCTCGGCCCAGTTGCCGCCGCCCGGATCGGCGCGCCGCAACAGGCTCGCCTCGACGGCGCCGATCGCGCTAGGGCCGATCGCCAGCACCGGCGGCGGCACCGGCCGTTCACCCGAGGGATTGGTCGCATCGATCCGTACCGCATCCAGCTGAACCAGCCGGCGGAGCAGCGTCGAGCTCAGATCCCAGTCGCCCAGCATCTGCGCGGTCGCCTCAAGCGCCCCCTTGCCGAGCAGCGCAAAGCCGGCCCAGCGCTGGCCCGCATCGATCCGCTCGAACTCCGAATGGGCCTGCGTGTCGGGCAGCGCGAGCAGCGCGGGGCCGGGCTCGGCGGCGAGCGCCTCGACCGCGTCCTGCGCCACGATCGCGCCATCGGCGACCAGCATGATCCGTTCCTCGGGATGGAAGCGGTCGGCGGCGTCGGCGACGCTGCGCGCGATCTCTATCCGGTTGCCCTGCCGCCGCAACCGGTCGACCGCCTGGGCAAGGCTCGCCGGCACCCGTTCCACCAGCACGACGACATGGCCGGCTCCGGCGGCGAGCGCGAGCCCGGCCTGATATTCGAGCAATGTACGTCCCGCAAGCGGCAGGGTCGCGCGCAAACCGTCGCCAATGTCCGTCTGATCCTGCGCGGCGATGAGCGCTGCGAGCGGCAAGTCCGTCCCCCCTCGGCAAGCGGATGGGGATAGGCGGTGTCAAACGATTCTGCAAAGTAGGAATGCGGATCAGGAGTGTCCCAAAACCAGTCACCTCGAGCCTTCCTGATCGTTCCCCTTTCCTTCAGGACGTAATTTAAGCTCGACACTCCGCCAGCGCATCGGCCACCGCGTCGAGCAGCAGCGGATCGGGCCCGGCGCAGGCGGCACGCGAGGCGATCTCCATCAACCCGGTCATCCCGAAGCTGGCGGCCAGCCCTTGCAGCTTGAGCGCCTCTTCGCGCCAATGCTCCATCCCCGCCGGCCGAGACATCGCGGCGACATGACCGGTCGCCGATGCGAGAAACAGCGCACGCAGTTCCGCGGTCACGGCGCCGTCACCGCCAACGGCTTCGGCGAGCAGATGATCGAGCGATCCGGGCGGAAAGGACATGTCCGGATAAGGGCCCAAATCCGGTAAAGAAATCGTTAGCCGAGACTATCGCTCGATTCGCAATTCCGATAAAATCCCCGGCATGGGGAAGGCACCGCATCCACTGGATCATTGGCGCGCCGCCAATGCGGCCGAAGCCGATGCCGTCCGCGCCGCCGCGAGCGAGGGCCAAGCCCCTGAAAAAGAACAGGCAAATGCCGCGGGCGACGACGAGCTGCTCCTCGTCGAGGCCGCGCGCGAGGATGCGCCCGCCTATGTCGAACCTGCTTCGTCAATGCCCCCGCGCCGCGCCGGCGATTTCGCGATCGGGGCCCTGTTCGGGCTGATCGCGGCAGGATGGATCGCATTGTGGATCGGCGGCGTCGTTCCCGCCGGGCCCGATCTCGCGGCGATCACCAGCAGCATCGCCTTGGCCAGCGGGCCGCTCGCGCTGCTCGGCATCCTCTATTTGCTGATCCAGCGGGGCACCCGGGGCGAGGTCCGCCGCTTCGGCGACACCGCGCTGTCGATGCGGATCGAGAGCCGCCGGCTCGAAGAGGCGGTGGCGCGGGTCGCGGCGGTGCTCGACAATCGCCGGGCCGCGCTCGCCGCGCACACTGCCTCGCTGCTCGAAGAAGGCAATCGCGCCGCCGAGAAGCTCCAGCAGATCAGCATGGACATGCGCGACGAGACCGATCTGCTCGGCCGCCAGACCGACCTTCTCCATAACGCCGCGCGCGTCGCGCGCTCGGAGATGAGCGAGCTGATGCTCGATCTCCCCAAATCGCTCGAGATGATCGGCGAGGTTTCCGGGCTGATCCGCTCGATTGGCGGCACCGCCCGGGACCATGCCGAGGGCCTGTCGGAGACGCTTGCCGCGATCATCGCGCGCAGCCATGAGGCCGACGAGCTGATCGGCGCCGCATCCGGCCGGCTCGCCACCCATATAGGCCGGATCGAGACCCGCGCCGAGCGCACCGCGCGGACGATCGACGAGGTCGCGACTGGCCTCGGCAGCGCGGTCGATGCCACCCTCGACCGGACGACCGCGGCCATCGAAGCGAGCCGCACCAGCCTCGACCTGCAGCGCGAGGCGATGGCGGCGATGATCGGTCATGGCCGTGCGGCACTCGACGAGGCGGGCACCTCCGCCGCGGCGTCGATAGCCCAGCGCCTCTCCGAAATGAGCGACCTCGCCGGCGGTCTGTCGAGCCAGCTCGCTCACCAGGACGAGGAAGCCCGCCGCCTCGTTGCCAATCTAGAACAGGCTCTAGGCGCGATCGAGAGCCGTTTCGAGGCGCTCGGCGCGACCGGAGCCGAGCAGACCGCCGACCTTGTCGAACTGGTCGTCACCCTGTCCGAGCAGGTCGACAATCTTGGCCAGGCCGTCAGCAACGGCATTGCCGGCGCACGGACATTGACCGATCGCGCCACTGGGCTGCGCATCGCGTTCGACTCGATCGTCGCCAATATCGAGCGCGACCTGCCGCAGACGATGCAGCGCGTCGAGAACGAGGCGGCGCGCGGCGACGCGACGATACGCGCCATCACAGCTCAGGCCGAACAGCTCGCCGCGACCGTCGAGCGCGCCACCGACCGCCTGAGCTCGGCCGATATGATGATCGACCGCCAGCGCGAGGCGGTTTCCGGCCTTGGCGACCAGGCGGCTCGGCGCATGGCCGGCATCGCCGCCGAGGGCGATGCGATGCTCGAGCGGCAGCGCGAACTGTCCGACGCCTTCGCCGAGGAGGCCAATGCCCGACTGGAGGCACTGCGCGACCACTCGAACGAACTCGGCAGGCTGATCGCCGAGACCGAATCGAACATGCGCTCACTTTCCGAGCTTTCGGGTAGCGGGCTGATCGACGCGATCCTCAAGATCCGCGAGACCGCGGGCGAAGCGGCGCGCGGCGCGCGCGCGGCACTCGAATCGATCATCCCCGCGTCGACCGACCGGCTTGCCCGAAGCAGTGCCGAGGCGATCGAGCGCGCCTTCGGCGACCAGATCAACCAGCGCATCTATCTGATCTCCGACACCGCCGAAGCAGCGGTCGCCGCCGCCAACCAGGCCAGCGAGCGGCTGCTGGGTCAAATGCTGTCGGTCGCCGAGGCGACGCTGAGCATGGAGAAGCGGGTCGCCGATGCGCAGGCCCGGCAGGAGCAGATCGACCAGACCGAGGTGAGCCGCGAGGTCTCCATCCTCATCGAGCATCTCAACTCGGCCGCGATCGATGTCACCAAGCTGATATCGCACGACGTTCCCGACGGCGCCTGGAAGGCTTATCTTCATGGCGATCATGGCGCCTTCACCCGCACCGCCGTGCGGCTGCTGCGCAATGAGGAGGCGGGTCGCGTCGCGCGGCTGTATGACGGCGATGTCGAGTTCCGCGAGCATGTGAACCGTTATATTCACGATTTCGAGGCGCTGCTCCGCCGCGTCCTTTCGAGCCGCGACGGAAGCGCGCTAGCGGTGACGATGCTGTCGTCGGACATGGGCAAGCTCTATGTCGCCCTAGCCCAGGCGATCGAGCGGCTGATGGTCTGATCCCGCACGACCGCCATGGCCGACATCAAGCTCCACGACAGCTGGAAGGCGCCGCTCGGCGAAGAGTTCGCCGCCCCCTATATGGCCGCGCTCAAGGCCTTTCTCACTGGAGAGCGCGCCCGTGGCAAGCGCATCTTTCCCGCGGCCAGCGAGTGGTTCCGCGCGCTCGACCTCACTCCGCTCGACAAGGTCCGCGTCGTCATCCTCGGCCAGGATCCCTATCATGGGCTCGGCCAGGCGCACGGCCTGTGCTTCAGCGTCCGCCCCGGCGTCCCGCCGCCGCCGAGCCTGGTCAACATCTACAAGGAGCTCAAAAGCGATCTCGGCCTGCCGCGCCCGGGCCATGGCTTCCTCGAACATTGGGCGAAACAGGGCGTCCTGCTGCTCAACAGCGTGCTGACCGTCGAAATGGGCCTCGCCGCTTCGCACCGCGACCGCGGCTGGGAGAAATTCACCGATGCGATCATCCGGCTGGTCAACGCCAAATCCGATCCTGTCGTCTTCATGCTATGGGGCAGCTACGCCCAAAAGAAGGCCGCCTTCGTCGTTTCGACCGAGAAGGGCGGCCGCCACCTCGTCCTCAAGGCACCGCATCCCTCGCCGCTCTCCGCTCATAGCGGCTTCCTAGGCTGCCGGCATTTCTCGAAGGCCAACGCCTTTCTTGAGGCGAACGGTCTTCCGCGGATCGACTGGTCGCTACCGGACCCGTAGCGAGCGGGCCGTTCCCCGGGCTGGCCTCCTTCTCCCCACCCAACCGCGGGAGAGCGAGAATGACCGGCGGCCGGCCCACAGCCATCTGACTGGCCGATCCCGGCGGGAAACCGTGACGCAGGCGGTGGCGCGGTGAGGAGGCTTGGGATGCTCACGCCGCATTGTCGAGCAGCGGCGCCATCGCGACGATATCGCCGGCGCTGAACACCAGGCCGTCGGCCTTCGCGGGCGCGGCATGGAAGAAGAAGGGCGTGCCGAAGCTGTCGCCTTCGATCAGCTGCTTGGCCATGTCGGCGGCGACCGCGGTGATCAGGTCGACTTGCGCGCTGCTTTCGGAGGGCGAGGCCGCCATCAGCCGGTGCGCCATATAGGTCTCATAGTCGGCCAGGCTGGTCTCGGGCCGGTACATATAGTTGAGCTCGCGATATGGCTCACCCGGCCAGGGATAGATGATGTAGCGCATTTCGAGCCGCCGATAGCCCTTCGAATATTCCTTGTGGACGAGCTGACAGACCTGGCAGTCCTTGTTGGTGAACATGTAGCAGATGCCCGCGCTCGGGCGCTCGAGCGCGGGCTGGCGGATGCTCGGCAGCATCGCCAGCTGATCCCAGAAGGGCGCGAGCTGAGCCTGAAATCCGGACTGGTCGGGGGCCTGCGCGGCGGCGTGCCCCGCCAGCGCCAGGGCAGGCAGCAGCGCGAGCAATTCCCGCCTGTCGAACTTCATCCTCCCGGCTCCCGATCGAAGCTTCCGTGAAGAGGATATGTAGCGATCAGGAAGCGGCGTCCATAGCGGGAAGACATATCCGAGCTTTCGCCGGGGTAAGTTAGCGACGAGAGATCACCCTTCCAGCGACC
>CAMLSA010000119.1 GCA_946482655.1 uncultured Sphingomonas sp. | reverse complement strand
TCTTCGAGGACGGCACCGACCTCTATTGGGCGCGCAGCCGCGTGCTCGAATATCTGAACCAGGTGCAGGGAAGGCTCCCCGAGCAGGCGAAGAGCGCCATCGGTCCCGATGCGACCGGCGTGGGCTGGGTTTACGAATATGCCTTGGTTGATCGCACCGGCGGCCATGACTTGGCGCAGCTTCGGGGCTTGCAGGACTGGTTCCTGCGCTATGAGCTGAAAAGCCTGCCCGGGGTCGCCGAAGTCGCCAGCATCGGCGGAATGGTCAAGCAGTATCAGGTCATGCTCGACCCGGTGAAGCTTGCCGCTTTCGGCATCACGCATCAACAGGCAGTTTCCGCCATCCAGCAGGCCAATCAAGAAGCCGGTGGCTCGGTGCTGGAGATGGGCGAGGCCGAATATATGGTCCGCGCTTCGGGCTATCTGAAGACGCTCGACGATTTCCGCGCGATCCCGCTGCGCGTGGGCGCAGGCGGCGTGCCGGTGACGCTGGGCGATGTCGCTACGATCCAGACCGGCCCCGAGATGCGGCGCGGCATTGCCGAATTGGACGGCGACGGCGAAGTCGCGGGCGGCGTCGTGATCCTGCGCCAGGGCGCGGACGCGCGCAGCACGATCGAGGCGGTCAAGACCAAGCTCGAAGAGCTGAAGACGAGCCTGCCGCCCGGCGTCGCGGTGGTGCCGACCTACGATCGTTCGCAGCTCATCGACCAGGCGGTGGAGAACCTCACCCACAAGCTCATCGAGGAGTTCGTCGTCGTCGCCATCGTCTGCGCCCTGTTCCTCTGGCACGTTCGCTCGGCGCTGGTCGCGATCGTCACCTTGCCGTTGGGCGTGCTCGCCGCCTTCATCATCATGCACGCGCAAGGGGTGAACGCGAACATCATGTCGCTGGGCGGCATCGCGATCGCGATCGGTGCGATGGTCGATGCCGCGATCGTGATGATCGAGAACGCCCACAAGAAGATCGAGCGCTGGGAACATGACCATCCAGATGAGGAGCTTCATGGCGCCAAGCGCTGGATCCTCGTCACCGAAGCGGCGATGGAGGTGGGGCCGGCGCTGTTCTTCTCGCTCCTCATCATCACGCTGTCATTCGTGCCGGTCTTCACGCTCCAGGCACAGGAAGGCCGACTGTTCGCGCCGCTTGCTTTCACCAAGACCTATACGATGGCGGCCGCCGCGATCCTCTCGGTGACGCTGGTGCCGGTGCTGATGGGGTGGCTGATCCGCGGCAAAATCCCTTCCGAGCAGGCGAACCCAATCAACCGGGTGCTGACCAGAGCCTATCGCCCCGCGATCGACTGGGTGCTCAAGCGGCCGAAGACCACGCTCGTCATCGCAGCGCTGGTCTTCGCGACGACCGCCTGGCCGCTGTCGCGCCTCGGCGGGGAGTTTCTGCCCGCAATGAACGAAGGCGACCTGCTCTACATGCCCTCGGCCCTGCCGGGTCTTTCGGCCGCCAAGGCGTCCGAACTGCTTCAGCAGACCGACCGCATGATCAAGACAGTGCCCGAGGTGCAGAGCGTGTTCGGTAAGGCGGGGCGTGCCGAGACCGCCACCGATCCCGCGCCGCTCGAAATGTTCGAGACGACGATCCGCTTCAAGCCCCGCGATGAATGGCGACCCGGCATGACGCCCGACAGACTGGTCGAGGAACTGGACCGGGCAGTGAAGGTGCCGGGTCTCGCGAATATCTGGGTGCCGCCAATCCGCAACCGCATCGACATGCTGGCGACCGGCATCAAGAGCCCGATCGGGGTCAAGGTTTCGGGGAGCGATCTTACCGAGCTCGACCGCATCGCGCGCGAGGTCGAGGGGGTCGCGAAAACGGTGCTCGGCGTCAGCTCGGCGCTAGCCGAGCGGCTAACGGGAGGGCGCTATGTCGATATCGACATCGATCGCGCGGCGGCCGCGCGCTATGGGCTCAACATCGCCGATGTCCAGGCGATCGTCTCGGGCGCGGTCGGCGGCGAAAATGTGGGGCAGACCGTCGAGGGACTGGCCCGTTATCCGATCAACGTCCGCTATCCGCGCGAGATTCGCGACAGCATCGACGCCTTGCGCGCGCTGCCGGTCCTGACGCCGTCGGGCCAGCAGATCACGCTTGGCACCGTCGCTCGCGTCGCCGTCGCCGACGGCCCACCGATGCTCAAGACCGAGAATGGCCGGCCCTCGACCTGGGTCTATGTCGATGTGCGCGGGCGCGATCTCGCCTCGGCGGTCGGGGACCTGCAACACGCCGTGGCGAGCAAGGTCCGGCTCTCGCCCGGCGTCAGCATCGCCTATTCGGGGCAGTTTGAATATCTCCAGCGTGCGGTCGACCGGCTGAAGATCGTCATCCCCGCGACGCTGGTCATCATCTTCGTGCTGCTGTTCCTGATCTTCGGGCGGCTCGACGAAGCGCTGCTGATCATGGGCACATTGCCATTCGCGCTCACCGGCGGCTTCTGGATTCTCTATCTGCTCGGCTATCACCAATCGGTCGCGACCGGCGTCGGGTTCATCGCGCTGGCCGGCGTTTCCGCCGAGTTCGGCGTGGTGATGCTGATCTACCTGAAGGATGCGCTCGAGGAGCGGGGGAGCGATCCCCCGCCCGATGCGGTCACAACCGCCGTGCGCGAGGGCGCGCTGCTCCGCGTCCGGCCAAAGGCGATGACGGTCGCGGTGATCATCGCCGGCTTGCTCCCCATCCTCCTAGGGTCGGGCGCGGGCTCGGAAGTGATGAGCCGGATCGCTGCGCCGATGGTCGGCGGCATGCTGACCGCGCCACTCCTGTCGATGTTCGTCATTCCCGCCGCGTATCTGCTCATGCGGCGGCGAAAAAGCTCGGCCACCTCGCAAACCATTTTACCCTGAAGGAGAAGACCATGAAGCATACACGACTGACCATTGCCCTCAGCCTCGTCGCCCTCACCGCCGCGTGCGGCAAGAAGGCGGAGACGCCCGTCGCAGCCGAGGCCAACCAGACAGCCCCGGCGGCGAGCCAGACGATGAGCAGCGACATGGGTAACATGGCGATGCCTGCGAACGCGCCGATCATGGCCAAGGGCCACGGCACCATCACTGCCGTCGACAAGGCGGCGGGCACGATCACGCTCGACCATGGCCCGATCCCCGAGGCGAAGTGGCCGGCTATGACGATGGCGTTCAAGGCCGCGCCCGTGATCCTCGATGCCGCGAAGGTCGGCGACAAGGTCGATTTCGATCTCACGCTCACCGGCAACGCGGGCGAAGTAACCGCGATCCACAAGCAGCCCTGACCGGCCGATTATGGCGCCAGCCCGTCCGGCGCTATGATCGAGCTATTAGATGTTCGGGATCCGTCGGCATGGTCATTCGCATTGAAGGGTGGCTTCACGCGAAGTGGATGGCGCTGACGGCGGTTATCACCGCGGCAAGCCCGCCGGCGCCAGCGTCTCGATGATCAGGCATTCGGCCACCGTTCCCTGGCGGCAGTCGCCGAGCAGGCGGCCGAGCTCGCCGCGCAGCGCCTGAAGATCGGCGATCTTGCGGTCGATCTCGGTCAGGTGCGTGGTCGCGATCGCGTCGACGGCCGCGCAGGACCGATCGCGATGGTCGGCAAGGCCAAGCAGTTCGCGGACCTGGTCGAGCGTGAAACCGAGATCGCGCGCGCGCCGGATGAAGGATAGGCGGGCCAGATGTTCCGGGCCGTAGCTGCGGTAGTTGGCCGCGTCTCGCGCCGGCAGTGGCAGCAGCCCGATCTTCTCATAATAGCGGACCGTCTCGATATTGGTCGCGGTCGCCGACGCCATCTCACCGATTTTCATCGCTTGACCCTGTAGTTGCTACAGGGTGCATAAGGCGGTCCAAAGCCTGAGTCGAGGACAAGGGAAGGCGCGTGGACGACTGTTGCTCCAGGAAGAGCGAGACCTTGGACGTGCTGGCGCGGGGCGACCAGCGGCGCGTGCTGGTGATCGTCATGATCGTCAACATCGCCATGTTCGTGGCCGAGTTCGGGGCCGGCGTCGTCGCGCAGTCGAGCGCGTTGATGGCGGATTCGGTCGACATGCTGGGCGATGCCTTCGTCTATGCGCTCAGCCTCTATGCGCTGTCGCGCGGCACGCGCTGGCAGGCCGGCGCGGCGCTGACCAAGGGCCTCATCATTCTCGCCTTCGGGCTCGGCATCCTCATCGAGATCGCCTCCAAGATCGGCAATGGCGTCACGCCGTCGAGCCGCCTCATGATGATCTTCAGCGCTATCGCGCTGCTCGCCAACGGCTTCTGCCTCGCCCTGCTGTGGCGCTTCCGCAAGCTCAACGTGAACATGCGCTCGACCTTCGAATGCTCGCGCAACGATGTCGCCTCGAACATCGGTGTGCTCGCGGCGGGCGCGCTGGTCGCAGTGTCGGGTTCGTTCTGGCCCGACATCGTCATCGCCGCGATCATCGCCGCGATCTTTCTTCGCTCCGCTCTCTCGGTGCTCTCCAGCGCATGGCCCGTCTTTCGCGGGCGACCGGGCACGGCGCAGCTGGACTGAAGGGATGCAGCCGGCACTTCGACCTTTACCCCGCGGCTTGCGGCGGGCAGGTAGCGGGGCGATGCCCCGGCTGCTGTCCCTGTTTGCGAGCCTCGCGCTTATCCTGTCGCTCGGAATGAGCGCGCTGGCGCATGCCGGCGAGGGAACGGGCTGCATCGAGGCGCCTGCCGCCGAACTGTCAGTCCACACGCCGGGCGACGGCGACCATGTCGCGGCCGACAGCGACAAACCCTATCCGCATCATCATGGCGGCTGCCACAACCACCAGATCGGCGTTTTGGCACCGGGCGATGTCACGGCGCAGCCGATGAAGCTGGCCGAGGATTTCGCGCCGCATCCGGCAGTGTACCTGGCGCCGGCCATTCCCGACCCGGCGCTCCGTCCTCCGCGAGCCTGACGCATCGCCGGCCCTCGCTCGAGGGTCCGACCTGGTTCGTCGGGAGACTCCTTCATGCACCGTATCCTTGCGGCCCTTCTGGCCGTGTCGTCCTGCGTATCGATCGCGCAGGCGCAAACGACCGTACCGGTATCGGCCGGTCCGACCTTCACGCTCGAGCGCGCGCTGGAGCTGGCCGGCGCGTCGGCGCCATCGATCGAAGCGGCATCGGCCGGCATCCGGTCGGCCGATGCCGCGCGCAGCGTCGCCGGCCTGCGCCCCAACCCCTCGATTGTCGCCCAGACCGAGAATGTCGCGGGCAGCGGCCAATATCGCGGCCTCCGCAGCGCCGAGACGACCGCCGGCGTCGAACTGCCGATCGAACTGGGCGGCAAACGCTCGGCCCGCATCGCCGTGGCGGATGCCCGCAGCAATCGGGCACAGATCGCCGCGGCAGGCGCGATGGCCGACCTCGGGCTTGCCGTCACTCAGGCCTATGTCGAGGCCGTTGCCGCGGAACGCCGGCTGGCAACCGCCCGCGAACAGGCCGCCGTCGCCGCCGAAGCATCGCGCGCGGCGCAAGTCCGCGTCCGCGCGGGCCGCGCCTCGCCGATCGAGGAACAACGCGCCGACGTGCTGCGCATCAATGCCGATGCCGCCGCCGAGCGCGCTGCACGCACGCTCGCGGTCGCCCGTGCCAATCTGGCCCGCCGGATCGGGCAACCGATCTCCGGACCGCTCGACATGGCGTGGTTCGACCGGGTCGGCGGCTACGGGCCGACGGTGCAGGCCGATCCCGTCGGCACGCTGGCCCTGGCAGCGGCGCGGGCGGACGTCGCCACCGCTGATGCCCAAGTCCGGCTGGCGCGATCGCAGCGGGTGCCGGACATCACCTTGAGCGCGAGTGCGCGGCGGCTTGCCGCCACCGACGATACGGCCGCCGTGTTCGGCGTCTCGATCCCGTTTCCGGTCTTCAACAATGGCAGCGCCGCCATTGCCCAGGCACGCGCGGAACGCGACCAGAGCGACGCGCAGCGCCGCGCCCTCGAACTGGAGGCGGCCCAGGCTATCGCGGCGGCCGAAGCGGAAGTCGCGAACGCGGCGACGACAGCGCGAACCGCTAGCGGTCCGGCCCTCGCCGCGGCGCTCGAATCCGCCCGCATCGCCAGGATCGGCTATCGCGAAGGCAAGTTTGGCCAACTCGACCTGCTCGATGCCGAGCGCACGCTTTCCGAAACGCGCGCGGCCGCGATCGATGCGCTCGCCACCTATCACGATGCCCTGGCGCGGCGGGACCGTCTGACGACGGCCGCCCCCAATTTCACGAAAGATTGAGCCGATGACCCGTCTTCCTGTCCGGGCGATCCTGCCCCTCATGCTCACAGCCCTGCTCGCCGCGTGCGGCAGCGCGGCCGATACCGCCAACGAAGCCCATGACGCGAAGCCGGAACCCGCGCCCAGGGGTGCCGTGACGCTGACGCCCCAGCAGATCCAGGCGGCCGGCATTCTGCTGGTTCGCCCTTCTGTCGGCGGAACGGCGGGCGCGATCGAGCTGCCGGCGACGATCGAGGGCGATCCACAGGGCATCCAGATCGTGTCGGCCGCGATCGGCGGCCGGGTCGTGTCGCTGACCCGAAACCTCGGCGATACGGTGCGGCGCGGCGACACGCTCGCCGTCATCGAAAGCCGGGAAGCGGCCCAACTCAAGGGCGAGGTGGAGGCGGCGCGGGCACGCTCCGCGCTCGCCCAGAGCCAGCTTCGCCGCGAACAACAGCTGTTCGCCGAGCGGGTATCGCCGGAGCAGGACCTGATCGCCGCGCGGACGGCGGCGGCCGAGGCGAGTATCGCCTTGCGCCAGGCGCAGCAGCAGCTCTCCGCCGCCGGGGCCGGCGGGGGTTCGCTGAACCGGCTCGCGCTTCCGTCGCCGATCAGCGGCCAGGTCATCGCGCGATCGGCGACGCTCGGGCAAAGCATGGTCGCAGACGCGGAACTGTACCGTGTCGCCAACCTGTCGACCGTCTCGCTGTCGATTTCGCTCTCACCGGCGGATGCCGGCCTCGTCAGGCCGGGTGCTCCGGTCGTGGTCACCGCGCCCGGCCGGCAGGGAAGCGCGCGCGTCACCTTCGTCTCGCCGGTGCTCGATGCGCAGACCCGGCTCGTTCCCGTGATCGCGACGCTGGACAATCGCAGCGGCCAGTGGCGGGTCGGCGAAAGCATCAGTGCCGCGATCCAGCTTCCCGGCAAGACCGGCGGTCAGGCGATCACCGTGCCGCAGGTCGCGGTCCAGTCGATCGAAGGCAAGACCGTCGTGTTCGTGCGAACCGCCGAGGGCTTCAGGGCGGTCCCGGTGAAGGTCGGCCCGCCCAGCGGCGATCAGGTCACGATCCTTGCCGGCCTGAACGGCTCCGAAGAGGTCGCCGCCGCCAACAGCTTCACGCTCAAGGCCGAGCTCGGCAAGGGCGCGGGCGAGGAGGAGGAATGACCATGATCGACCGGATCGTCACCTTCTCGGTCGAGCGGCGCTGGTTCGTCCTGCTGCTCGCTCTTATCGCCACGATCATCGGCGGTACGGCCCTATACCGGCTGCCGATCGACGCGGTGCCCGACATCACCAACAACCAGGTCCAGATCAATATCGTCGCGCCCGCGCTTTCGCCGTTCGAGGCCGAGAAGCAGGTCACCTGGCCGATCGAGACCGCGCTCGCCGGCATTCCCGGGCTCGAACGGACCTGGTCGCTGAGTCGCAACGGCTTCGCGCAGGTCACCGCCGTCTTCTCCGACAGCACCGACATCTATTTCGCCCGCGCCCAGGTTGCCGAACGGATGCGTGGCGCTGAAAGCGCGCTGCCGCCGTCGGTGACGCCGCAGATGGGACCGATCGCCACCGGTCTGGGCGACATCTTCCAATGGACCGTCGAGATGCGCGAACTCGACCAGGTCCGGCACAAGGATGGCGAGCCCGGCGTGCAGCGCGACGGCAGCTATATCACGCCCGAAGGCGACCGGCTGACCAGCGAGGTCGACAAGGCCACCTATCTACGGACTGTCCAGGACTGGATCGTCGGTCCGCAGTTGCGCTCGGCGCCGGGCCTCGCCGCGGTCGACTCGCTCGGCGGCTATGTGAAGCAATATCTGGTCACACCCGATCCACAGCGGCTCGCCGCGCTCGGCCTCTCCCTGAACGATCTCGCCAGCGCGGTTGAGCGCAACAACGTCAGCACCGGCGCCGGCGCGATCAATCGCAACGGCGAAGTGCTCGCGGTGCGTTCGGATGCGCGGGTGCGCAACGCCGCCGAACTCGCCAGCATGGTGATCGCCACGCGCGAGGGTGTCCCGATCACGCTGTCCCAGGTCGCTAGCGTGAAAACCGGCCAGGCGCTGCGCATGGGGTCGGCCTCCGAGCGCGGCCGCGAGGTGGTGATCGGCACCGCGATCATGCGGATTGGCGAGAACAGCCGCACCGTCGCCACGGGGATCTCCGAGCGCCTGGCGACGCTCAACAAGTCGCTGCCCGTCGACATCATCGCAACGCCGATCCTCGACCGCACCAAGCTGGTCAACGCCACGATCGAGACCGTCGCCAAGAACCTCGCCGAAGGCGCGCTGCTCGTCATCGTCATTCTCTTCCTGCTACTCGGCAATTTCCGGGCGGCGCTGATCGCGGCGCTCGTCATCCCGATCACGATGCTGCTGACCAGCGCCGGCATGCTCAAGGCCGGCGTTTCGGCGAACCTGATGAGCCTCGGCGCGCTCGATTTCGGCCTGATCGTCGACGGCGCGGTCATCATCGTCGAGAACGCGCTGCGCCGT
>CAMLSA010000118.1 GCA_946482655.1 uncultured Sphingomonas sp. | reverse complement strand
ACATCGAACCCGGACAGGATGCTGACATGGGATTGGACCGCCTTGATGGGCTCCAACTGCGGAGGAAGGTCGTAGTTCGCACCCGTCGTCTTGGGTTGCCAGCGATCAGGGATCATTCCGCAGCCCCAGAACCAGGTCCCGAACCGCACCGGCAGGCGGCCGCCACCCGTCGTCGCAGCAAAGGCTTTGCCGCTGTTGTCGAGAAAGGCGTCGAGGATCGGGACGCCGACTGCGATCCCCGCTCCTGCCATCGTGCCGCGCATCAGGAAGGACCGGCGCGAACAATCCCGGTACGACATCAAATATCTCCTTTTGCCGCCGCGCGCGAGGCGATCGGCCGGGCCTTCTGCGGTGCCGCCCGGGGCGGCATCGCGTAAAAGGCTGGATCGAGAGCGAGCCGCCGCATCAGCGCTTTCACCCTGTACTGGTCCCCCACGAAATCGGCGGTGAGCCGGTCAATCGCCGGGCGATCCGCCAACCCCGGGTTCCTCCCATTTGCATAACGCCAGGCGGTCTCGACGAAACAGGCGTTCACGCGGCTGCTATCGTGAAAAATCCGACCGAGTGCGGCTGCCCCGTCGAAGGCCCGCTTTTCGAATTCTCCAGTGACGTCGATCCTGACGTCATGCTCGACGGTACGGAATTGCCCTGCCCCGTCGAACTGCTCGAGCCCGAGCCCGGTCGGATCGGTGCGCTTGTGGCAACTCGAACATTCCTCATCGTCAAGATGGGCGGAGAGACGCTCGCGCGTTGTCTTGAGGGTCGGATTGTTCACATCCTGAACCACCGCGAAGTTGACGTTCGCAGGCGGCGCCGGAACCTTCTCGCAAAGGAATATCTCGCTGATCGCAAGACCGCGCAGCGTCGGCGACGTCCGGCCCGGGTGCGAGTGCTGTGCCAGCATACTGGCTTGTGTCAGGATACCCGCGCGCGGATCGCTGTCCGGAAAGCGATGCATGTACCAGTCCGTGCGTCCCACCGGGATGTCGTACAGTGGCCCCAGCGAGCGGTGCATCGCAAAATTCCGGGTCGTGAAGAGATCGCGAAAGTCGCCCTCCTCGTCGATCAGCAGGTGCATGACGGTTCTGAGCGTTTGCTCTCTGGTTGCGCGAGCGACCGTCTGGGTGAAGGCGGGATAGATGAGCGTGTCCTTGGCAAGATCGTCGATCCCGTCGAGGCGCAGATAATCGGTGAAGAATGCGCGCTGTCCATCGACGAAACGCCGAGAGGAAAGCAGCCGGTCGACTTCGCGCTCGAGCCCGGCCTGATTGTCGAGGCGCCCCTCGGCTGCGGCATCCAGAAGCTCGGCATCCGGTGCGGTATTCCAAAGAAGAAATGACAGCCGCGTAGCCTTGGAATAACCGTCGATGGCCCGCCCGTCCGCGCCGGCCTGATCGATGCGAAACAGGAAATGCGGGCTCGAGAGCATGGCGGCAAGCGACGCGGCGAGGCCCTTGTGGAAGTCGCCCAGATGCGCCGCTGCTGTGACTGCCGCCGCGGCATAGCTGTCGGCTTCCCCTGCGCTCAGCGGTCTGCGATAGAGCCGGATGCCGGCCTTCTCGAAGAAAGCCCGGGCACAATCCCGCCCGTCGGCATCGCCGCCGCCCGGTGCGCACCCTATGAGCAAGTCCCGATGGGCTTCGTCGGTTACCTGCGCCGCAATGCCCCGGGCGATCTCCTCATATTGCTCGAGCGATGCAGGATTGACCGTAACCGCGCCGGCGCCAACGGCCAGCAGGCCGTCGATACGAAGATCGGGAGGAAAGCGGCCGAGTACCTTGACGTCGGCACCGAATATGTCCGCGATGGAAGCGCGGTACTGGCCTTCGGTCAGCCGGTGGACCTGGCTCGCGGGTGTGTCGATCCGGACCTCGTCCGCATGCGCCACGCTCCAGGCAATCGATCCTGCAAGCGCAAGGCTGGCAGCGCCCAGCATCATGGCCGGCCAGCGCCCTCGCAATGCGGCGATCATGGCATCGCTCCCGGCGCTGCCGCATCTGCGATGACGAACGCCCGCACGCCAACGAAATTATAGGCGGACGAAATGGCGGTGTAGCGCCCGGTCTTGGCATCGCGATAACCGTCGGCGAGCCTGTTCACAGCCTGATAGACGCCCGGGCAGGATACGCCCGTCAGATTGGCGCCATTCTGTGTCATTTGCTCGATGGAGGAGTAATAGCTCGCGATGGTATAATAACCAAAGAGCGATCCCTCTATCGAGCCGTCGGCGCCGAAGGTAGCCCGTATTCTCGCGCCGCGGATATCGCGCGGTGCGTCGATGATCTGTTCCTTGTAGTTGAGAACGAGGTCGACCGGGTCCGTCTCCAGCACCCCGCCCTTGATCCAGCCTCGCACCGTCGCGCGCAGTTTCGGATCCTTCTCGACAGCGAAGCTTGCACGGGCCAGCGCGCCGCCGCGGGCATCGCGGGCGAGCGGCTCGGCTGCTGCGTAGACATTTACGATTACCGCGGGGTCGTTCTGCAAGCTGTCGACACCCTTGAGTTCGATGAGGGTCGGCGCGCGCGCCGACATGAATGTCTTTCGCGCCAGCTTCGCATCGCTGCTCTCGCGGAACGGCTTTACGCAGCCGACGGCGCGCCAAAGCTGATTGTCGATGCCCGGCTTTCCGTCGGCGCCATGAAAATCCTCGGCTCCGGCCTTCCCATCAAGATCGATGCCGGCCGCTGACTTGCCTTCGAACACCCTGAAGCCTTCGCCCAGTTCGGCGAAGTCGGCAGGATTGGAGCAAGCGCTGTAGGCAACGGTCGTATTTTGAAAGGCAGGTCGGCCCCGCCCCTTCGGAAAGCCGTTAAGGCGCCCGATCTCGAGCGCCTGCGCCTCGTTGATCGGGGTCTTGAGGTCGACTCCCGGCGGCAGCTTGACCGCCGCAGCACTTTGACCGCGGAGCGAGAGACGACGAAAACCGAAATGTTTCGTCATCTTCGCCTCGAGCGCCTGACGCTTGTCTGGCGACGAGAATTCGGCCTGCTCGGCAGGCGAGAGCATCTTGAGGTAACGATCGAGGTCGCCGTCGGCAATGATCGGGCAACTGTCGGCATCGCCGGGATTTGCCATGAAAAGGTTGCTGATCACGAACCCGTAGGTTCCCGGCTCCCCGCCGGTGGGTGCATCGGCGGCTATGAGCAGGACGCTGGCAGCCCCAATTGCTCCCGTCGTGAGCAAGCGCTGCATGCCTCGTCTCTTCATCGAACCTCGTCCTCTCCGGCAACCCTGCATCGGCTTCTTCGAGCCAAGGACCGTGATGATGCCGGCCTCTCGAACATCCCGCCACCCATTTTTCGCTCATCAAAGGAGTGAAAATTGCGCAAATATTTAGCTGACTTCCAGTATGTCGTAGAATATCGTTGCAGAAGCAGGTTCCGAACGAGCGAAAACAGGGGGAGGGATGACCGCAGAGATCGGTCAAAGCGACTGGAGGCTCACGGCGCAAGTCGCGACCTGCGTACTCGCAACCTACCGCGAAGCACTGGGGCCACTTGATCCCCTTCTCGATCGCTGCGGTCTGCCCGCAGCGTTTGCAGGTGATCCCGAACGCATCGTCGCAACGCTCCCTTACGACAGTCTTCCCTCCCTCACCGGCCTCGCCATCGCTCTCATGGCGGGCCAGGCCAATCTCTCGGCCGGGCGTGCACCGCTTGGTCCGACCGACTGGAACGTCATCCTGTACAGCCTTTCGGGCGCCCGCACCTTGCGCGAGGCCATCAGGCGATGCAGCGAGTGTTTCGAGGCGATCGACTGGCGCTGTGGCCGGATGCTGCTCAAGCAACGGGGCGCGTTGGCGCTGCTGCAACTGGATGCGATGCGGCCAGCGGGAAGCCCAACGGCCTGCCTGATAGATCTTTTCGGCCTGGTCGAGATCCACGGCCTGTTGGGTTGGCTGATTGGCCAGCAAATTCCTGTTTATCCCGTCGCGCTCGATCACGACCGGCAAAGCTATGACAGGCTCAACCTGCCCGAGCTTCCGTTCGCAATGCGCTTCGACGCGGGCTGGAGCGGCTTCGGATTTGACCCGTCCTTTCTTGATCACCCGCTCGTCCGCAGCCCCGACGAGCTCGCCGAGCGGCCGCGCAGCAGCCTCCTTTTCCACGGACGGAGCACAGCCACCATAGCGGGCGTCGCGGAGCAGATACGCGAAGCTGCGCTCCGGGCGCTTCGGGAAACGCATATGTTCCCCTCCTTCGCCGCGGTCGCCTCGAAAATGGGGCGAAGCCAAGCGACGCTCCGACGGCGCCTTGGCGATGAAGACACGAACTACCGGCGTATCAAGGAGAGCTGCCGCCGGGAGGTTTCACTCGATCTGCTGCGCCGGACCGATCTTGGCGTTGAGGAGATCGCGACCCGGCTAGACTTTTGCGACTCAGATGCGTTTCGGCAGGCGTTTCGCAAGTGGCTTGGTACGACGCCTACCGAATATCGGCGCCAGGCGCGGGGACGCTAGGTGATACCGAACTGCTGGACGAACTTTTCGACGCGCCAGTCGATCTCCTGCTCGGCGAGGCTCGCTTCATTCACTCCGAACAATTTTCCCAGCACGGTGTCGCCTGCGGTGAGGGACATGAAGTAGCGCGCTGCAGCCTCGGGATCGTCGATCCGCGCTCCGCCCAGCTCGTTCCATTGCGCGAAGAGCACAGCAAGTTCGTCAAGCACCGGAAGATGAAGATCGCGATAGGTCTGCGCCGCAAAGTCCTCGTCGCGCAGGCTTTCTGAAAACACCATCTTCATGAGGGCGATTGATCGGGGTGAACTCATTTTCGCAAATTGTCGCCGCGCGAACATGCACAGCGTCTCGGCGTTCGATCCGCCTTTGCCGGGTTGATCGCCAACGCCTCCTACGACCTCGGTTCGCCACCGTGCAGCCAGGGCATGCAGCAATCCCTGCTTGCTCCCGAAATGCTCGTACAGCGTCGACAGCGACCCGCGCGAGCGCCCGACGATCTGCACAAGGCTCGTCCGTTCGAACCCCTGATCGAGAAACAGTGCCTCCGCTGCATCGAGGAAAGCCTCGCGCCGACGGTCCCTTATCGTCGGCGGCACCTCAAGACCGAATGGACGCTGACTGACCTCGACCAAAGCTTCTTCCAAAACCATTATTAGTAAGTCTGGACTTACTCCTACCACAATCCGTTGCGGCATGGCCAGAGAGAGATCGCTTTCTCTTGTGCTATGGGTCGCAGGTATCAGACAGTTTGCACCGATTTGCGTAGAACTTTGAGCACGAAATCATGTTTTATATCGTCATGGTTTAATTATGATGCAGCAATTCGTAAACCGGAAAGGCTTCCGCAACTTGGAATTGCGGGTTCGGCAACGCAGCGCGGGTGCTGCTGCGGCGCGGCCATTTCGAGGATGAACGTTCTGGAAACCGGTCAGGATGAAGAGGATGAGACATATGAGACGTTACAGGATTGCAGCTTCCTTGCTTGCCGCGGCGGCATGCGCAACGTCGACGGCCGCCGCCGAACCGAACGGATTCGACCGCGGCGAGCCAGTGCCGGCCTCGATGCCGGTCGGCAGGGATAAGGGGAACCCTCTCTACGACATGCCGGACGGACAAACGCTGATCTCCGCCTTCGGGGAACGGCCGGTATTCTCACCCGACGGCAAGAAAATCGCCTTCATCGGACGGTCTTATGGCGATGCTTTCGAATATGATATTGCAAGCGGCGCGATACGGAACCTGACCGCGCATGCGCCTCACAACGGCTTCTTGCGGGTTCAGTATCTTTCGGACGGCAGTTATGTTCTTCTGGGTCCACGGCTGCCCGCCAAGACGCGTGAGGAGACGCGCTTCTCCCGCATCGAATTGTTCTGGATGGAGAAGACCGCCGCCCAGCCCCCCGTGCCGCTGGGCGCGTTCGTGTTCGAAGGGGTCGCCACCAGCCCGAGGAGCAATCTCGTGGGTTGGTCCGAAATCGCCCTCGATCCTGCGAACCCGGGCGCGGCGTCGACGACGATCTTCACGGCAAGAGTGGTGACGGACGGCGGCCAGCCGCGCCTCGTCGAACGGCGGAAGATACTGGCGACCTCGGACTGCCTCGTCGAGGCGCAGGATTTCATCCCGGGAGATAGGGCGCTGACAATGCCATGCTACGGCTATGAGAAATCCCGTGACAATCCCTCCACACAGGTCCTGTCAGTCGATCTCGCGACCAGCAAGGTCACCCGCTATCCGACGCCGAGCCAGCTCTACTCTGAAGTGGAAGGAATCTTTCCGGATGGCCGCAAAACGCTCGTGGAATGCGCCGATAACCGCAATCACGGCATGGACCTGTGCGTGCTGGATCTCGATCCCGCGCGCCCTCGCTACACCCGCATGACGAATATCGTCCGATACGGCGGTTACAAATACGGCAATCCCACCGTTCATCCAGGGGGAAAGCTGATCGCTGCACAGATAGGTTCGGCCGACGTCATCGATGCCGGGGTCGGTGAAGGTATCGTTCTCATGAAACTTAAACCGGGATTTTGACGTCGTCGGATTTGACCGGGATGGCGGATCGCCGCCTTTGCGTCGGACGTTGTCGACGAGACCGGGAACGACGCAAAATCCAGCGTCCAGGGAGTTCTGAAGTTGAAGGATTGTTGCCCGGGCGGGACCCGGCAAAGCAACGATACAGGAAGTGAGGGTCCGAGACATGCTTTCATACGCGATCAAGGTCGGGATCACCGCATCGATCGTTGCGGCTTCGTTCGCAGCCACCGCGGCCGCGAAGCCTGGCAAAATTTCCACCCCAGATTATCTTCGCGACACCTTTACCGTCGAACGCGTGCTCGACTGGGGCAGCCGACCAATCTGGTCCGCCGACAGCAAGCGGATTGTTTTCACGCGCGACGACAAGAGCCCGAGCCCGGCATATGAACTTGATCTCAAGACCCGCAAGGTACGTTGCCTGACCTGCCGCTTCGAGAAGGCGGGTCTCGTCCAGCGCATCTACTATCTGCCCGATGACAGTCTCCTGATCCTCGGCCCGCCCGGGCTTGACGCCGCAAGACCCGCGCCGAACACAGTACAGCCGGGGGCGAGCGAGCTCTATTGGATGCCCGCTGATGCATCGCTGCCGCCGCAGGCACTCGACGCCCCGGCCTTCGGAGAAATCGCGCTGGACTATGCTTCGCTGCGCGGAGGCCCCACTCGCATCGCCTGGGGTGAATTCCTGACCGGGATGCGAATGACGGTGGGCTCCCTTGTTCACGACGGGAAGCGCGCCTCGATCTCCGACCGATCGGTCGTCTACACGCATCCTCCGGCCGACCCTGCGTCGCGGGTGACTTTCACCGAAACCTACGACTTTCTGAACGCCGAGAACGCGATCCTCTTCTTCACCGTCGAAAAGGGCCGACCGCTCAACGGCATGTACAAGATCAATCTCGCCGACGGGATGATATCGCCCATGCCGACCGATGGCCAGCACATCGAGACCCACCTTTTCCCCGACACCAGATATGGCCTTGAGGAGTCCAACCGCGCGTCTGACCCGTCGAGCCCGTTTCGGGGGATGTCCGGCCACCCGAAGAATCTCGCAAAGATATTGGCGGCATTCAGCGGGGTTCCCGACGCGGCGGCGCTCAGCGAACGATACGCCGGACGCACCTTCGACCTCTACGCCGTCGACTTTCAGACCGGCGAACGACGACGCCTGACGGAGGTCAGCGACGTCGGCGGACAGGCCCATCAGTCGTCGACCGCGCGCAATGGGAAGAACATCATATTCGAGATGGTCGCGCCACAAAGCGGACCGTTCGCGGGCAAGAGCGGCCTATATCTCGGCACATTCTCCCGCAAGAAATGAACAATTTCCCCTCATGAAGCGAGAAACTGATGCCTGTGCCCGCCGCGAGAAATAGACGCCTGCTGACAGCCTTCCTGTGCATAGCCGCGCTCCTAGTGCCAGTCGCTTCCGGCGCTCAGCCGACCGCGCCGCGCGATTTCCAGCTCGTGCCCGAGCCTCCGTCGGCGGCGTTCGTCGATGCAACGGCGACCCATGTCCCGATCGAGCCCGCGCTCCATGCTACCGACTCGGTCCTGATCGATGTCGATGGCGATGGCGACCTCGATGCCGTGCTATCGGTCGAATATGGCGCCAATCGCCTTTACATCAACGAGGGCGGCGGCCGGTTCGCTTTTCGTCCGGGGGCGTTCGGCACGGCGTTTCACGACAGCGAGCATGTACGGTCCGCCGACTTCAACGGCGATGGCCACCCGGACGTCGTCTTTGTGGCGGAATCAGACGAAGAGCACCAGTTGTTCCTCGGCGATGGCCGCGGCGGCTTCACCGACGCGAGCGACCGACTGCCAGCCATGAGCCAGGGCAATGGCCTCGCCGTCGGGGATGTGAACGGCGACGGGCTGCCCGATATTTTTGTCGGCAGTACCGGCGAACTCAACGATGGGCCGAAGTTCGTCCCCGCACGAAACCTCCTCTTTCTCAACGATGGGAAGCGCCCCGGGCACTTCATAGACGCGACCGCTACCCATCTGCCCGCGGGCAACGACCAGACCGAAAGCGTGGTGCTGGCGGACATCGACCGCGACGGCGATCTCGACGCTGTTCTTGCCAGTCCCTCGCTTGCGAACCGGCTGCTCATCAACAATGGCAAGGGAAAATTCACCGACGCGTCTGATCGCCTCGATCTCGCGGTCCCGATGGAAACGCGCGAGGTGCACATCTTTGACGCCAACAGCGACGGCCTCAACGATATTCTCTTCTTCAACATCACCAGCAACAATCACGGCTGGCAAAAGGATCCCCAGACGCGGCTCCTCGTCAACGACGGC
>CAMLSA010000117.1 GCA_946482655.1 uncultured Sphingomonas sp. | reverse complement strand
CGAATCCGGGCCATCAGCCAAAGTGCGGCCGCCGCTGGTCGTCGGCGGGAGGACATATTGTTCATAGAGGGTCTGACCTTCGTCGTGGGCTCGACAGAAGAGGAAGCGCGCCGCAAGGAAGCGGATCTGGAAAGCTATATCAGCCCTGAGGCCGAGCTTCTGTTGCGAGGCGGCTCGATCGGGCTCGACGTCTCGAAGCTCGATCCGGACGCAAGGCTCATCGATCTGATGGACGTAGCTCAAGGCATGCGCGGAGGCCTGCAGGTGGTGATCGATTCGATGCCGAGGGGCAAGGTCGCGACGGTTCGGGACCTCGTCAATTTCTCGAGCCGCCAGTGGCGTATCGTGGGCACCCCCGAGACGATCGCCGATCGGCTCGAGGAATATCGAGCCGCCGGAGTCGATGGCGTGAACATCTTCTACATCACGCTGCCTGGCACGTTCGGCGATTTCGTCGACCATATCGCCCCCGAACTGCGACGGCGGGGTCTGATGCAGAGCGAATATGCGCCCGGAACCTTGCGTGAGAAGATGTTCGGCCGCGGCCCCAGGGTTCCTTCCAACCATCCGGCACATGCTTACAGTCGGTAAATAGGCCTGGTTCGACCAGACAAGAGGAAGATATATTGTGGAGGTGATCGGCTCTCGTCGAGAATAAGCTTCGGTTGCCGGGTAAGGAGTTTGGAAGGCGCCACGGGAGAATGGTCTCGCGTGTGACTTGCTGGCTGATGAATCTTGATCGGAATCAATTGGTCGAAAAGGGGTTGGACGTTATGGAAAGGCGAAGATGATGGTCAAAGATCTGAGCGATGTCAGGCTGATTATCGCCACTCGATCCGAGGACGGGACCGGCCGTTTCGTCGAGGGCCCGCCGCCGGCGCGACTTGACTTGCCGGGCGTGGTGGAAGCTGCCTATCTTTGGGAACTGAAGGGCCCGCCTGTTCTGCCCCGCATCATCGGCGAGGCGCCGGCCGACCGATCCTTTCCGGCGCCCGGCGGCTTGAAATTCGCATTGGTATGCTTCCCCGCCAAGTCCGCCGGCCGATTCGATCTCGGTTCCGCCGGCGCCGAGGGCGCCGAACATCAGGAAGGGCAGGCTGCCGACATGCACCGGTCGGACTCGGTCGATCTTGAGGTGATTGTCTCGGGCAAAGTGGATATCGTACTCGACAGCGGTGAGACGCGGACTCTCGGGCCGGGCGACTGCTTAGTCATGGCAGGCGCGATCCATGCATGGCGCAACCACTATGACGAGCCGTGCATCTACGCGGCGTTCATCGTCGGGGCCCATCCGGAATGAAGCCCTTTCTCCAAGATTCGTTCGGTTGATCGGATGGGTCGATCGGAAGGGATATCGGCCGCGTCGGGCTGCCGAGCAATTGAAGGGCGGGGTCTGGAATGAAAATCAACGCAGATGAGTTGCGGTCGTCTCCGCGCAAGGCGGAACGCGGCTCTGTGGTCAGGCTCCCCGCGCATTTCTCGCTGGTCGCGATGCTCCGCGATCTGATCATCGAAGGGGAACTGACCGAGGATAACCAGTTGCTTGAGCGATGCCTGTGCGATCGGCTCAGTACGTCGCGCGGCCCGTTGCGGGAGGCACTTAAGGCGATTGCGGCCGAGGGGCTAATCGAGCTTGTGCCCAACTGCGGCGCCAAGTTGGTCCGCTATTCGCGCAAGGACATCCTGGACATTCTGGACTTGCTGAGGATCATGGAGACTGCCGCGGGGCAGATCGCCTGCACTTCCGCGAGCGAAGCACAGTTCGCCGCGATCGGTGAGACATATTACCGGATGGCGAGGATGCACGCGTTGAAGGATTGGCATGGCTTCATGGCGGCCAATAACGAACATCACCGGCAGATCGTCGATGCCGCTGGCAACCGCGCTCTTTCGGAGAACTACCGGCTCAACGAAGCGAAACTGCGTTCCTATCGTTACCAGTTTTACTTCAAGGGAATGAGCGAAGCTGATCGGGATCAATTGCTCGGTCAGGCGCTCCGGGATCATCGTGGGATGTTCGAGGCGATCGCCGCACGCGATCCTGGTGCGGTCGCGGACGCCACGGCACAGCACTACAGAATGACGCCAAGATATCACCAGGAGCTCGCGCGCATCTACGGAGACAATGACGAGATCGAGTCCGGATCAGCTATCACAGAGTCAAATTTTTGAGTGGGACTCGGTATCAACTCCTGGTCCGGGATGCATCTACGCTCACATGCGGCGGCAAGACGCCTTGCCTGATCGCCTGTCGAGGCGACACGATGCAGCTCGCGCCATCGCGGCTTGACCTCTCGCCATCGCGTGTCGCCGGGTGGCCGCCCGCCTCAGCGCGCGAGCGCGAGGATTTCGAGCAGCTCGGCGCGGCCTTCGACCGGCCGCGGGTTGGTCCTCGCCCAAGGAATGGTGAGCGCATAGTCGGCGATCGCGGCCATGCGATCCGGGTCGTCGCCGATCCCGATATGGGCAAGGCGATACGGCAGCCCCAGCGACGAGATCAGCCGTTCGATCAAGATATGGGCCGGAACGGCCGGATCGCCGAGTGCGGCGCTTACCATCGCAAGACGTTCGGGGACTGCCGACGCGTTCCATTGCTGAACGGCGGACAGCACGACACAGGAATTGAGGCCATGCGCGACACCGGCGATTCCCGACAGGCCGTGGCTGAGCGCATGGCTGGCGCCCATCGGTACGCCCGTCCGGATAGCGACCATCGATTGCCAGGCGCCGATCTGGCATTTGAGCCGCGCTTCGATATCGCCAAAATCACGGCGGCAGCTTGCGAGGCCATCGGCAAGCAGGCGCAGCGCGGTCGTGGCGATCGCATCGCAATAGATATTGGAGCGCAGCGATGCGATCGTCTCGACCGCATGATCCACTGAGCGGATGCCGGTATAGAGCCACAGATCGTCAGGCGTGTGCCGGACGATCCAGGGATCATAGACGATCGCGAGCGGCGCACCCGCGACATGGCCGAACGCGAGCTTGCCGAGCACCGGATCGTTCGCGGCCCCGGCGCTGTTGAGCTCGCCGCCCGACAGCGTGGTCGGTACGCAGATGAGCGGCACGTCGGGCGCGCTCGCCGCGTCGGAGCGCGGGCTGCTCCAGCGATACCGATCGAGCAGCGGCGCCACGTCGTCCATGCCCTCTATGCCGGCTTTGAGCCCAAGCGCAATGATCTTGCCCGCGTCGGTGACCGATCCGCCGCCGACCGTGACGATGAGATCGGTTCGCGCGATGCGCGCGGCGCGGGTCGCCTCGATGACGTCGACCATCGGTGTGCGGGCTCCGACCCCGGTGAAGGTGGCCGCGTAGCGGTCGCCCAACGCCGCGACGATGGTGTCGACTTCATCGGTTGCGCGGGCGAGTGTCCCCGTTGCCAGGACGAAGACGCGCCGGGCATCGATCATCGCGGCCTGTTCGGCGACCGCCTGCGCGGCGGGCAGGCCGAACACCACCCGTTCGGTGGTACCCCGATCTATCGTCGCCGGCCGGATCACGACCGAACCCGACGCTGTCCGACCTGGCGCGGAAGGCACGCCTCTTTGCCCGGGGTCGCCGACGTCCGCGGGTACGGCCGCGACGGAGATGTTGATCGCCGTTTGGACTCGACTCTATAACGGCGACGGCGGAACGCGGACCGAGGCAAGCCGGCCCTTCGCCCGAGACCGATAAACACAGCCAGCAATGGAGAGACCCGATGGGCGCGACAGCCGACTACCGCCTGGAAGAAGTGATCGCGCGCCAGCAGATCCATGACGCACTGATGTATTATTGCCGCGGCGTGGACCGGCTTGACAGGGATATGCTCCTCGCCGCCTATCATCCCGGTGCCCTTCACGATCATGGTGTCTTCCAGGGCAGTTGCGAGGAATTCGCAGACTATGTCTTCAAGCGGCATGTCGGCAACATCCCGACAAGTACCCACTTCATGGGCAATGTTCTGATCAAGTTCGTAGGCGATGTCGCGCACTGCGAGTCCTATGCCCTCGGATTTCAACAGCTCCAGATCGACGGCACGCCTCGGAACATGATCGGCGGGGTGCGCTATGTCGATCGCTTCGAGAAGCGCGACGGATGCTGGCGGATCGCCGAACGGCGCGTGGTGCTCGACTGGAGCCGCTTCGAAGCGGTCGACGCCATGCCCGCGAGCCCGGCCAGCGGCAAGCGCTCGCCGGAGGATCCATCGTACCGCGATCTGAAGGACTGGATATCGCATTCGGCACCTGTCTCCTGAACCAGGCTCGCACCCACCGTTTAGCCAGGATCGGGGCGGCCGATCAGTGCTCCGCGGCCAGCTCCGCCTCGGCGCGGCGCCGCGCCTCTTGGAAATGGTCGAAAATGACCGCCGGATCGGCCTTGCGATGAATCGAGAGGCCGCCGTCGACCGTCAGCGCCGTCCCTGTGACGAACTCGGACTCGTCCGACGCGAGGTACAGTGCGGCGTGCGCGATATTCTTCGGATCGCCTGATCGCGGCAGTGGCTGCATCGTGGCGGCGATCTCGCGCATGTGCACACCCATGCGATCGGCGACCGGCTTCGGCGCGCCGATCGCGTCACCCACCAGCGGCGTCGGGACGAAGCCGGGCACGATCGTGTTGACGCGGATGTCCGATGGCCCCAACTCGAGCGCGGCGGCCCGACATAAGGTGATGACCCCCGCCTTGGCGACGATATAGGCGGCGGCACCGATGCCGCCGCCCAGGTTGATCGCCGCGACCGACGAGGTGAGGACGATCGAGCCCCGCCCACGTTTTTTCATCGGCCCGACAGCATGCTTGATGCATAGCATCGAACTGCGAAGCAGCACATCCTGGGTATCGTCCCATAGCTCGGCCGGCATCTCCTCGATCGACGCTCGAATGCCCCCTATGCCGGCGCTGTGATACATGATGTCGAGTCCGCCGAAGCTGTCGACCGCCTTCGCGACGGCCGCCGCGATCGCCGATTCTTCGCGCACGTCGCATTGTGCGAAGCGCACCTTGCCGTCGAAACGCGCCTCCAGCGAGGGACCCTTGTCAGCTTGGATGTCGGCGACGACGACCGAGGCGCCTTGCTCCACGAACATCTCGGTTGCGGCAAGCCCCATGCCCGAAGCACCGCCGGTGATGATTGCGACCTTGCCACTCAGACGATAGCCCATTCCGCATCCTTCCCGTCGTTCGATTCGATTGTCGATAATTTTGGTCAGCCTTCCACCTTATTCATCAGGCGTCGACCATCGCGAATGGATAGCCATATCATAGGGAAAATTACCAGCGGAATGGACAGACCTCGAAATTTCGGTTTACGAATGATCGGATTGTCGGCACCTTCCACCCGGCTATTGCGTATCGATCAGCGTGCCGGCGTGCCGTATAAGAGCTCGACGATGCCATGCGTCCGCGTGATGGCGCTGCGTAGGATCGAGGGAGAGGTCGTTTCCGTTGGACAAAATTCGGGTTGGGCTGGTTGGAGCCGCGATCGATCCGGGGCGGAGCTGGGGAACACGTGCGCACATCCCGGCACTCCGGCATCTGCCCGACTATGATCTGACCGCGATCTGCACATCGAGTATGGCGACGGCCTCGTCCGCGGCTGCGCATTTCGGCGTTCCGCTCGCTTTTGCGGATGCGCGCGCCATGGCCGAGCATCCTGACGTCGATCTGCTCGTCGTCTCGGTTCGGACCGCGGGCCATGTCCCGCTGGTCGAGGCGGCGCTGGGCGCCGGCAAGCATGTCTTCTGCGAATGGCCCCTCGGGGGGAGCGGTGAGATCGCGCGGACGTTGGCGAGTGCCGCCGCCGCCGCCGGGGTGAGGACGATGGTCGATCTTCAGTCCTACGGACAAGCGGTGTTCCGTTATGTACGCGACCTGATCGGTGACGGCTTTCTCGGACGCGTCGTCTCGATCAACTGGCATTGCTGGCAGGAGAATTTCGGCCCGTCTGGGTTATCGTCCCATGCCTATGTCGCCGATGCCGCGCATAATGCCGATCTGTTGCGCATAGCCACCGGTCACACATTGTCAGCGCTCGACTGCTGCCTGGGGCCGTTCCGCGCGCTCGACGCGACGATGGCGACTCAATATCCTTCGTTTCATCTGCAGGATACGGACGAGAATATCGTCAAGACCTCGCCCGATCAGATCGTGATCGGCGGAACGCTTGAAAATGGCGCGGTGGCGTCGATACACATGTTGGGGGGCGCCACGCGAACCGCCGGTACCCGGCTCGAGATCAGCGGCACCGAGGGCGATTTCCTGCTCACCTCGACGGGCGCGGCCAACGTCAATCGTGCGGCCTACGAATTGCGCGGCGGGCGCGGCGACCGCATGGACGTCATGCGGGTGCCCGCGAGCTATGCGATTGAGCCGGCCGGGCTGCCCGAGGGGCCACCGCTCGCCGTCGCCCATCTGTACACGGATTTCGCCAGGGCGCTGCGTGGACAGCCGGCAGAGGTGCCCGACTTCCATACCGCTGCGCGCATCCACGATGTGCTCGACGCGATCGTACGCGCGTCCGCTGAGGGGCGCCGCCAATGGCTGTCGTAGACGAGCCAGGACGGGTGGCCATACCCTCACGACGAGGAGCAAGACCAGGGACCGCGGCATGGCCGCCGGTACGGCGCGGGTCGCTGGCGGCGGCCATCATTTTCCTTCCGACTATCGGGCCGAGGGCTCGCTGCGACCGACTGAAAGGAGACTGTCATGGTTAGCAAGATAGAATTCGAGCCCACCGCCACGATCGGTGCCAGGGTCCACGGCGTCGACTACGGGAATCTCAGTGAGGCGGACAAGAAGACGCTTTACGCCGGCTGGCTGCAGCACGGCGTGCTCATCTTCCCCGAGGCGGGGACGAGCACCAGGGTTCATCTGGACCTATCGCGCGTCTTCGGGCCGCTGGAGGTCCACCCCCACGCCAGCCTGCGGGTCGAGGGTAATGAAGACCTTATTTACCTCGGTGGCGAGGGGCAGAATAAGGGGCCGATGATGATGGTGAACGGCGAGGGTCTCGCCGGCTTCATCTATTATCATCAGGATACCTCGTTCACCCCGAATATCTGCAAGGGCAGCCTGCTGCGCATGATGGAGATTCCCGCCAGCGGCGGCGGCGACACGGTGTGGGTCGACACCGCCAAGGTCTATGAAGCGTTGCCTGACGACGTCAAGGCCCGGGTCGAAACGATGGAGACCCGGCAGAGTTCGAAGCAGGTCGTGGATCGCGCTTGGGGGATGGAAGACTGGGAAATTCGCCTGGCTCGCGCGGACGAGGGCCCCAACGAGCCCTATAAGCTCGATCCGCTGCCGGACGTCATCCAGCCGATGGTGATCACGCACCCCGAATCCGGTATCAAGTCGCTGCTGCTTAGCCCCCAGGGCTTCGTCGAGGTGATCGGCATGGACAAGGTGGAGGGCGACGCGTTCTTCAACGAACTGGTGCGCCACGCGCTGCGCCCCGAATTCCAACATCGTCACAAATGGAAACTGTTCGATATGGTGCTGTGGGACAATCGGCGCACGATGCATTTCGCGACCGGTTATCCCTATCATGAACGACGGCTTATCCTGCGCACCACGCTCGGCGGCGCCCAAAAGACTGGGCGCTACTATCGCGAGCATGCCGACGCGGCCTGACGGGCAGGGCACGAGTTCCGTAGCTCACCGCGTCAAAGCAGATTTCGACGGCGGCGGCGGCGCTCCACGCTGTCTCAGCGCGGGGCGGCCGCCTTCGATCGGACAGTCCGGCCGGGCTCGAGCATCAGACCATTTCGACCGCACGCACCTTGAGCTGCCACGGATGATCCTGGGGCGCGATCTCCATCATCTCGAAGATGTTGCCGTCAGGATCGCGGCCATAGGTCGCGCGGACGTCGCCGAAGCTCTTGGGCTCGGTGTGGAAGGTCGCGCCGGCAGCCAGGGCCAGTTCATAGGCTTCGTTCAGATCAGGAACCACGAACGCGATATGCGTCCAGCCCGGCCGGTTCGATTGCCGTACGCTTTCATCGTCATAGGCCGGCGCCAGATACTCGAAGAATTCGATGAAAAGATTGTCGAGCGCGAGCATCGCGACCCGGCACGACGCCCCTTCGAGACCGACAACGGCATCCATCTCGGGACCGGAGCTTTCCACCGGTTCGCCTACCGCCTTCAGGCCAAGCCCGTCGCGGTAGAATTTCAGGATACGGTCGAGATCACGCGTCACCATCGCGACATGATGTGCAGCTTTAATCATGATTATCTCCTCCACGTGCCGCCCGGCCGGCGACCTGCCGGACGGTTATGACAGGATCGGACCGCCTCGGCGACCGCATTTTATTTGCGATCGGGACCGATAGGCACCGGCCTGCTTGCGGTTCCCGTTCTCGCCGCTTCTGCCGCTTACGCTTCGACTGAAATGGTCGGCATTACCGCCAATCTGAACGCAAAACCGCTCGATGCCCCCTGTTTTACAGATCATCATTATAGCGCGCCATCTGCGGGAGGGCGGGGCGGACAAGGAAGTGACGCTCGACCGGCAAGGGCTTGCAAGCGAGGCCCTGCCGGTCGATGAAACCCCAGACCCGGACCGGCGATCGGCGGATCATCGATTCCGAGAAATGCATTGTGCGCGGGAGAAGATCATGGCCACCCAGTTGCGCGACATCCCCCATTATTTTGCCGATGGTTCGTCGAATCGGGCGGAGCGGTTCGGCGATGTCTTCGATCCGAACGATGGGGGTGTCCAGGCGCGCGTCGGCCTTGGCGGCCCCGCCGATCTCGACAAGGCGGTCGGCCTCGCGCTGATGGCGCAACCCGCCTGGGCCGCGACCAACCCGCAGCGCCGCGCGCGCGTGATGTTCAGGTTCAAGGAACTGATCGAGAAGAACATGGAGCCGCTCGCCGAGCTCCTCTCCTCCGAGCATGGCAAGGTGATCGCCGATTCCAAGGGGGATATCCAGCGCGGGCTCGAGGTGATCGAGTTCGCCTGCGGCATCCCGCACGCGCTGAAGGGCGAATATAC
>CAMLSA010000116.1 GCA_946482655.1 uncultured Sphingomonas sp. | reverse complement strand
GGATCGAGGCGCTTTTCGAGATCCTTCATCGTCTCGCGCAGGATCAGCGTGTTGTCGCCGGTATAGATGCACATATAGTCGCCGGCGGCGTCGATCCGCTCGATCGTATCGACGTCGACGCGGAAGATCTGTCCGCGATCCTTGATGTTGATCAGCTTCTCGAAACGGTTCGAGGCGGGCTGATCGTCGCCATCGACGAAATTGTCGGCGGCGTCGGGCGCGACCTCCTGCAGCACTTCCTTGAGGCGCCCCGCCTCCTCGACCCCGCGCTTCTCGGTAAGCCGCTGGCGGACCCGGTCTAGCGTGTCGGCAAGCCGCTGCTCGTCGACCGGCTTCAGCAGATAATCCATCGCCTGCGCCTCGAAAGCGCGAATCGCATGATCCTGATAGGCGGTGACGAAGACGAACAAGGGGGGTTCGACCTCCATCAGCCCCTGGATCACCGAAAAGCCGTCAAACCCCGGCATCTGAATGTCGAGAAAGACGAGATCGGGCTTGTGGGTCTTGATCGCTCTTATGGCCTCGCGGCCATTGAGACAGGTTTCGATGATTTCGACATCCTCGTGCGGGGCCAGCCTCAGTTGAAGGCCCTGTATGGCCAGCGGCTCGTCATCGACGAGAATGGTTCGGATCGTCATGCACCGTCCTTGCGTTGTTTCGCAGTTTGGAAGGGGATGTCGATCAAGACACCAAAGCCTTCCTCCCGGCCAGTCTGGACCTCAAATCGCTGATCCGTTCCATAGGCCTGCGCCAGTCTGTCGCGAATATTCGCCAGACCGACGCCAGTCGAATAGGTGGGGCGTGCAATGCCATCGGTCAACCCCGGCCCGGTATCGGTGACCGTAATGACCAGACGTCCGTCGGGTTCCATGCCCATGAGCCTTGCCGCGACATTGATGTCGGCGCCTTGCTCGAGCGGGGTGACCGCATATTTGATCGCGTTTTCGACCAGTGGCTGGAGCAGCAGCGACGGCAGCCGCGCCTCCGACGCCGCCGGATCGATGTCGAAGCTCGCTCGCAGCCGGTCCTCGAAGCGCATCTTCTCGATCTCGAGATAAAGTTTGAGCGTCTCGACCTCTTGGGCGAGGCTCACCGTGCCCTCGGGCTCGTTGGCGAGGGTATAGCGCAGAAAGGAGGACAGCCGCGACAACATCGCGTTGGCACGCTGGGTCTCCTTGAGCAGCACCAGGGTCGAGATGGAATTGAGCGTGTTGAACAGGAAATGCGGATTGAGCTGATAGCGCAGCATCGCGAGCTGCGCGGACGAGGCCTGGCTTTCGAGCCGCTCGACCCGATCCGACTGCTCCTCGAGCAGCAGATAGAAGTTGATCCCGTAATAGAGCGCCGACCAGGCCGCCAGGAGCGAGAAATCGAGCAGGATCGCGCCGAAGAACTGAATCCCCTCGGGCATCTCCTCGGGCCGGTAAAAGGTGGCGTGGGCCCATGTCTCGATCGACGAGAAGACCGCCGCGGCGAGCACCAGGATCAGGATCGAGACCGACCAGGTGACGATCGGCTTCTGCGTGATCAGCCGCCGGTAGGCGGACGCCATCAGCAGGGTCAGCGAATAGCCGGTCGCGGTGGTCAAGGCGGTGGGAACGACGAACAGCAACCCCATGTTGTTGGCAAGGCCACCCAGCGAGCGCAGCACGAAATAGCCGGTCCACCCCGCCGACTGGAGCACCCAGAAGGCATGGTTCTTGTCGTCGAAGAACGGCTTGGAGCCGAGGAGAGACATGGCCATCGGGGGTGGTTCTTAATGGAAAGCGGTGCGCTGTCCAAGTTCGGCCCCGGCACCGGGAGGAATTAGGCCTTACTGAGCACGTCCTTCAATTTCTCCCGGTCCACCGCCCCTTCCCAGCGTGCGATGACCACGGTCGCTACCGCGTTTCCCATGAAGTTGGTCAGGCTCCGGCATTCGGACATGAAGCGGTCGATGCCGAGGATCAGCGCCATTCCCGCGACCGGCACCGACGGCACGATGGACAGGGTCGCCGCGAGCGTGATGAAGCCCGCCCCGGTCACCCCGGCGGCGCCCTTGGACGAGATCATCGCCACCAGCAGCAGGCTGATCTGCTCGGCGAGCGACAGCTCCACGTCGCAGGCCTGGGCGATGAACAGGGCCGCCAGGGTCATGTAGATGTTGGTGCCGTCGAGATTGAACGAGTAGCCGGTCGGCACGACCAGGCCGACCACCGGCTTGGCGCAGCCCGCACGCTCCATCTTGTCGACCAGATTGGGAAGCGCGCTCTCCGACGAGGAGGTGCCGAGCACGAGCAGCAGCTCGTCGCGCAGATAGGCGATCAGCCGGAAGATCGAGAAGCCCGCCGCCCGGGCGACCAGCCCGAGCACGACCAGCACGAACAAGAGCGAGGTGAGATAGAAGCACAGGATCAGCCCGCCGAGATTGGCCAATGCGCCGAGGCCGAATTTGCCGATCGTGAAGGCCATCGCCCCGAAGGCGCCGATCGGCGCCGCCTTCATGAGGATCGCGACCATCCGGAACACCACTGCGGTCAGCCGCTCGAGCAGGTCGACCAGCGGCGCCGCGCGCGGCCCGGATAGCGACAGGGCGATGCCGAACAGGATCGCGACTAGCAGCACCTGAAGGATCTCGCCCCCGGTCAGCGGCGAGACGATCGTGGTGGGAATGATGCCGGTGAGGAAGCCGATGAGGCTCTGCTCGTGCGCCCTCTCGCTATAGACGGCGATGGCGCCGGTATCGAGCTCGACGGGGTCGATGTGCATCCCCGCGCCCGGCTGAAAAAGGTTGGCGACGATCAGCCCGACGATCAGCGCGAAGGTCGACATCGTCAGGAAGTAGGCGAAAGCCCGGAATGCGACCCGGCCGAGATCGCCCAATTCGCGCAATCCCGCGATCCCGGTCACCACGGTCAGGAAGATCACCGGCGCGATGATCATCTTGACCAGCGCGATGAAGGCGTCGCCGAGCGGCTTGAACTGCGTGGCGACGTCGGGCGCGAGCCGGCCGAGCGCGATCCCCGCCACGATGGCGACCAGCACCTGCGCATAAAGCGAGCGCCAGAAGGGCGGGCGGGCCGGCGGCGCCGTTTCGCTGTCGATGATCATGGATGGCGTCCCCCCAAGGGAGGGGAGGATGGCCAAGTTCCCCCTCCCTTTCAAGGGAGGGGAAGATCACCGCATCTCGTACCTGAGCGCGACCCAAAGCGTCCTGGGCGTAGCGCGTTCGATCGTGCCGTCGGCGCCGATCGTCGCCTCGACGCGCCTGTTGCCGAGATTTTCGCCGCGCAGCTCGACGGTGAAGCCCTTGCCGATCGGGGCCGAGACCACCGCGTCGAAGGTCAGCGCGTCGCGCAGGGTGCGGCTGTTCTGATCGTCCTCGAACTGCTTGCCGATATAGCGGATGGTAGCACCCGCCCGGGCGAAGCCGGGGCGGTTCCATTCTATCGAGCCGCTGGCCTGATCGCGCGGCGTCTGCGCCGGACGCAGGCCGTTAAGGGCGAGCGCAGCGCCGCGTCCGCGGACCCGGGGGTCGATATGCGAATAGCTCGCCAGCAGCCGCCACTCGCCGAGGGTCGCCATGCCGTCGATCTCGAAGCCGCGACTGCGTATCGCATCGACATTCTGGCGCTGGCGGGTGTTGGGCGCGATCGTCACGTTCGAGATCGCATCGTCGAGCTTGTTCCAGAAGACCGTCGCGGCCAGGCGCCAGCCGGGCAGCGGCGCATATTCGGCGCCACCCTCGATTCCCTTGACCCGCTCGGGCTTGAGCAGCGGATTGGCGATCGTCGAATCATTGCCGACGCGGAACGGGCGGTAAAGCTCGTTGAGGGTCGGCAGCCGCCAGCCGGTATAGGCGGCGGCGCGTACCGTGATCGCCGACGCTTCCGGGGGGCTCCAGGCGATGCCGGCGCGGCCGGTCGTCTCCGTGCCCGAGCGATCGGCATAGGCGACCGTGTTGGCGGCGACCGGCGCGCCGGTGTTGCGGTTTATCTCACTCCGCCGGCCGTCGCGAAGCTGCCAGCGATCGACGCGCCCGCTGGCGGTCAGGGTCAGGCCGTCGACCGGCAGCAGCGCCAGTTCCGCGAAGCCGCCATAGATCGTCTGATTGCCTCCCGCGACCCGGCCGACATTGGTCGCGATCACGACCTCCTGGGTGCGGCCGCTGACATGGCGAACGTCGCCGCCCAGTCTGAGATTGACGCTCTCGCCGATCCAGGGGCGGACCTCGCCGCGCGCACCGACGCCGTTGGCGGGCACATTATATTGGTCGAGCGATTGGGACGAGGTCGCCCGGCCCGGCCCGATGCTGCCGAAGCCGCTCGAAAATTCGCGATGCTGGAGCCAGGCGCTCGCCTCCCACTGCCATTTGCCCCGGCCGATCAGCCGCACCGACGTGTCGACCGCGAGATTGCTGTTACCGGTGAAGGGCACGCCGCGGTCGCGCTGGTCGAGCAGGAAGGAGCCACTGGCCTGCAGCTCGGTATCGGTATCGACGGGGACCACCGCGCGGGCCGAGGCCCGGCTCTGCTTGTAACGGGCGGCGCGGTCGACCGGGCCGCGATCCCGCTCGATGACCGGGATGAAGCCGTCGCCGCGCGAATGCCCGCCCGACAGCGTCGCGAAGCCGCCGGCGAGGCGCGCCGTGAGAGTCGCGTCGGCATCGATCGACTCGCGGCTGCCATAGGCCAGCTCGGCGTCGAGCCTGGGGGTGTCGGTGGCGGCGATGCTCGACAGCTCGATCGTGCCTGCAAGCGCGCCCGGCCCGAACACGCCGCTGCCGCCGCCGCGGGTGACGCGGACACTGCCGATCCGCGCCGGATCGAGCGAGGCCCAGCTGATCCAGCCGCCGAACGGGTCGACCATCGGCACGCCGTCGAGCAGGACCAGCGCGCGCGTCGAGGCGTTGCCGCCGAGACCGCGCAGAGTCGCGCCCTGGCTGGTGGGGTGCGCCGAGCGAGCGTCCGAGCGGCGGAACTGCTGGAATCCGGCGGCGTCCCGTAGAATGTCCTCCATCCGCCCGCTCGCCGACATGTCGAGCCGCGCGCGATCGATCGTGATCACGTCATAGGCGGCGTCGCCTGGGGCCGAGCTCAGGCCCTGCCCGGTGACGACGATCTCACTGGCGTCCTCAGCGGCGAGTACCGGAGCCGAAATCAGGCCGGCGCACGCCGCCGTCACCATAAACCGGATGTTCTGCCGCACCATTAGGACTCCCTGGCTTTCCACTGTCGCGGCGGGATCACCACCGGGCGGCGGCGGCGTCAATCGGAAAATGGGCTGAACCTGAAATGGAACGGTGGGAAATGCCATATGTGGCGCCCCTCGCGCATCGGCAATTCCGCCGAACTACTCGACGGTCATGCCGCCACTTCGAACCGCTGCGCATATCTTGACGCGATCCGGGCGACCGGCATCATCACGAAGACGTCGATCGTGTTGAATGCGCGGTCGACATAGGCGCCGTCGCCGAGTTCGGCGCCGACCCGAAGATAGGCCTTGACCAGCGGCGGCAGCCTGCGGAGTGCGAGGCCGGGATCATAGCCGCCGATCGGCAGGGTCGCGAGCGGGATCGCCTCATCGCCGATCGCCCGGGCGCGGATCTCGGCGGGGGCGAGATGGTCGTGCGCGAGCAGCGACAGTCCTTCGGCATGCTCGGCGGGATTGGTGCCGGGAAAGCTGCCGCAGCCGAACATATAGCCGATCCGGTGCCGCTGCAGATAGTCGGCGATGCCGCGCCATAGAAGCTGGATCGTGCCCGCGTCGCGATAGGCGGGGTCGACGCAGGAGCGGCCGAGCTCGAGCAGCTCGACGCCTTCGCGCCGGGCATGATCGAGCACCCGCGACAGATCGAATTCACGGGCTGAATAGAAGCCGGCATGGGCCTCCGCGACGCTCTGCCGCAGCAGCCGGTAGGTGCCGACCACCGGGCATCCGGGCCGGGCATGATCTTCGACGAGAAGGTGGTCGCACAGCCCATCATAGGGATCGACATCGCGGCCGTGGCGGCTGCCGGCTCCCAGCGCGCCCATGTCGCGAAAGAAGATCTCGTAGCGCAACCGCTGCGCCGCAACGATATCCGCCTCCCCCGCGGCCAGCCTGACCGCGAGCCGACGCGCTGCCATTTCGACGGCTTCCGACATGCGCACAACCCCCACTCATGACGATGGAGAGCAAATAATGCGGCAATGCGACATGGCGGCTACCGCCCTGCGATGCTTTTGCTACAAAGGCGTCGACCGGCCGTGACGGCGGTGAATCGATCGGCGCGAAGCGCGGGCAAAAGCCAGAGCGAAGGAAGACAAGGTGACGGCACCCAGCGAGAAGCTGCTCCTGTTCGGGGCGACCGGCGATCTGTCGCAGCGCATGCTGCTCTCCTCGCTCTATGGCCTGGCGGCCGACGGGCTGCTGCCCGCCGATCTCGTCATCGTCGCGACGGCGCGAAGCAATCATGACGATGCCGCCTTTCGCGACTTCGCGGAGAAGGCGCTACGCCGTTTCGTGCCGGCAGAAAGGCTGCAGGACGAGGCGCTGGGCTCTTTCCTCAAGCGATTGAGCTACGTGCCGGTGGACGCCTCCAATCCCGACAGTTTCGCCGGGCTCACCAAGGCCGTCGGATCGATCGAGAAGGGCCTGTCGATCTTCCTGTCGACCGCGCCTTCACTGTTCGGGGCCACGATCGACGGTCTCGCCGGGGCCGGGCTTGCCGGCGACGGCGTGCGGATCGGTCTGGAAAAGCCACTCGGCTATGACACGGCTTCGAGCCGCGAGATCAATGACGCGGTCGCGCGCGTCTTCCCCGAGGACCGGATCTTCCGGATCGACCATTATCTCGGCAAGGAGACCGTGCAGAACCTGCTCGCGCTGCGCTTCGCAAACAGCCTGTTCGAGCCGCTCTGGCGGGCGGGCGGCATCGAGCATGTCCAGATCACAGTGTCGGAAACGGTCGGGCTCGAAGGGCGGGTCGGCTTCTATGACGGCGCCGGCGCGATCCGCGACATGGTCCAGAACCATATGCTCCAGCTGCTGGCGCTGGTTGCGATGGAGCCGCCCTCGCGCTTCGATTCCACTGCCGTGCGCGACGAGAAGGTCAAGGTGCTTCGCTCGCTGAGGCCGATAGGTGCGAGTGCCGTAGGCAGCCACAGCGTGATCGGCCAGTACGGCCCCGGCGCCGTCGCGGGCGGTCCTGTGCCCGGCTATATCGATGAGCTCGGCAAGCCTTCGGACACCGAGACGTTCGTCGCGATCAAGGCCAATATCGACAATTGGCGCTGGCGCGGCGTTCCCTTCTATCTGCGTACCGGCAAGCGGCTGCCGAGCCGGCAGTCGGAAATCTTCATACAGTTCAAGGGCGTGCCGCACTCGATCTTCGACGGACGGGGCGCGGTGCTGCAACCCAACAAGCTCATCATCCGTTTGCAGCCCGATGAGAACGTCCGGCTGCTGATGATGTCCAAGGTCCCTGGCCTCGACCGTGAAGGCATCCGCCTGAGGGAAATGCCGCTGGATATTTCGATGCCCAACGCCTTCGAGGACACTCGCCGCCGCATCGCCTATGAGCGGCTGCTGCTGGATCTGATCGAAGGCGACCAGACGCTGTTCGTGCGGCGCGACGAGGTGGAGGCGCAATGGGAATGGATCGACGCGATCCGTGACGGCTGGGCCGCGAACGCGATGAAGCCGAGGCCGTATACGGCGGGAACCTGGGGCCCCTCGGCGGCAATCGCCCTGACCGAACGCGACGGCGTCACATGGCATGATTAGGTGCATAAGAAATAAAGGGACGAAACGATGATCGAGGCCGAATGGTGGGATTATGACGATGCGGACGAGCTCGCCGGCGCTGTCGCGGGGGATGTCGGCTTCATCATCGAATCGGCGCTCGACGCGCGCGGCCAGGCGCTGATCGCGCTGCCGGGCGGCAAGACCCCGGGCCCGATCCTCGACAAGCTCGCCACCGCGAAGATCGACTGGAAGAAGGTGACGATCGTCCCGACCGATGACCGGCTCGTGCCGATGACCGATCCGCTGTCCAATGCCGCGATGATCGCCAAGGTTTTCCTGCCCCGGGGCGCCCGCGTCCTGCCGATCACCACCGACAAGGCCGCCGATCACCGCATGGCGGGCAAGGCCGCCGACGCGCGGCTGCAGGAATTGCACTGGCCGCCCGATCTGGTCTGGCTTGGCGTCGGCGCCGATGGCCACACCGCCTCGATCTTTCCCGGCCCCGATCTCGACGAGGCGCTGAACGGACCAAAGGCGCGCCGCGCGGTCGGCGTGCTGCCCGATCCGCTGCCGCCCGAGGCGCCGGTGGCGCGGGTGACGCTGACCAAGGCCGCGATCATTTCGGCGCGGACCCTGATGCTGGTCGTCACCGGTAAGGACAAGCGCAGGATGCTCGAACGCGCGATCAGGGACGGGGCGTCCTCGAACGTGCCGATCGGCCGGGTGCTCGCCGATGCGGACCAGGCAATCGATATCCACTGGAGCGAATAGCAAGGAGCCGTGACATGGGCCTGAATCCTGCCGTAGAAGCCGTCACCGCCCGCATCGTCGAGCGGTCCAAGCCGGGCAGGCAGGCCTATCTCGACCTGATCGCCCGCGAGCGCGCCTCCGGAGTCGATCGGCCCAATCTGTCCTGCGGCAACCTCGCCCATGGCTTCGCCGCGAGCGGTGAGGACAAGCCTCTCATCCGCAGTGGCAAATCGATGAACATCGGCATCGTAACCGCCTATAACGACATGCTGTCGGCGCATCAGCCCTATGGCCGGTACCCCGACCAGATGAAGATCTACGCTCGCGAGGCCGGCATCACCGCGCAGGTGGCGGGCGGCGTTCCCGCGATGTGCGACGGCGTGACCCAGGGCCAGCGCGGCATGGAACTATCGCTGTTCAGCCGCGACACGATCGCACTGTCCACGGCGGTCGCGCTCAGCCACGGCATGTTCGAAGGGGCGGCGCTGCTCGGGATCTGCGACAAGATCGTCCCCGGGCTGCTGATCGGCGCGCTGCGCTTCGGCCATC
>CAMLSA010000115.1 GCA_946482655.1 uncultured Sphingomonas sp. | reverse complement strand
TCAGCCTCTACCTGTTTCCCGACACCGACCACGGCATGGTCGAGTATGTCCAGCAGCCCGACGGTAGCCGCCGCTCGACGCGGATCACGGAGGGCTATCTCGCGCTCCTGGCCGACTGGATCAAAGGGGATGTCGGTGGGCGGTACGGTCGCGGTGCCCGAATGGGAGCCTCCGTGGCGCATTGAAGGCCAGTCCAAGCGCCGCTTCAGCCGTCCCAAGGGTGCGCCCGGTGCGCATAAGGGCGCGGTCCGCCGCTTCGGCGGAGGGCGGTAATTCCATAGTTCCTTACCTGAGTTTGCAGGGAAGGGACTATGAGGCAAGAGCGGCTCGCATCGCTGCGAGCCGTTCGGTCGCCTCGTCCAGAACCGCATCGTCCTTGCAGTAGCAGAGCCGAAGGATATCGCGGACCGGCCTCTCTTCGAAAAAGGCGGATACCGGGATCGTCACCACTCCGCCTTCGATCGCCATCTTGTCGGCGAAAGCCACATCGTCGAGACGGATCCCGGAAGCCGCGAGATCGACCGAGACGAACCAGGTCGCCTGGCTCGGCAGCACCCTGTAGCCGCCGGCCTCTAGTCCCGCGACGAGGCGGGCGCGCGAACGCGCGAAGCCGGCGCGCATCTCTCTGAACCAGCGCCTCGGCTTGGCAAGCCCCTCCGCGACCGCGATCTGCAGATTGGGCGGGGTGGTGAAGGTCATGAACTGGTGCGCCTTGGCGACCTGGGCCGCGAGCGCTCCGCCCGCGGCGATCCAGCCCACTTTCCAGCCGGTCAGCGCGAAGATCTTGCCTGCCGATCCGATCTTGACGGTGCGGTCGCGCATGCCGGGCAGGGTGATCAGCGGGATATGCTCGGCATCGAAGATAATGTGTTCCCAGACTTCGTCGCACAGCGCGACGACGTCATGGCGGACGCATCGGTCGGCGATCAGTTCCAGCGTGGCGCGGTCATACATCTTGCCGGTCGGATTGGCCGGGTTGTTGAAGATGAGCAGCTTGGTCCGAGGGCCGACCACCGCATCGAGCGTCGCGACGTCCAGCGTCCAGCAGGGCGGTTCGAGCCGGATCAGGCGGGGTATCCCGCCGGCCCGGCGCACCATCGGCATATAGGCGTCATAGAGCGGCTGGATCAGCACGACCTCGTCTCCTTCCGAGACGAGGCTGAGGATTGCCGCCGAGATCGCCTCGGTCGCACCCGACGTCACGACCACCTCCGACCGCCAGTCGAGTTCGAGGCCATGATGCCCGCGATAGTGGGCGGCGACCGCCCGCCGCAGCTCGGGGATGCCGAGCATCGGCGGATACTGGTTGTAACCCCCCATCAGCGCGTCGGCGGCGGCGCGGCGGACATCCTCAGGACCCGGCGCGTCGGGAAAGCCCTGGCCGAGATTGATCGCGCCGGTGTCGCGGGCGATTGCCGACATCTTTTCGAAGATCGTCGTCGGCAGTGCCGCGTAGACCGGGTTCATGCGCGCCGAGCCGGCTTCTTCAGCCGGTGCCAGATGAACCAGACCCCGCCCGCGACGATCGTCACGACGATGACGAAGTCGAGCGTGTGGAGGATGGCGCCCATTCGCCGATCGGTCCGCCACTGGTCGCCGAGCTTCATCCCCACCCAGGCAAGCCCGAAGCACCATGGCCAGGAACCGATAAATGTATAGACATGAAAGCGCAGAAACGGCATCCGCGCGACCCCGGCCGGAAAGGCGATGAAGGAGCGGACCGCTGGCAGAAGCCGGCAGATCAGCACGGTCAAGTTGCCCCACCGCGCGAAAAAGCGTTCGGCACGGTCGAGATCGGCGTGACTCATCAGCACGTAGCGGCCCCAGCGGTCGACGACGGCGCGGCCGCCGCGCTTGCCCAACTCATAGGCGAAGACCGATCCGAGGTTGCAGCCGACCGCGCCGGCGGTCGCGGCCAGATAGAGATCGAAGCGGCCGGTCGAGACGAGATAGCCTGCGAAGGGCATGATGATCTCCGACGGCAACGGGATGCAGGCGCTCTCAATCGCCATCAGGATGACGATTCCCGTGTAGCCCCCAGTAGAAATCACCATGATGATGAAGCCGGCCAACATGGCGATGATCTTGTGGAACATGACACTGGAATAAAGGGCGCCTTCCCGCCGCACAAGCCAATGCCATCCATCCTTCGCCAGCAGGACGACAGTCACACCGGCCTGTTGGCGCCGCCATGGTCGAGCACCTGCCGGATCTTGACGCCGAGTTGGGTGACGCTGAACGGCTTCGGCAGGAAGGCGACCCCGGCGTCGAGCATTCCGTTGTGGACCACGGCGTTGCGGGTATAGCCGGTTGTGAACAGCACCTTGAGACCCGGCCGGATTTCGAGTGCGGCGTCCGCGAGCTTGCGGCCGTTCATCTCTGGCATCACGATGTCGGTGAACAGCATGTTAATGCCGGGCTGATCGATGAGCGCCCTGAGCGCCTCCGTACCGTTGGCGGCCGAGATAACGACATAGCCGAGCTCGCGCAGGGCATCGACCGAGAAATGGCGGACGCGCTGCTCATCCTCGACCACCAGGATGATTTCGCCCGCTTTCCCGCGCGGAACGGTGATCTCGCCGACCTGCGGGCTTGCCGGATTGACCGCCTCGCCATGATGCCGCGGGAGATAGAGCTTCACCGTCGTGCCCTGGCCCGGCTCCGAATAGATTGCGGCATGCCCGCCGGTCTGTTTCATGAAACCGAAGATCTGACTCAGGCCGAGTCCCGTTCCCTTGCCGACCGGCTTGGTCGTGAAGAAGGGATCGAAGGCCTTGGCGATGATGTCGGGTGTCATGCCGGTGCCGGTGTCGGTAACGCTCAGCATTACATATTGACCGGGCGTGATGTCCGCTCGGGACCTGGCATATTCGTCGTCGAGATAGGCGTTGGCGGTCTCGATCGTCATATGACCGCCATCGGGCATTGCGTCCCGCGCATTGACCGCGAGGTTCAGTATAGCGTTCTCGAGCTGGCTCGGATCGACGAAGGTCCGCCACAGCCCGCCAGCCAGCACGGTTTCGATCATATATTGCTCCCCGGCCGAGCGCTGCAGCAGTTCGGACATGCCGGCGACCAGCTTGTTGACGTCGAGGGTCAGCGGTGCCAGCGGCTGCTGGCGCGAAAAGGCGAGGAGGCGGGCGGTAAGCGCGGCCGCGCGCTCGGCGCCCTCGTAGGCGTTGTCGATGTTGCGCGCGAGCCGCTCCGGATCGCCGGTCAGCCGTCTTCGCGCGAGATCGAGGCTGCCGATCACGATCGCGAGCATGTTGTTGAAATCATGGGCGATACCGCCGGTGAGCTGGCCGATCGATTCCATTTTCTGCATCTGGCGGATCTGTTCCTCGGCACTTTCGCGGGCCGCCATCTGATCGCGTAGCGCCCGCTCTGCACCAATCGCCGCGTCGCGCGCCGCGATGATCTCGCTTTCGCGCCGTCGGCTGTCGGTGATCACGACCGCGGCAACGATCAACACCAGCAATACGGTGGCGACCAGAGCGAATCCGAGGCTGAGGACGAGCAGATCGGTCTGGCGCTGCCGCTCCCGCAGCAGTCGCTCTTCCTCGGCCATCATGGCGTGGACCAGATCGAGCGCTGCCCTCATGCGGCGGATCCCTTCGCCGGTTCTGATCCTTGCGATCTCATCACCCGCTCGGCCTGCATCGACCGCAGCGACACCCTGACGAGCGAACGCCACCTTGGCGGCGATGGCGTCGCGCAGTCTGGCGGTGTTTCTGATCTGGGCCGGATTGTCGCGGACCTCATATTCGAGCTGGTCCAGCAACGGAGCGAGCTCGGCGATCAGCCGGTGGAGATCGGCCTTCATGTTCGAATGGCGGGTCAGCAGATAACCACGATGATCGGATTCGATCGCGCGAACATGGTCCGACAGCTCGGTGAGCTGGATCTGCAAATGCAGCGAATGTTCGGCCCATCGGCCCGATCGGGTTTGCGCGCGGACCAGAAACAGCGCAGCGATGGTTGCCAGCACAGCGACGATCAACCCGGCGAGGGCGAAGAACGGAACGCGGCGGCGGGCCAAATCCATGGCATTTTCTTAGGGTGAAGTGGGACTGCCGCAAGCGAAAAGCCGCTCCGTACCGGCCGGACCTGTCAAAAGGAGCATTGAAACGACCCAGGCCTCACCGCGAGGTCGCAACGATCTTGGCCCAGCCGGCCTCATCGGTCACTTCGATACCGAGCTCGGTTGCTTTTTTGAGCTTTGATCCGGCGCCGGGACCGGCCACCACCAGATCGGTCTTGGCGGACACGGAGCTCGACACTTTAGCCCCGAGCGCCTCGGCCTGCGCCTTGGCTTCGTCGCGCGACATGGTTTCGAGAGTCCCGGTGAAGACGACGGTCTTGCCGCTGACCGCAGAGGCGCGGGTTTCATGGATCACATCCGCAGGCGTCAGCTCGGTCAGAAGATCGGCGACGGCATCGGCATTGTGCGGCTCGACAAAGAAGTCTATTAGCGCGAAGGCAACCTCCGGGCCGACCCCGGGGGTATCGACGATCATGGCCAGTTCCTTGGCGACCCGCATCGCGAACTTCGCGTCAGTTTCGCCGACAGCCTGGACGGCTGCTTTGCGGGCTTCGATGGCCCGGTCGATCATGGCCTTCAGCGCATCCCAGGTGCGATAGCGACGCGCGAGATCGCGTGCGGTCACCTCGCCGACGTGGCGGATGCCGAGGGCGAACAGAAAACGGTCGAGCGGTGGACTGCGTTTGGCGTCGATGGCTGCGATCAGATTGGCGGCCGACAGTTCGGCCCAGCGTTCGCGCGTGAGAAGCGTCTGCTTGGTCAGGCGAAAGATGTCGGCGGGCGCTTCGACCAGGCCGTCGCGGAAGAAATTCTCGATGTGGACTATGCCCAGGCCTTCGATATCGAGCGCGTAACGCGATGCGAAATGGCGCAGCCGCTCCACCCGCTGGGCAGGGCAGATGAGGCCGCCGGTGCAACGATAATCGACTTCGCCGGGTTCACGCTCGACCGCTGATCCGCATTGTGGGCAGGTCTCGGGGAAAGGCCATGTCCCGCGGGCCTCGTCGCGCGACAGGTTTTCCACGATCTGCGGGATGACATCGCCGGCGCGCTGGATGATCACCCGGTCGCCCGGCCATGCGTTGAGCCGGCCGATCTCGTCGGCATTGTGCAGCGTCGCGTTGGTGACGACGACGCCGCCCACCGTGACCGGTTCGAGCCGTGCGACCGGGGTGAGCTTGCCGGTACGGCCCACTTGGATATCGATCGCATTGAGCAGGGTCTGCGCCTTTTCGGCGGGGAATTTGTGCGCGATCGCCCATCGCGGCGCGCGGGCGACGAAGCCGAGCCGCTTCTGCCAGTCGAGCCGGTCGATCTTGTAGACGACCCCGTCGATGTCGAAGGGCAGATCGGCGCGCTTCGCCTCGATCGCACGATAATGCGACAGTGCCTGCTCAGCCCCGTCGACGCGCACGAAGTCGTCGGAGACCGGTATTCCCCAGGCCGCGATCGCATCGATCACACCCTTCTGCGTATCGGCGGGGAGGGCGGAGACCTCGCCCCAACCGTGGGCCAGGAAACGCAAGGGGCGCGAGGCGGTGACCGACGGGTCCTTCTGGCGCAGCGAACCGGCGGCGGCATTGCGTGGATTGGCGAATTGGCGTGCCCTGGCCGGCTCGTCGGCCCCTGCGCGCAGACGAGCGTTCAAGGCGGCGAAGTCCTCCTTGGCCATATAGACCTCTCCACGGATCTCGAAGATTGCCGGCGCGTCATTCTTCAGCCGCTCGGGTATGTCGTCGATCGTGCGGACATTGGCCGTGACGTCCTCACCCACCGACCCGTCGCCGCGTGTCGCCGCCAGCACCAGCACGCCGTGCTCGTACCGCAGTGAGCAGGAGAGGCCGTCGATCTTGGGCTCGGCGGTGAGCGCGACCGGTTCGTCCGCGCCGAGGCTCAGATAACGGCGAATCCTACCGATGAAATCGGCGATATCCTCATCGGCGAAGGCATTGTCGAGGCTGAGCATCGGCTGGGCGTGCGCGACCTTGGCAAGATGCCCCGATGGCGCCGCCCCCACCAGCTTCGACGGCGAGTCTGGGCGGATGAGGCGGGGATATCTGGTCTCGAGGGCGTTGTTCTCGCGGACCAGCGCGTCATAGTCCGCATCGCTGATCTCGGGCGCATCCTCGCCGTGGTAAAGGGCGTTGTGCCGAGCGATCTCAGCGGCGAGGAAGGCGAGCCGGTCGGCGGCCTCGGATTCGGTCGTCATGGGAGATTGTTTAGCGTTCCCTCACCCCAAGCGTCGAGCCAAGACCCTCCCATCCGCACGAAAGGGAGCGTTCGGTTTGCACCAGCTCGTCAAGCGACCTTGGTCTCCAATGACGTGCTGGTCATTGCCGTCACCGACCGATGCATCTGATCGGGGGTGAAAGGCTTGAACAGCATCAGCATGCCATCGGCCAGGTCCGCGGCTTCCACCGCGTCGGCGTTGCCCGTGATCATGATCGCGGGCAAGTCCGGTCTGTCTTGACGGGCGCGGCGGACGAGCTCCGATCCTGAGAGATGCGGCATTGCATAATCAGTGATCAGCAGATCGATTTTGGTTCCCTTCTTGCTGAGCAGGTCGAGCGCCGCAGGACCATCGCTCGCGGTGAGCACCTTGTGGCCGAAGTCGCTCAACATCGCCTCCGCGGTGGCGCGAACGCCTTCATGGTCGTCAACGAGCAGGATGGAAAGCTCGGTGGAGGCGCCGACCGGCACGCTCACGGCATCGATCTCCGGTTGCGGCGCCACCACGCTGGGAAGCGCGCGCGGCAACCAGATCTGAACCTTTGTGCCCTTCCCGACCTCGCTTTCGATCCTGATCGTACCGCCCGATTGCTGGGCAAAGCCATAGACCATGCTGAGGCCGAGCCCCGTCCCCTTGCCCACCGGCTTGGTCGTGAAGAAGGGCTCCATCACCCGTTCCAGCATGTCGGGCTCGATTCCAGCCCCCTCGTCGGCGACCTCGAAGACGACATAATCTCCGGCGGGGAGACCGTCCTGGTCTTCGGCGATCATGACGTTGCGGGATGAGACGGTGACGGTTCCGCCCTGCGGCATTGCATCGCGCGCATTGATGATCAGGTTCATCAGCGCGAGCTCGAGCTGGGCGTCGTCGGCATAGGCGTGCCACACGTCCGGCGCGGTGTTCCACTTGAGCTCGATCAGGCCGCCGAGAGTGTGGGCAAGCAGATCGGTGACCGACTTCGACAGCTCGGCGGCATCGATCGGCGCTGGTTCGAGCCGCTGCTTGCGGGCGAAGGACAGCAGCCGGGCCACCAGTTCGGCGCCCTGTTCGGCAGCGTGCCTGGTCATGGTGACGATCTTCTGCTGATCTTCCTTCAGCGGGACTCGCCGCTCGATCATGCCGAGCCCGCCGAGCACGGCGGCGAGCAGGTTGTTGAAGTCATGCGCAATGCCGCCGGTCAGCTTCCCGATCGCGTCCATCTTGCGGGCCTGAAGAAGTTGGATCTCGAGCTGCTTGCGATCGGTGACGTCGAGCAGGGTACCCGCGAATTCGAGCGGCTGGCCGGCATCGTCGCGCAGCAAGACGGCCTGATCGAGGAAGTGCCGATACTGGCCATTGGCGCATTGCCAGCGATATTCGACGGCGAAGCTTTCCCCCTTGTTGCGCGCGGCGATGGCTCGCTCGACCCGGGCGCGATCATCCGGGTGAAGCCTTCCACGCCATAAATCGGGAGTCTGGCGGACCACTTGGAAGTCGAAACCGGTCACCGCCTGGAAGTTGCCGCTGACGAAATTGGGAATGCGGGGGCTCGCATCCGGCTCTTCGAGATAGAGGACGATCGGCAATGACTCGATGATCGCGAGCTGGCGCTGCTCGGCGAGACGAAGTTCCTGCTCGGTACGCAGCAATTCGGCATTTGCGCGCAGATTTTCGTCGAGAAGCTGCTGTTCGGCGAGAGCCTTGCGCTGGATCTCCCGCCGCATCAGATAGAGATCGACGAACACGGCGACCTTGGACTGGAGCACGATCGGTTCGACCGGCTTGAAGACATAGTCCACCGCGCCCATCGAATAGCCGCGGATCAGATGTTCGGTTTCCTTGTTCACCGCCGACAGGAAGATGATCGGGATACGCTTGGTCTGTTCACGGCTGCGGATGATCTGGGCGGTTTCGTAGCCGTCCATCATCGGCATGTAGACGTCCAGCAGGATCACCGCGAACTCGTTCTTGAGCAGATGGCGCAAGGCCTCCTCGCCCGACCGTGCGAGGACGACCTCGGCGACATCTTCGAGCACGGTGCGCAGGGCAAGCAGGTTGCGCTCGTCGTCGTCCACTACAAGGATGCGCGCGATCATTCGGCGGCCGAAGAATGGGTGAGTTCGTTGGACCACTCGCGCGACCGGGCGAGCCACACCCTGAGCAGCGCGAGCAGTAGCTCGATGTCGACCGGTTTCGCGATATAGTCGGAGGCGCCGGCGTCGAGGCATTTCTGCCGGTCGCCCTTCATTGCTTTGGCGGTGACCGCGATCAGCGGCAGCTCGGCAAGCGCCTCGCGCTGCCGAATCTGCTGCATCGTCTCATACCCGTCCATCTCGGGCATCATGATGTCGATCAATGCGATGTCGATGCCCGGCGTCTGTTCTAGGATGACGATGCCGTCATGGCCGCGCTCGGCGTGAAGGACTTCGACATCATAGCTCTCCAACACGCTCGTAAGCGAATAGATGTTCCGTATGTCGTCGTCGACGATCAGGATCTTCGCGCCAGCCAGCTCGGGAACGGCGCGCAGAACCGGTCCGTTCTCGACATCGACCAGCGTCAGTGACGGGGCATGCGGCTGGTTGCGGACCAGCTTGGTCAGGTTGTCGAACACCTGCTTGAGTTCGTCGGGCGTGGCCGGTTTTTCGGTGACGCCGATCGCACCCAGTCCTTGCGCTTCGGCGAGCCGGTCGGCGCCCGAGATGACGTGGATCGGGATCCGCATTGTCTGCGGATCATGCTTGAGCAGGTCGAGAAGCACGAAGCCGTCGATGTCGGACAGGCCGAGATCGAGGGTGATCGCATGTGGCTGCATTCTGCGTGCCGTGGCCAGCGTGCCAGCGCCTGCCGTCGAGATGACGCCCTTCAGGCCCGCTTCATGCGCGAC
>CAMLSA010000114.1 GCA_946482655.1 uncultured Sphingomonas sp. | reverse complement strand
TCGTGCATCAAGAAGGGAATACGCCGGCTGGTATCTGTAAGCATGCTTGCATTGTGGACACTTGCGGTAGGCATTGCAAGCCGGATTCATCCACAGATCGGTCCCCCGAACTTTTGCTTGGCGGTGCTTGCGGCGGACTGGTCCAACGGGGATAATCGCAGAATGGCCGATCCTGTTCGCATAGTTCCTCCACTTGCCGCCGGGACCCCCGCGCTTCCGCACAATATCGAGGCCGAAGCGGCGCTTCTGGGCGCGATGATGCTCGACAATCGAGTCGTTGAGGACGTCCAGCTCCGGCTCAAGCCCGAGCATTTCTTCGAGCCGCTCCACGGGCGCATCTATGATGCTATCCTGCGGCTGCTCGATCGCAACATGCTAGCCACACCGGTCACTTTGCGGCCGATGTTCGAGGGCGATGCCGGCATGCGCGAGCTGGGCGGCCCGGCCTATCTCGCCCAGCTCACCGGCAGCGGCGCGGCGCTGATCGGGGCGCGTGACTTCGCCAGCCAGATCTACGACCTCGCACTGCTTCGAGCGCTGGTCGGAGTCGGCCGCAACATGGTCGAGCAGGCGCTCGACACCTCCGAGGACGTCGATCCCAAAGCCCAGATCGAGGAAGCCGAAGTCCAGCTTTACCGAGTGGCCGAGCAGGGCGGCGAGGACGGCGGCGTCAAGAGCTTCGCCCAGGCGACCAAGCAGGTCATCGAGATGGCGAGTGCCGCGCTCAATTCGGGCGGGCATATCGCCGGCCTCACCACGGGGCTCGAAGCGCTCAACGCCAAGATTGGCGGCCTCCATCCATCGGATCTGATCATTCTCGCCGGCCGGCCAGGCATGGGCAAAACCTCGCTCGCGACGAACATCGCCTTCAACGTGGCGATGCGTTACGTTCGCGATCAGGCGGCGGGTATCGAGAAATCGGTTGGTGCACCTGTCGCCTTCTTCAGCCTCGAAATGTCGGCGGATCAGCTCGCGACCCGCGTGCTTTCCGAACAGGCCGAGATTAGCGGCGAACAGATCCGCATGGGCAGGATCAGCCACGCCGAGTTCACGTCCTTCGCGCGTGCCGCCCAGGATCTCGAGACTCTGCCGCTCTACATCGACGATACGCCGGGCTTGACGATCGCGGCGTTGCGGACGCGCGCGCGCCGGCTCAAGCGGCAGAGGCAGATCGGCGTGATCGTCGTCGATTATCTCCAGCTGCTCCAGGGCTCCGGCCGGAGTGCCGATGCCAATCGTGTCCAGGAGATTTCGGAGATCAGTCGCGGCCTCAAGACGCTGGCAAAGGAGTTGAGCGTGCCGGTGATCGCGCTCTCACAGCTCAGCCGCCAGGTCGAACAGCGCGAAAACAAGAAGCCGGTGCTTTCGGATCTGCGCGAATCCGGCTCGATCGAGCAGGATGCCGATATGGTCTGGTTCGTGTACCGCGACGATTATTATCTCAACCTGAGCAAGCCGAAGGAGGCCTCGATGCAGGCGGGCGACAGTGCCGTCGAGGTGACGGCGTTCGAGGAATGGCAGCAGAAGATGACCCGCGCGCACAACCGGGCCGAGCTGATCATCGCCAAACAACGCCACGGTTCGACCGGCAGCATCGCGCTCAAGTTCGAGAGCAAGTTCACCAAATTCTCGGATCTCGCCGACGACATCTATGGCAATGTCGACTACGGCGACTGATCGGCTCGGACAGCCGATCTTGCCGGCTCAGAAGACCGGCTCTTCCCCTGGACGGACGATGGGTTCGCCATGGATGCCGCATTCCACCTTGTCCCAGCCGCGCCAGCGCCCCGCCCGCGGGTCCTCGCCGGCCTTGACCACGCTGGTGCACGGCGCGCAGCCGATCGAGAGATAGCCCTCGGCCTCGAGCGGGTGGCGCGGCAGGCCGCGCGCGTCGAACCAGGCGTCAAGATCGGCTTTGGTCCAGTCGGCGAGCGGATTGAACTTGATGCGGTCGCCGTCGAGCTCGAAGCGCGGGATCGCCGAGCGGGTCGATGCCTGGAACGCCTTGCGGCCGGTGATCGAGGCGTCGAACTCCTTCATCGCGCGCGCCAGCGGCAGCACCTTGCGGATCTCGCAGCAGCCGTCGGGATCGTAGGACCAGCGCAGGCCGGTCGCATCCTTCGCCTCGATCGCGGCCGGATCGGGGGTGATGTTGCGCACGCCGGTCAGCCCGAGTTGTTCGATCAGCATGTCGCGATAGTCGAGGGTCTCGACGAACATCTTGCCGGTCTCGAGGAACAGCACGGGGGTCGCAGGATCGACCTGGGCGACCAGATCGAGCAGCACCGCCGATTCGGCCCCGAAGGAGGAGACCGCCGCAACCGCGCCGAGCAGCTTCCCCTTGAGCACGGCCTCGAGCATCGCCTGGGTGCCGACCCCCTCGAAGCGCGCGTTGAGGCGCGCGACGTCGGCCGCCGTGAAGCGCGCGGTGTCGATCCGGTCGATGCGGCGGGCCGTCTCAACCATGCCGCAGCGCCCAGATTGGCGGACGCCCGTCGACGGTCTTCTGGTAGACGCCGCTGTGCAGGTTGAGCAGCTTGTCGAGCGTCTCGCGATCGATCTCGACCTCGGTCAGGAAGGCGTCGAAGCCGCAGCGCCTCATCGGCCCGATTTGGTCGACCAGCACGTCCCCGGCGGCGCGCAGCTCGCCCTTGTACCCGGCCTCGCGCAGGATGCTGCCGGTCGAATAGCCGCGACCGTCGCGGAACTTCGGAAAGGACACCTCTATCAGCGACAGCCGGTCGAGATGCGGGATCAGCTGCCGCGGATCGTCGGTGGGTTCGAGGCGCACGGCGGTGGCGTTCGACTGCCCGAGAAAGGCGTCGAGCGTGACGGCGGGCTCCTCATGGCTTTCGTCGTCGCGGAAACGGATCAGGTCACCCATAGATCGCCTCCTTGAAAGGCGCCTCGCCGACGCGGCGATAGGTGTCGACGAAGCGTTCGCCGTCGGTGCGCAGCGAGGCATAGACGTTCACCGCCTTCTCGATCGCCTCGACCACGCCATCCTCCGAGAAGCCGGGGCCGATGATCTTGGCGAGGCTGGCATCCTCGGCGCCGGATCCGCCGAACGAGAGCTGGTAATTTTCCTCCCCCTTCCGGTCGACGCCCAATATGCCGATATGGCCGGCGTGGTGATGGCCGCAGGCATTGATGCAGCCCGAGATCTTGACCTTGAGCTCGCCGAGATCGCGTTGCCTGCCGAGGTCGGCGAAGCGCCCCGCGATCTTCTGCGCGAGCGGGATCGAGCGGGCATTGGCAAGGCTGCAATAATCGAGCCCGGGGCAGGCGATGATGTCGCCGATCAGGTCGAGATTGGGGGTCGCCAGACCGGCCGCGTCGAGCTTCCGCCAGATGGTATGGAGATCGCTCTTCTTCACATGCGGCAGAACGATGTTCTGGGCGTGGGTGACTCGCAGCTCGTCGAAGCTGTAGGTCTCGCCGAGATCGGCCATCAGATCGATCTGCGCCGAGGACGCGTCGCCGGGGATGCCCCCGGTCGGCTTCAGGCTGATGTTGACGATCGCATAGCCCGGCACTTTGTGCGCGGCGACCTGCTGGTCGAGCCACAGCGCGAAATCGGGATCGCCGCGGTCGATCTCGTCCGAAAGGCCGGTCTCGAACGGCGGCGGCGCGAAGCTGGCGGCGATCCGCTCGAACTCGGCCTCGGGCGCATCGAGGCCGAGCGTCCTCGTATGGAGGAACTCCTCCTCGACCTGGCGGCGATATTCGTCGGCGCCGAGCTCGTGGACGAGGATCTTGATCCGCGCCTTGTACAGATTGTCACGCCGGCCATAGCGGTTGTAGACGCGCAGGCACGCCGAAAGATAGGCGATCAGGTCAGCCTTGGGCAGGAAATCGCGGATCACCGGCGCGATCATCGGCGTTCGGCCCATGCCGCCGCCGACGAACACCCGGAAGCCGGCTTCGCCCGCTTCGTTGCGGTGGATCTGCAGGCCGATGTCGTGGAGCTTGACCGCGGCGCGATCCTCCTCGGCGGCGATCACCGCGATCTTGAACTTGCGCGGCAGGTAGATGAACTCGGGGTGGAAGGTGCTCCACTGGCGCAGCAGCTCGGCCCAGGGGCGCGGATCCTCGATCTCGTCGGCCGCGGCACCGGCATATTGATCCGACGAGATGTTGCGGATGCAGTTGCCGCTGGTCTGGATCGCATGCATCTGCACCGTCGCCAGATCGGCGAGGATCTGGGGCGCGTCGGCCAGTTTGATCCAGTTGAACTGGAGGTTCTGCCGCGTGGTGAAATGCCCGTAATCCTTGTCGTAGGTGCGGGCGATATGCGCGAGCATCCGCATCTGGCGGCCCGACAGCGTGCCATAGGGAATGGCGACGCGCAGCATATAGGCGTGCAGCTGGAGATAGAGGCCGTTCATCAGCCGGATCGGCTTGAACTGGTCTTCGCTCATCTCGCCGGAAAGGCGGCGGTTCACCTGATCGCGGAATTCCTCGACCCGGGCATCGACGATCGCCTGATCATATTGGTCATAACGGTACATGTCAGATCACCCAGTCGCCGATCGCGGGATCGGCAGGTTTGAGGCCCAAGTCGGTCCGCACCGTCGGCCCGATCGCGCGGATGCGGTCCTTGATGTGGAGGGGTCGCGGGCCCTTGTCGGTCATCTCGGCCTGGATCACATAGGACGCGTTTACGCGGCGCGCGGCTTCCTCGCGCGCGAGGATCGCCTCGCCCTGGTTGTCGACGTCGACCGCGTGCTCGACATGGCGCGACCAGCCCTCGCCGGTCCACCAGACGACATCCCCCGTCACCAGATCATTGCCCGTCAAAATCTTCACGCTTCGTCTTTCATCGTTTCGGCTTGAGCCGCGAACCCCTTGAGGCGGTTGTCGGCGTCGGACAGCAGCACGACCTCGCCGACGACGATGATCGCGGGACTCACCACCTTCTCGCGCGCGATCATGTCGCCGAGATCTGCGAGCAAGGTGCGCATCGCGCGCGAACCTTCGAAGGTGCCGCGCTCGAGCACCGCCACCGGCATGTCGGGAGCGACGCCATCGGCCATCAGCTTGTCGGCGATCGCCGCCGAGCAGGTGACGCCCATATAGATGACGAGGGTGCGGCCCTGGCCGGCGAGGCCCGCCCAATTCTGTTCGCTGAGGCCCTTGCAGGTGCCCGCGACGAAGCTCACCGCGCTCGACCAGTCGCGATGGGTCAGCGGCAGCATCGCCTCGGCGGCGCAGCCGAGCGCCGAGCTGACCCCGGGAATCACCTCCACCGGCAACCCCGCTTCGCGCACCGCCTCGACTTCCTCGCCGCCGCGGCCGAACACGAACGGGTCGCCGCCCTTGAGGCGCACGACCACCGATCCGGCCTTCACATGGGCGACGATCAGCGCGTTGATCGCCGCTTGCGGAAGCGTGTGGCGATCGCGCTGCTTGGCGACCGAGATGCGCTGTGCGGCCGGCGGCGCATGGTCGAGCACGCGCATGTCGATCAGGCCGTCATGGACGACGACATCGGCCGCGCGCAACGCCTCGACCGCGCGCAGGGTCAGCAGGCCGGGATCGCCGGGACCGGCGCCCACCAGGATGACGCGCCCACGGGCTTCGGGATCGAGCAAGGATGCCATGCCAGCCAAATGGCCTCTGGTGCCGCAATGCGCAAATCAAGGATGTTTGGGGGAGGGCCAAGATTTCTTTGCGCAACGACTTAGCGAACCGGGCTTTTTCTGTGCCCAGGGCGTCATTCCGGCGGCCGGAGCCTCGGGAGGCCTGCGCGCTCTCACGCCGCCTCGACCCATAATTCTAGGCGCGACGATTTCGACGCCATTCCCACCGCCTTTTCCGGGCGCATGGGGTTGTTCGCGTCGTGCGCAGATAGCGCGCGATCGCCGTCGTTCAGGCGGAGCGCGCACCCTGCTTCCAGGCGTTGCGATGGCCGCGCGGCGCGCCGCTGCCCTTGCCGCCGTGTATCCGGCATCGCCGATTGCCGTTCACCGCCGGCGAACGGCAAGGCGCGCCCGAGCGGGTGTGTGCTCCGCAGCGGCGGGCGTTCGCCAGGATTTCCGGTTGCCTGGGGTTGTTTGCTTGGTTTTGCATTTCTTCGCTCCGGCGCCTAACCTTAACGTGCTGCAGCTTCCCGGATTATCGATTTCACGGCTGAACGGCGATAATTAGGGCGCAAATCAGCCTGCCCCCTTCACCGTCCCCTCACGCCACCTCCAGCAATTCCTCGATATCGCCCCTGATCGCCTCGGGCTTGGTCGTCGGCGCGTAACGGCAGACGATGTTGCCCTGCTTGTCGATCAGGAATTTGGTGAAGTTCCACTTGATCCCCTCGGTGCCGAGGATGCCCTTGGCGTGGCTCTTGAGCCAGGCGTAGAGCGGGTGGGCGTTGGCGCCGTTGACCTCGATCTTTGAGAACATCGGGAATTTCACGGCATAGGTGGTCGTGCAGAAGCTCTGGATCTCGGCCTCGTCGCCCGGCTCCTGCCCGCCGAACTGGTTGCACGGGAAGCCCAGAACGACGAGCCCCTTGCCGGAAAGCTGCTCGTGCAGCATCTCCAGCCCTTCATATTGCGGCGTGAAGCCGCATTTGCTCGCGGTGTTGACGATCAGCAGCACCTTGCCGCGGTAGTCGCCGAGCGAGACCTCGCTGCCGTCGATCGCCCTGGCCTTGAAATCATAGATCGCGCTCATGCTCTCACCCCTGGCATCACCCCGGTTTGCGGGCATGCGCCATGCGCGGCTTCTCCTCGGGGGGGACCAGACCCTCGAGCACCGCCCAGAAGCCCGTCACCGCATTTTGCCCGGCTTGGGCATAAGCGGTCGAGAGGCGTTCGCGCAATGCCTCGAACAGCGCGCTTTCGAGCTCGGCGCCGGCCGGGGTGACGCGCAGCAGCCGCTGGCGGCGATCCTCGTGACCGGGGCGGATCTCGATCAGGCCGCGCTCGGTCAGCTCGTTGAGGACGCGGCCGAGCGACTGCTTGGTGATGGCGAGGATGCGGAGCAGCTCGCTCACCATGATGTCGGGATTGCGCGCGATGAAATAGAGCGAGCGATGATGGGCGCGGCCAAGGCCTTGCCTGGCCAGCCCCTCGTCGATCCCGCGATAGAGATGGCTATAGCCGAAATAGAGCAGCTCGACACCGCGGCGGATTTCCGGTTCGCGCAGGAACAGCGGCGAGGCGCTGCGGAACGGATCGGGAGAATTTTGGACAGCCATGTTGACGTAAATTGCCAGCCCGCTTAAGCGAACGCAACACAGGAATCATGTTTGGGCGCGGGAATATGGCTGAGGAACCGACTTACGACGATCGCGACGGTTTTATCTGGCTCGACGGCCGGCTGGTTCCCTGGCGCGATGCCAAAGTCCATGTCCTGACCCATGCGATGCACTATGCCTCCTCGGTGTTCGAAGGCGTGCGCGCCTATGACGGCACCATCTTCGAACTGAGCTGGCACAGCCAACGGCTGCGCGACAGCGCCGAGATGCTGGGCTTCAGCCTTCCCTGGTCGGTCGAGCAGATCAACCAGGCCTGCATCGACACGATGAGGGCGAACGACCTGAAGGACGCCTATGTCCGCCCGGTCGCGTGGCGCGGTTCGGAGCAGATGGGCGTCTCGGCGCAGCGGACCAAGCCGCATCTCGCGGTCGCCACCTGGTATTGGGGCACCTATCTCGATCCGGGCGCGAGGGGGCTACGGCTCGATATCGCGCCGTGGCGGCGGCCGGCGCCGTACACCGCCCCGGTCCAGGCCAAGGCGGCCGGGCTTTACATGATCGCGACCATGTCGAAGCACCACGCCGAGGCGCGCGGCTTTCAGGACGCGCTGATGTTCGACTACCGCGGCCAGGTCGCCGAGGCGACCGGCGCGAACGCCTTCTTCGTCAAGGAGGGCGTGCTCCATACGCCCACGCCCGATTGCTTCCTCAACGGCATCACGCGCCAGACCGTGATCAAGCTCGCCCGGCGCCGCGGCATCGAGGTGATCGAGCGGGCGATCTGGCCCGAGGAGCTCGAGAGTTTCGAGCAATTCTTTCTCACCGGCTCGGCCGCCGAGGTCGTGCCGGTGGGCGCGGCGGGTCCGTGGAATTTCGAGGTGGGCGATCTCACCCGACAGATCCAGAAGGATTATTCGGAGCTGGTGAGGGGCAGGCTGTCGCTCTGATCGCTATTCGGGCATCGGCGGCGTCACCCGGCCGCGGTGCCAGGTCGCGAATACATAGACGATCAGGCCCGCCCAGATCAGGCCGAAGGCCAGCAGATAGATCGGCAGCATCGGCTCGCCGAACAGCTGGACCGCGATGATCAGCTGCAGGGTCGGGCCGATATATTGGAGCAGGCCCAGCTCCGAATAGCGCATCCGGTTGGCCGCGCCCGCGAACAGCAGCAGCGGCACGGTGGTGATCAGGCCGCTTGCCATCAGAAGCCAAAAGGGTGGCGCGACTCCGCCGGCGGGCAGGTTCGGCTGGGTCAGCAGCCAGAACAGCGCCAGGGGGGCGAGCAGGCCGGTCTCGACCAGCAGCCCCTCCACCGGACCAAGGCCGATCATCTTGCGGATCAGGCCATAGAGCCCGAAGCTGAAGGCGAGACCCAATGGAATATAGGGGATCGTTCCCTGGTCGGCCGCGAGCGCGGCCACGCCGGTCGCGGCAAGCAGGAGCGCGGCGATCTCCAGCTTGCCGAGCCGTTCGCGCAGGAAGACGAGCCCGAGCACGACATTGACGAGCGGATTGATGAAATAGCCGAGGCTCGCTTGTACGGTGTGGCCGCCATTGACCGCGTAGATGTAGAGCAGCCAGTTGCACGCGATCGCCACCGTCGAGCAGAGCAGCGCGAGCGCGATGCGCGGCCTGCGGATCGCGGCGAGGCCGGGGCCCCAGCGCTTCAGCGCCAACGCGAGCCCCGCCAGGATCGCCAGCGACCAGACGATGCGATGCGAGAGGATGGCCGGCGGGGTCATCGGATGGAGCATCCGGATGAACAGCGGCAGCACGCCCCAGATCGTGTAGGCGGCCGCCCCCATCATGATGCCGAGGCGCGTTTCGATGCGGACGGAGGACATCAGCCCCGACTATGGCGGCGAAGCCCGAAACGCAAATCAGACCGTGGCAATCGTGAGCGCTGGTTTTTGCGGTTGGTCGGAGATGAAGTCTTGGACGAAGAGGTTGGCTG
>CAMLSA010000113.1 GCA_946482655.1 uncultured Sphingomonas sp. | reverse complement strand
GGCCCCCAGATATTCCTTGGAAACGGAAATCCCCTGACCGTTGACATTCAGGCGCGCAAGGATGCTCATCGGCGTCGCCTTGCCGATCGTGCCGAGGGTCAGCATGTAGGGCATCGGCGTGAGGATATGCGCGCCGTCGATGCCGCCGCCGCCGGCGCCGAGCACCAGATTGTCGCGGGTGCCGGCCCAGCTCGCCTGCTTGGCGACCTGGACGTCGGGCATGCCATATTTGGCGAACAGGCCGAGTTCCTTGGCGATGATCAGCGGCGCGGCATCGGTCAGCGCGATGAAGCCGAGCTTTGCGCCGGTGACTTCGGGCTTGCCGGGCGCGGCGCCGAGCAGCGGGCCGGACATGCCGACGGCCGCTACCCCCGCGGCGGCGGTGGCGCCGGTCTTGAGGAAGGCGCGGCGTCCCATGATGGGTTCCAAGGTATCGCGATCGTCGGTTTTGTCGGCCATGTCTTCCCCAATTCCCCAAACGAAAAAAAAGCCGCGGTCGACATCCCGGCGAGGGGTCGACAGCGGCTCTGCTGCTTGTTCCGAAGGCGCCCCATCCATCATTGGGGAGGCTGCCGGTTAGCGGGGCACATTCATTGTGCGCCGCACACATGAGAATTGATTCGGGTTAGCTGTGCAAGTAAAATTATTGCAATCGGAACGTCATGTTCTGCAATCCCCGCTCAACTGTCGAAACTGGAAAGATATTCTGAAATGCGAGAGGGGTCGAAAATCCGGCCGTCAAAGAACTTGTCGGGACCCAAGGTGAGCGTTCCGCTGTTCGATCCGACTGGCAGGGGGCTCGAAAGCGCACCCTCGACCTTCATGCTGGCGCCGGGCATCGGCAATGCTGCATCTGCGAGTGCGCGACGGAAAATATCGGATCGAAACACCTCCGCGGCGGCGCGCTCGGCGGTCTCGCTCGGCTCCAGCGCACCCCAGCGGATCATCTGCGAATAGATCCACAATGCCTGGCTGCGCCACGGAAAATTGGTCGACTCGCGCGCGAACAGCATGAAATCGTCAATGCCGATGGGCGGTGCGCCATGCTGGAGCACCAGCCGGCCTTCGAGTGCCGGCAGGATGACCGTGAAGGGACGGCCGACATAGGCCGGACGCTCGAGCAGCGTGGCCAACTCCTCTCGATTGGCGGGATCGTCGCACCAGGCGGCGGCGCGGGCCATCGCCCTGAGCAGCCGGTCGGTCGTGTCGGCATTCGCCTCCATCCAATCGGTCCGGAAAGCCAGGACCTTCTCCACCCCGCGCTGCCAGATTCGCGAGCCAACCGCGACGATTTCGGCGAGCCCTTCGGCCACCGCGACGCTGCTCCACGGTTCGCCGGCGATGAAGCCGTCGATCTCGCCGGCACGCATCGCCTCGGCCATCAGCGAGGGTGGCAACACGCGCAACGCCAGATCCCGGTCGGGATCAACCCCGGCATAGCCGAGCCAATAGCGGAGCATCAGTGCGTGGCTCGAAAATCGGTGGACGATGCCTATCACCGGCTTGCGGCGGTGAAGGCCGATCGCGGCGGCGAAATCATGGGCGGCGCCGACCGGATCGGCGACCCGCTTGGCCGGATCGGGATCGAGTGCGGCGGCGAACTCGGTGGACATCGACAGCGCGTTGCCGTTGACGTTGAGCTTGAACGGCGCCGATAACGCCGCCGGATGCTGGCTGAGGCCGAGGGTAACCGCGATGGCGAGGGGAGCGAGCAGATGTGCCGCCTGGACCTGGCCATAGACGAGCCGGTCGCGCACCGTGGCCCACGAGGTATTCCTGTGGAGCACCAGGTCGATTCCCGCTTCGGCCGCGAAGCCCTTCTCCAGCGCGGCAATCAGCGGCGCACTGTCGGTCAATGGGAGGAAGGCGATTGAGATCGGGGTCATTCCTTGCCTCCCAGCAGGCTGTGCGCGGTAATCAAGGCTTCGGCCACCTCCACGATCTTGCGTCCTTGGTTCATCGCTGTCGAGCGCAGCAGCGCGTAGGCATCTGGCTCGGTGAGGTTGCGGCTGCTCATCAGCAGCGCCTTGGCGCGGTCTATCGTCTTGCGGTCGGCGAGCGCGGATCGCGCTTCGTCGAGCTCGGTCTGCATCTTGTTAAAGGCGTTGAAACGGCGAATGGCGAGATCGAGGATCGGTTTGACACGCTCCTTGCGCAGCCCGTCGACGACATAGGCCGAGACGCCGGCATCGATCGCCGCGCCGATCATCTGATCGTCCGACTGATCGACGAACATCGCGATCGGGCGTGCCAGCGCGCGGCTGACCGCGAGCATCTCCTCGAGAGTGTCGCGACTCGGGCTGCCGAGGTCCATCAGCACCACATCGGGCGCCATCCGCTCTAGTTTGGCGACGAAGGCGCCATGCGGCGGAACGACGTGGATATCGTCATAACCGGCCTCGCGCAGGCCATCCTCTAGAACGGTCGCGCGCAGCCCGCTGTCGTCGACGATCACGATCCGCAATGCGTTTTCCCCAGCCATCAACACGCCAGCCTATGATCCAGCGGGAAAAATGTTGCAATGCACGATATTTGATTGTCCGCCGGCAGAAACCAACATGGATAGCGGGCGTTTCGCAGTCACCTCTAGCTTCGGGTCACGTCCTGTGGTTTACCGGATGGCCACCCTCCGTCGAGCCCAAGCACTGAAAGCGGCCCTGCGCCATGATTGCTTCCATTGCCCATCTGGGACTGCTCGACGATGAAGACATCAGCCTGGATATCGCCGCACTCGAGCTGAGCGCTCTCGACCATGACGGCATCGATCTGGCGCCCTACATCGCCCAGCTCGACGCGTTCGAGGCCGAGCTCCGCATGGAGGAGGACATCGAGACGGCGGAAAGCGGGGCCGAACAGGCCGATGTGCTGGCCCGGATTCTCGCAAGCCGGAACGGGCTGACCGGCGACAACGCCAGCTATGACGCGCCGCTCAACGCCGACATGATCCGCGTGCTCGACCGCCGGAAGGGACTGCCGGTCAGCCTGTCGATCATCTATGTGGCGCTGGCGCGGCGCCTCGGCTGGCTGGCGGATGCGCTCAACACGCCGGGCCACGTTCTCGTCCGGGTCGGGCCCAAGGACGATCCCGTGGTGATCGATCCCTTCCATGACGGGGTAATCGTCTCGCCCGTGGCGCTGATCAATCTGATCCGCCGCTCGCTCGGCCCCAACGCCGCCCCCGAGCAGATGCATCTGGCGCCGATGAGCAATCGGATGGTGCTGGTGCGGCTGCTGCTCAACCAGGCGACGCGGGCCGAACAAGCGGGTGACAGCGGCCGGGCGCTGGTGATCTACCAGCGCATGGTCGAAGTCGCGCCGTCGAACGGGCAGGGCTGGTGGGATCTAGCGCGGCTTCAGCTCTCCGCAGGGCGGGTAGAGGATGCGCGGATCAGCCTCAGCGCGATGCTCGAAATCACCCGCGACAGCGACCACAGGGCGCATATCTCCGCCGCGCTGGAGAAGCTGGCGGGACGATAGCCGGTCCTCGTCCGTCAGATCACCGGATCGTGAACACTATCTGATCGACAATCCGGCCCGTTCCATCCCGCAACATCAACCGGTGCGCGCCGGGCCCCGGCAGGATCAGCGGCTGGGCGCTTGCCGGTCCGATATCGCTTCGGTCGAGGACCAGCCTATGGTCGGCGACCGCGCCGGTCACCAGGATGCGGAGGCGCTGGCGGGGCATCGGGATATCGGGATCGAGCGCATAGATGCTGCCCGATACCGGGCTGGTGATCCGCGCCCGACGGGCCTCGGGGGGCGAAGGGCCGAACAGCGGCTGGCCGGTGCCGCGCAGGAAATATTCGGTGCGCGGCGGTTCGATATCGCCCTCGAAGCGCACCGGCCGGCGCTCGACGTCGGTGGGAGGGGCCGGGCGCGGCGGCGGATCATGGCGGTGGAGCGCGAGCATCACCTCGCGCCAGACCGGCGCCGCGCCGCTGGTCCCAGATACGGCGCGCATCGAATCTCCCTCGAGATTGCCGATCCAGACGGCGACCGTGTAGCGCCCCGAAAATCCGATGCACCAATTATCGCGCATCGCCTTCGAGGTGCCGGTCTTGACCGCCGACCAGAAGGGCAGGCGGAGTGCGCTGTCGAGTCCGAAGGTGCCCGCGCGGGCGCCGGGATCGGACAATATGTCGGACGTGATCCAGGCGGCGGCCGGGCCGATCACGGGCCGAGGCTCGGCTCGCGGATCGCCCGCGGTCAGCCGCGGGGGCGACCAGCGCCCTCGATTGGCGAGGGTGCGGAAGGCATTTGCCTGTTCGATCAGGGTGACCTCGGCCGATCCGAGCGCGAGCGAGAAGCCGTAGTGGTCGCCATCCTCGGTCAGGCCCTTATAGCCGATGTCCCACAGCCGGTCGCGGAAGCCGTTGACGCCGACCAGCAGTAGCGTGCGCACCGCCGGCACGTTGAGCGAGGCGGCGAGCGCCGACCGCGCCGACACCGGCCCCTTGAAGCTGCGGTCGTAATTTTGCGGTACATAGAGGCCTGAGGCCGTGTCGAGCTGGACCGGATTGTCATCGAGGATCGAGGCGGCGGTAAGATAGCCGCGTTCGATCGCGGCAGCATAGAGGAAGGGCTTGAGCGTCGACCCGGCCTGGCGCGGCGCGGCGGCGCCGTCGACCGCCGCAGCGGTCGATTCGCCGCCCACCCCGCCGACATAGGCGAGCGTGTCGCCACTGGCGTTGTCGAGCACGACCACCGCGCCATCGCGTGCCCGCTGGCCGCCGAGCCCGATCAGCTGACGGGTCAGCGCCGCCTTCGCCGCGCGCTGGATGGCGGCGTCGATGGTCGTGGTGACGCGCATGCCGGGCCTGTCGAGCAGCCGGGCTGCAAGATGCGGGGCAAGCTCCGGATCAATCGCCTGCCGCCGTGCCCCGCCGAACGCCTCGGCGGCGACGGTGCCGATCGCGGCGCAGTGATGGGGCAGGAGCAGACAGGCACGCCTGACGATCCGTTCGGGCGGCGCCTGCGGATGGGGGAGCAGGGCGGTCAGGAGCGCCGCCTCGTCGCGCGATAACGCCGAGGGCGGCTTGGCGAAAAGCTGCCGGCTCGCCGCCATGATCCCCTGCGCCTCGCCACGGAAGCCCGCGAGGTTGAGATAGGCTTCGAGGATCTCGTCCTTGGACCAGCGCCGCTCGATCGCCATCGCCGCGCGCATCTGGCGAAGCTTCTGCCACAGGTTGCGCGATCCCGGCCGAGCGAGCTCGGGCGCAAGATAGGCGGCGAGCTGCATCGTGATCGTCGATGCGCCGCGCGCGCGGCCGCCGGTCAGGCGATCGCGGACCGACCCGGCCACCGCGAGCCAGTCCACCCCGCCATGCGACCGAAAGCCGCGATCCTCGGCGGCGGTCACCGAGGTCCGGAGCGCGGGCGCGATCTCGCCGATCGGCGTCCAGGCAAGCCGCCGCCGGCTGAAATCGACCCGGACGCTGTCGATCAGCCGCTCATGACGATCGTAAAGCCAGGCCTCGGTCGGCCGCCACGCGGTCCGCACCATGGCGGGATCGGGCATCGCCGGCGGCGAGGTCGCCCCATAGAGCAGCAGGAGCAGCACCAGCGGCGCGAGCAGCAGCGTCCCCCGGATATTCGATCGTGTCGGCCGCCTCACCGCGGAAAGACCGACATCCGGCCGTTGGGGAGCGCCGCCCTGATCTCGGGCGAATACATCGCCTCCACCCGAGTCGGCGGCAGCTGGAACCGCCCCGCCGCATTGAGGCGCACCGCATATTCCACCGTGAAGCGGCCGCGCGGCACCCATTCGAAATAGCCTCGCCAGCCGTCCTGGCCGCGCTCGACATAGCTCGGCTGCACGCCTTCGCCGCCCGACGCCTGCACCGCGAGCGTCGCCGACTGGCCGCCCAGGTCGCCGATGATCGTCGCGCCCGCCGGAATCGGATCGTCTATCACCACCCAGTTGCGTTCCGCGCCCGCGTCGATCGTCAGGCGGACGCGGAGAACGTCGCCCCTGGTCAGCTTCTTCGGATCACGGCGCTGGATGAAGCTGACCTGGCGGCTGATCCGGTAGCCCGCAAAAAAGGGCTGCTTCATCGGCACCGCCGCCGAAACCTGAACCTGCGCCCAGGGTCCGGTTCCCGGATGCGAGAGGCGCAGCGGCGCAGGTGAGCGTGGCAGCGGGAAGCGCAGCAGCACCGGCGCAGACGAGGGCCAGCGCGCCATGCGCGACTGACCGAGCAGACCGAGGCTGGTCGTCCCCGTGATGGCGGCAGGCGGGTAGGTGCCGACGAAGCGCTTCGCCGCGACCACGCCCCAGGCATTGGCCGGCGTGGTATCCCAATGCCCGCGCCGCTGGCGAAGTGCCGCCCCGATCATCAGGCGCGGTATCTCATCCTGCCAGCCCGGCCGCCCGATCAGCACGGCGAGCGCCCGGTTCGCCATCTCGTCGCCCGAGGTCATCATCCACCACGGAACATTGCCGCTGTCGATGAAGTCGAAGCGCGAGCCTTCATGAGCGATACGGGTGCGAAGCTCGGCCTCGGCGCGTGCCAGCATTGCCGGATCGGCGCCGGGGGTGCGGATCAGCGCCGTGATCCAGTCGATCAGCGCCGAGCTCTGCATGTCGGCCGGCGCGATGCCGATCTGGCCGAGCATCGCGAAGCTCGACGCGCCGTGCCGGGAGAGGGCGGCGAGCGCCGCGAGCTTTTCGATCCGCGCATCTGCGGACCAGGGACTTTGCCGGGTCAGCCTCCCCTCGAAGAAGGACTGCAATGCCGCGATCAGCCGCACCCGCTCGGCATCGGGAATAGCGAAACCGGCCTCGGCGCCGATCGACAGCACATAGGCGGTCAGCGCGACCGATCCCTCCATGCGCTCCTCGGGAAAATAGCGCAGCAGGCCATCGCGATCGATGTAGGCCGGCATGTCGGCGGCGAGCCGGTTCCACGCGGCCGCATCCTCGGCGGCGACCGCCTTCGACAGGCGCTGCTCGAAGCATTCGAACGAATAGCCGCGCATATAGCGTCTGACGCCGTCGAGCGGTGGCGCCAGGCTGTCGGTCAGCCGGACCTCGACCCCGCCGCGTCCGGGCAGCGCACCCCGCGGAGCGGTGAGATCGACCAGAGATCGCGGACCGACACGGAGCAGCGTCGCCGCCCAGATATCTGCCGGCACCGCCGGGACGATCGTCTGCGCGACGGTCAATCGGTCAACCGATTTCCCATCCGACGAACGTGCCGAGACTGTCCAGCTGAGCCTGCCGAGGCCGACGGGCGCATTCAGCCACCAGGTCACCGACTTGGCCCCACCCGCCGGCAGCGATACGCTAAGCGCCTTGCCGCGGACGACGGCGGGATCGGCGGTAACGCGCGCGGTTACCGTCATCGGCCGCCCGGATCCGTTGCGTAGCGTGAAGCTCGCGCCGTAGCGATCACCCGAGCGGACCAGCGGCGCGACCCCGGAATAGATGCTGAGATCCTGCTGAGTGCGGACCGTGGTCGCGCCGGTGCCGAAGCGGCCCGTGCCCGAGGTCGCGATCGCGACCATGCGGAAGGAGGACAGCGAGTCCGACATCGGTACCGCCAGCCGTGCCGTGCCGCGCCCGTCGAGCGGCACCCGGCCCCTCCACAACAGCACGGGGCGGAAATCCTCGCGGTTGACCTGGCTCAGATCGCCGCCGCCGCCGCCACCCGCCGCCGCCGCCTTGCGGCCATAATGCCGCTTGCCGACCACCTGCATCTGCGCGGTCGAGGTCAGCACCGCGAGCGCGCGCTCGCCCATCATCGCGTCGAGCAGCTTCCAGCTGTCATTGGGGGCGAGCGTCAGCAGCGCTTCGTCGATCGCGACGAAGGCGATCTCGGCCGAACGGGGCGGCTTGCCGTCAGGGCCGGTGACGCGGACCGCCACCTGCGCCCGGTCGCGGACATGATATTTAGGTCGGTCGGCGGTCACGTCGACCGCGAGGCGGTGCGCGTCCCAGCCGACCTTGATCCTGGCGATGCCCAGACGGAAGCTCGGCTTGGCAAGGTCGACCAGCGCGGTCGGCTTGGCGGCGAGATCCTGAAAAAAGGGCAGGTTCCACCGCCGCGCGAAATCGGCGAGCCATAGCCGCCACCCCGCGATCCGCCCGCGCACCGCCAGCACCGAGACATAGACGTCAGGCGCGTGAAAGCCCTGCAACGGCACCTCGACCACAGGGTCCTTGCCCGACAGCCTCGTGACGAAGCTCGACAGCACGCCTTCGCGCTCGACGGTGACGAGGGCGGTCGCCGAACGGAACGGCATCCGCACCTGGAATCGCGCAGTGTCCGTCGCTTTGTACTCGCGCTGCTCGGGGACGACATCCATGCGGTCGCCATTGTCGCCGCCGAACCACCAGTCGTCGCCCGCGAGCCAGACCGAGGTGGCCGCGCCCGCCTCGTTGCCGGCATCGTCGCGCACCGTCGCGACCGCATGGACTTCACCCGACACCCCCGGATCGAGCTTGCACGCCGCAAGCCCCCGACCGTCGGTGAAGACGGTGCAGCCGGGTTTCAAGCGGGTGACCTTCGCGTTGTTCTCATAGGCGTAGAAGCCGCCGACCAGCCGTCGCCGCGACGACACTATCTCGCGGCTGTAGAGCTTCACCGATACGCTGCGGCCCTGCACCGGCCGGCCATGGAGATCGAGGACGACCAGCCGGAGACGCAGATCATCCTTCTTCATCAGCCAGCCGTCGGTCCTGATGCCAAGGCTCAGCGAGGCCGGGTTGATCACAAGGCGCTGCGAGGCGGTGAGCGTCTCGCCATTGGCGTCGGGATAATCCATCTCGACCGCGAGGGTCGCCCCGTCGCGGACGCTCTCGGGGATGGCGATGTTGCCGCGCGCTGTGCCCTGCCCGTCGAGTGATAGCGCGAGCTGTTGCACCGCCGGCAGCGGGGCCGACATGTCGCGATTGTCGCCGTCGAGCGGGGCGACGCCCTCGGCCATCGCGCCGCCACCGAAAGTCCAGCCGTCCCAGCCTTTGGGGGAGGGAGTGCCGCGGTCGAAGCTCGCGCGGAGCGAAACGGGAAGATTGGCGGCGCCTCCGCCCGACAGATAGCCGACGAACAAGTTGATGGGTACCGTCTTCGGCCGGATCAGCGCCTCCTTGGGACCCGAGACGGCCGCCCGCATCGTCGGCAGGCGATATTCGTCGACGCGAACCGACTGACCCGAGCTCATGGTCGTGTCTCCGACGATCAGCGACAGGTCGTAATCGCCGGCCGGCGTCCCCTTCGGTGCGGTCCAGGCGCTCAGGCCGATGCCGTCGCGGCCGATCGCGACGGGCAAGGCAAAATGGGTATCCG
>CAMLSA010000112.1 GCA_946482655.1 uncultured Sphingomonas sp. | reverse complement strand
GTTCGGCCTCAAGACCGGCGGCAATATCGACGCGATCCTGATGAGCCTGCCGCCGGTGGCGGTGTGGGAATGAGATGCCGTTGACCCCCGTCCCACCCGCCATGGTCGCGACAATCGTCACGTCGCTCGAGATGCGCGAGCGGCCCAAGCCCCGGACGATGCCCGCCGCACCGTTCCGCCTCGCGCGCTGGAAGACCCCCTCGCCCGAGAAATATCGCGCCTTGTTCCGCCGCGTCGGCGAGCCGTGGCTGTGGTTTTCCCGGCTGGCGATGACGGAGAGTGAGCTGATCGGCATCATCCATGACGCGGCAGTGGAGATCTACGCTGTCGAGGATCGCCGGGGGATCGAGATCGGTCTGCTCGAACTCGACTTCCGCAAGGCCGGCGAGGCGGAGATCGGCTTTCTCGGCTTCGTTCCCGAACTGGCCGGCAGGGGACACGGCAACTGGCTCATGGCGCAGGCGCTGGCGATCGGCTGGCGCAAGGATATGCACCGCCTGTGGGTTCACACCTGTACGCTGGACCATCCTGGCGCCCTGGGCTTCTATCGCCGCCATGGCTTCACGCCTTTCGCGCGCGCCGTCGAAAGCTTCGCCGACCCGCGCCTGGCCGGGATCCTGCCCCGCGACGCCGCGCCACATATACCGCTATTGGGTCAGGACGCGGCGATCTTCCGGTAGATCAGCGCGATGTAAACCGTCACCCCTAGCGACAGCATCGCCTCGAGCCCGGCATTGACCACGGCCTGGAGGATCAGCACCAACTGTCCGTCGCCAACGGCAAGCGCCAACAGCCGGAAGAGCGATCCAAGCGCGAACATCTGGACCAAGGCGAGGACGACCGTGAGCATCATCACGGTCGCGAAGACGCCGAGAAAGCGTAGGAAATGACGGCGGCTCAGCGCCCAGGCCCGCCGCAATGCCTCGAGCGGCCCCTGTTGCTCGACCGCCAATATCGGAACGAGCATCAGCATCCTGATGCCGATGATGAACATCGGCACCATCAGCAGCAGGACGATATTGGGCGTAATCGCCTTGGGATCGACCCGGAAGGTCATAGCCCCCAGCGTCGCCGCGATCACTGTCAGAAGCGCGATCCCCGCCATCATCGCGAAGATCAGCAGTATCACGAGCAGCGCCCTCGGTGCGTTGCGCAACGTGTCGGACAGCGATTCGCCGATGCTCCTGCCCGGTACGAGCACGATCCTGCTGACCGCGAGATTGCCGATCAGGAGCAGCAGCGCGGCCGGGATCATGAGCAGCGATCGTGGCGAGAATGCCTGGGTGACGGGGCCGGCGGCCGGGTTGCCGACCATGGCGAGTTCCAGAAGCAGCTGGGCGATGCCGAAGGTCGCCAGCGCAACCGGGATCAGCAGCGAACCCTCTCGGCGCAGAAAGGCGATCGTCTCTTCCCAAATGATACCGAGCGAAAATTCGGTCATTCCGTCGTTGCTCCGAAAGGGTCGTCGCCCCCGCCTATCCTGCCCGGCCCGTAGAGCGCAATCGCGGCGCTCTTGATTGGCCGCCGAAATGAGCAATATGCGCAACCATGACGACCGGCGATCTGACGATGGAAGCGATCGAGTGGCGGATATCCTCCGGCCTCGTCCCCTATGCCGAAACCCTCGCCGAGATGGAAGCACGCGCCGGCGCGATCCGCGCCGGTGAAGCCCCCGAACTGATCTGGCTGATCGAGCATCCTCCGCTCTACACGGCGGGCACGAGCGCCGCGGCCGACGAGTTGCTGACGCCGGGTCGCTTTCCGGTGTTCAGGGCCGGACGGGGTGGTCGATATACCTATCATGGCCCGGGCCAGCGCGTCGGCTATGTCCTGCTCGATCTCGACAGGCGCGGCCGCGACGTGCGCCGCTTCGTCACCGGGATCGAGAAGTGGATCATCGCGACGCTCGGCGACTTCGGCATCGAGAGCCGCAGCGAAGCCGGCCGCATCGGCATCTGGACGGGTTATGGCGCCGAGGAGGCGAAAATCGGCGCGATCGGTGTCCGCGTGCGCCGCTGGGTCAGCCTTCACGGCTTCTCCATCAATGTGGATCCCGACCTGTCGCATTTTTCCGGCATAGTGCCCTGCGGCCTTGGCGACTATGCGGTCACCAGCATGGCGAAGCTCGGCGTGACGGCGCGGATGAGGTCGGTCGATGCCGCGCTGCGCCGCCATTTTCCGGAAATGCTGGCGGGGCTGAGCTGTCCAGCCTGAATCGTGCGGTCGCCCTTGAGTGGCCGAGTCGTTACCTATATCCTTGCCGCAAATCAGCAATTCCAGGGAGCTTCCATGAAGCGGACGATCAGCACCATCCTCGGCACGAGCATCATCCTGGCGGCTGCAGCCCTTTCGGGCTGCGGGAAGAAGGGCGGCGGCGACACCAACGTCATCGAGATGAACGCGAGCGACGGTTCGATGAACGACATGACCGTGGTCGAAAGCGCCACGCTCGATCAGGCCGGCAGTGCTGCCGCGGCGGACAACGGCGCCGCCGACATGGGGAACGCCAGCAACGGGATGTAGCTCGACAGTCGATCCAGCGGGGCGGGGGGCGTTCCACGGTTCAGGAGAGGTAAGCATGGCGTTTCGATGGCTCGCAATGGCCGCAGCGGGCATGATGGCGATCGGCCCGGCAGGCCCGGCATCCGCCTATCTTTTCTGGCACCAGCCCAATTTCGCCGGCGGCCTGGTAAACGGCGACGAACCGGGCCTCGGGCTGGCGATGCCCAAGGCTACCCCGGCCGAGCTCCGGGCCCATATGTTGTGGAATCTGCGCGCCGGCCTCAATGTCGCCGCGCTGCAATGCCAGTTCTCGCCTATCCTTCTGACGGTGCCCAATTACAATGACCTGCTGCGGAAGAATAGCGAAGAGCTTCTCGCCGCGCAGAAGACCCTGGGCGCCTATTTCAGGCGCACGGCCGGCAAGACCTGGCAGAAGGCATTCGATCAATACACGACCAAGACCTATAACGGCTTCTCGACGATGCACGCCCAGCTCGGCTTCTGCCAGACGGCCAGCATGATCGGTCGCGAAGCGCGCAAACTGCCCCGCAACAAGCTCACCCCGCTGGCGCTCAGCCGGATGCGCGAGTTCCGCAACAGCCTGGTCCCTACCGGGGACATGCTCCACGCGCGGCGGCATATCTCCGTTGCCGTCCAGCCACCGTCGATGGACAAGGCCTGCTGGAACAAGAAGGATCTGCTAAAGGCAAGCTGCGCCCCCACCGGCTGGCAACAGGCGGGCGTCGCAGCGCCGACATCCGGCTAGTGTTTGTCCCGGAGTTTGACGGTGCCGTTTAGCGGATACCCACAATCTTGTGCGTCTGCGTCGAAAGCCGCCATTTCGGATGCTCGAGGACGAATGCGATCGCCGCCTCGCGCGCGCCGGCCAGGTCGGGCCCGTCCATCGGCTGAATCAGGAAATGCTCGAAATCCCAGTCCTCGAACTGCCTTGGATCGATGCCGCGCTGCGGCCAGACCAGCTTGAGCTCCTTGCCTCTGCGCAATACCACCTCGGCGCCGGCCTTGGGGCTGACGCAGATCCAGTCGATGCCCGGGGGTGCCGGCTGGGTGCCGTTGGTCTCGACCGCGATCTCGAAGCCACGCGCCTTGAGCGCGGCGGTCAGCGCCTCGTCCGCCTGGAGCAGCGGCTCGCCCCCGGTCATCACGATAAAGCGCCCGGCGACGTCGCCCCACAGCGCCTCCGCCTTGTCCGCCAGCGTCGCCGCATCGGGATAACGGCCGCCCTCGGTGCCGTCCAAGCCGACGAAATCGGTATCGCAGAAATTGCAGGCGGCCCCGGCGCGATCATCCTCGCGCCCGCTCCACAGATTGCAGCCGGCAAAGCGCAGAAACACCGCGCGGCGACCGGCCTGCATGCCTTCGCCCTGCAGCGTCAGGAATATTTCCTTGACCGCATAGCTGCCCATCAGGCGTAGACCGTCGGATCGGCCAACCCGGCCTCTTCGAAGCCCTTTGCGCGCAGCCGGCAGCTGTCGCACGCCCCGCAGTGCCTGCCCTCGGGCGTCGGATCATAGCAGGACCAGCTCATCCCTGCGTCCAGGCCGAGCCGCGCGGCCTCGCGGGCGATATCGGCCTTGGTCATGTGCTGCAGCGGGGCGTGAATCGTGAAACCCCGCCCTTCGATTCCCATGCGCGTCGCGAGGTCCGCCAGATGCTGAAAGGCTGCGATGAACTCGGGTCGGCAATCGGGATAGCCGGAATAATCGAGCGCGTTGACACCGAGAAAGATGTCGCGCGCGCCGGTCGCTTCGGCGAAGCCCAGGGCGAGCGAAAGGAAAATGGTGTTGCGCGCCGGCACATAGGTGACCGGAATGCCCGGCTCGAGCCCGTCCTTCGGCACGGCGATATCGTCGGTCAGCGCCGATCCTCCGAACGCGCGCAAGTTGATCGGCAGGGTGACGTGCCGGTCCACGCCGAGCGCCGCCGCGATCCGCGCCGCGGCTTCGAGCTCGATCCGGTGGCGCTGATTATAATCGATCGTCAGCGCCGCGAGCTGGAAACCCCGCTCGCATGCGATGCCGCCCGACACCATCGAATCGAGCCCGCCCGACAACAGCACGATCGCACGGCGGCCCATCTTGTTCACGCTGGGAGACATGGGGCGGCGCTTAGGCGATTTTAACCCGCGGGTCTACCGGCCGGCCTCACGATCGCCGCCGGCAAAAAGAAGCTCTTCCAATTGGGTCCTATCGTATATGAATGGGCTCGTTCGGCTGGGGAAACCGACACACGAGGGGAAGCCATGACCTATTGCGTGGGAATCTTGCTCCGCCAGGGGCTCATCATGATCGCCGACACCCGCACCAATGCCGGGATCGACAATATCTCCACCTATCGCAAGCTGCATGTGCTTGCCGACAGCGACGATCGGTTCTGCGTAGTGGCGAGCGCCGGCAATCTGTCGGTGACCCAGCTGGTGCTGGGGATGCTCGCCGAAGGCCTGCCGACGCTAAGTGCCGAAGACCCGCCGCGCAAGATCGAAAATATGCCGACGATGTTCCGGGCCGCGCAGCTCGTCGGCGAGGCAGTGATGGAGGCCGGCCGCCAGCTCAAGCCCGCGCTCCACGCGGCCGGGGTCAGCTCCGGGATCTCGCTGCTGCTCGGCGGCCGGATCGGCAACAACCCACCCCAGCTTTTCCTGATCTACGATGCCGGCAACTTTATCGAATGCCAGCGCGACAGCCCCTTTTACCAGATCGGCGCCACCCAATATGGCAAGCCGATCCTCGATCGCGCGATGAATTATGAAAGCACGATCGACGAGGCGGTGAAGGTCGGCCTGCTCTCGTTCGACTCGACGATCCGCTCCGACAAGTCCGTCGGCTTGCCCTTCGATCTGATGGTGATCCGTGCGGATCCCGGCCTGCCGATCATCAAGCGGCGGATCGAGCCCCAGGATCCCTATATGCGCACCCTGTCCGATCGCTGGTCGGTGATCCTCAACGAAGGGCGCGCGGCGATCCCGAATCCACCCTTCCTGGCCGAGGAGAAGGGTACCCACGAGACCGACATCATCGAACTGAAGTCGGCCGGGTAAAAAACGGGCCGCCCGAGAGCGGCCCAGTGAGGCTCGAAGCCTGCTAAGGGAGGAAAGTGTGCCTAAAGGGGAAGGCACGATTCGCTTATAGCCCGGCAGGCCTAAACAAAGGATTAACCAGGAGTCGAGGGGCCGCTCGGCGGGATTCGGCCTGGTCGAAACGCAATCAAATGCTCTACCGCTGCTTGAGCGCGGCCTGAACCCCGCAGGCGCCGATCCGGCGGGCCTGGACCACGTAATCGAACGGCGCGTTGCGCGAGATGCCCTGGGTCTGGATGACCGCGCCGCTCGCCGTCTCGACCCGCACCGTAGTGCGCCCCCAGCCGGCGCGCTGACAGCTGTAATGGACCGTGGAACTCCTCGGCTCGTTGGCGATCACGAAGCGCGAACAGCCCGGTTGGTCATGTTCGACCTGAACCAGCGCCATGGCGTCCGCGACGCATATCTGCCTGGCCGCACGCCCCTTGATCTCGAGCTGCCAAAGCCCCGGCTCGAGCAATTTCAGCGCCGCGAGCGACATGGCCGAACGCGGCTCGGCGGCGGACGCCGATTGCGGCGCGGGTGCCTGCGCGGCCATCGCCTGCGACGCGGCCAAGGCCGTGCAAACCCATACTTTACGCAATAGCAAAGCCATCATCGCCTCACGCCCCGCCGAGCGCCTCCGATTCCCCGATCGTGCCGCTCAGAATAGCCAAGTTCGACCAATCGTCGATATTCAAAGATCGACGATCATCCAGTTACGATTCATAATCCCGAATCGTTTCGGTCGATCAGATCGATCCCAGCGTGAGCGAAAAGCGCTTGGCGCAGAACTCGCAGTCGACGTGGATCTCGCCCTTCTCGTCGGCCATTTCGGCGCGTTCATCGGCGGGGAAACGGGAAATCACGCCGCGTATGTGATCCGGATCGCAGCGGCATCCGCGCGCGAGGCCGACCGCGGCCATGGTGCGTACTTCCTCTTCCTCGTTGAACAGGCGCCAAAGCAGGGTTTCGAGCCTGAGATCGGGATCGGTCAGTTCCTCGATCGACAAGGTCTGGCCGAGCGCGCGAACATGGTCCCATTCGGGATGATCGAGCCGCGTGTGGATGCGGTCGCGACCCTCCTCTCCCTCGGGGAGATGCTGAATCAGGATGCCGCCCGCGACGTGGCGGCCATCGGGCAGGCACCGACTTGTCAGGCGTACCAGGCTGGGCAGTTGTTCGGACTGGCTGAAATAGCTTTCCGCCGCCTCGGCCAGCGAACCGCCTTCCAGCGGCACGATCCCCTGGTAGCGCTCGCCCGTCACCGCCTGGTCGAAGGTTATCGCGAGATAGCCATTGCCGAACAGCGCGAACAGCGACGGATCGGCGGGCATCTCGGCCAGCCGGCCGGGATCATGGCGGATATAGCCGCGCATCTCGCCGCCCTTGTAATCGGCGACCATCAGCTCGACCGCGCCGCCGTCGGCCTGCGCCTGAAGAGTGAGCTGGCCCTGATCATGCTTGAGGGTGGACCCGAGCAGAGCGGCGAGCACCAGCGCCTCGGCCAGCAGTTTCTCGATCGCCGGCGGATAGCCGTGCGCGGCGAGAATCATGTCGAGCGCCGGCCCGAGCCGCGCCAGCCGGCCGCGCGCATGCCGCTCGGGAATGGTGAAACCCAACGCCAGGTCGAGGTCGGGAGCATTTGTCTCAGAAGCCACAGCCAATCCCATCGCCGCCCCGAACCTGTTCAGGGTCCACTCCTCCACAAACATCGTCCGGGAAGATGATGGGTGGATGCCGAACCAAGTTCAGCATGACGGCGGGATTTTTCAACCCGCCCATCGATCAGTCCAGCTTCCCCAGGCACCAGAGCAGCACCGCCTTCTGGGCATGAAGCCGGTTCTCGGCCTCGTCCCAGATCAGCGATTGCGGCCCGTCGATGACCGCGTCGACCACTTCCTCGCCACGATGCGCGGGGAGGCAGTGGAGGAAGACCGCGCCGCGCGCCGCGCTGGCCATCAGCGCCTCGGTCACCTGGAAGGGCATCATCGCCCCGAGCTTGGCGTCGGCATGCTCCTGCCCCATCGAAATCCAGGTGTCGGTAACGATCACATCGGCCCCGCCCGCCACTTCGGCGGGGTTTCGCGACGGGCGGATGTCGCCGCCGCGCGCGCGCGCCGCCGCGATCACCTCCGGATCGGGATCATAGCCCTCGGGACAGCCGATCCGCACCGGAAAGCCAAGCAGGCTCCCCGCCTCGACGACCGAGTGAAGGACATTGTTGCCGTCGCCGAGCCAGGCCCAGTTCAGGCCATCGAGGTGCCCCCGATGTTCGAGCACGGTCAGCAGGTCGGCCATGATCTGGCACGGATGCGAGCGATCGGTGAGGCCATTGATCACCGGCACATCTGCATGTCGAGCCAGGTCGCGCACCTTCTGGTGGTCATCCGTCCGGATCATGATCGCATCGACATAGCGGCTGAGCACGCGCGCCGTGTCGGCGATTGTCTCGCCACGGCCGAGCTGGGTTGCGCCCGCATCCATCACGATCGTGTTGCCGCCCAATTGGCGCATCGCCATGTCGAACGACACGCGCGTGCGCGTCGAGTTCTTCTCGAAGATCATTGCCAGCGTATAGCCGGCGAGCGGCGCGTCGTCGTCGACACGACCCTTCGGGAGACCGCGGCGGGCCTCCTTGCGGGCCTTGGCCGCGTTGAGCATGGCCCGGAGGCCAGCCGTCCCAGCATCGGCGAGGTCGACGAAGTGCCGGGTCATGACGCGGACCTGTACGACCGCGCCCCCGCCGAGAGCTTTTCGATGCATTCGGCGATGTGGCTTTCCTCGATCACCAGAGGCGGCAGAATGCGGACGACATTCTCGCTCGCGGACACCGTCAAAAGGCCATGATTGTCGCGCAGATGGGCGACGAAATCGCGGGCGTCGGCGGCTTCCTTCAGCTTGATGCCGAGCATCAGACCGAGGCCGCGCACGCTGTCGAAAAGCGTATCGTGATTGGGGATGAGCTGCTCGATGCTCTGACGCAGCCGGTCTCCCATCTTGCGAACATTCGCGAGAAAGGCGTCGTTGACCGCGACTTCGAATACCGCCTCGCCCACCGCCATCGCCAACGGATTGCCGCCATAGGTCGAACCATGGGTGCCGAACACCATGCCCTTGGCCGCTTCCTCGGTCGCGAGGCAGGCGCCCATTGGAAAGCCGCCGCCGATTCCCTTGGCCACCGCCATGATGTCAGGCGTGATGCCATAATGCTCATGCGCGAAGAACAGGCCCGTCCGGCAATAGCCGCACTGGACTTCGTCGAGGATGAGCAGCATGCCCTTGTCGTCGCAGATCCGGCGCAGCCCCTTGAGGAACTCGGGGGTCGACGGCGTCATGCCGCCCTCGCCCTGCACCGGCTCGACGAGAAAGCCCGCCGTATTGCCGTCGACCGCCGCGCGCGCCGCTTCGAGATCGTTGAACGGCACCACCACGAAGCCCGGCAGCAGCGGCTCGAAACCGTCGCGCATCTTGGGCTGGTCGGTGGCCGAGATCGCGCCGAGCGTTCGCCCGTGAAAGGCGTTGGTGAAGGCGATGATCTTCGTCCGTTCGGGCTGGCCGCTGACATGGAAGTAGCGGCGCGCCGTCTTGATCGCGCATTCCACCGCTTCGGCGCCCGAATTGGTGAAGAACACCGTGTCGGCGAAGGTCCTGTCGACCAGTTTCCGCGCGAAGGCCTCCCCCTGCGGGCTGCCATAGAGATTGGACACGTGCATCAAGGTCGCCGCCTGATCGGCGATCGCCTTGACCAGCGCCGGATGACCATGGCCGAGCATGTTGACCGCG
>CAMLSA010000111.1 GCA_946482655.1 uncultured Sphingomonas sp. | reverse complement strand
CAGGTAACGCTCGATCTTCGACAGCAAATGCATGTTCAGGCTCCATCGCGACTCGTAATGTTCGCTATATGTTCCCTTCAATTTCCTACTTGTCTAGGAAAAATCCTATCTGTACATAGGGCCATGGCCGACGACGCCCGAACCAGCCTCGATGCCCTGATCCGCGATAGCGGCGAGGATTATAGTTCGATCTCGCGCCTGCTCGGCCGCAACCCCGCCTATATCCAGCAATATATCAAGCGCGGCACGCCGCGGCGGCTCGCCGAGGAGGACCGGCTGAAGCTCGCCGCCTATTTCCGCGTACCCGAGCAGCGGCTTGGCGGCCGGATCGAACCGGCCGCTCCGGCGCCCGCCGCGCTCGTGCGGGTTCCGCGTATCGAAATCGGCGCCTCGGCCGGGCCGGGCGGGATGGCCGACATCGAGGAGCAAGGCCCCCCGATCGGCTTCGATGGGGGGCTGTTGCGCGATCTGGGGGTGAGGCGGCCGGCGGCGCTGTCGATCATTCGCGTCATCGGCGATTCGATGGAGCCGACGCTGCGCGACGGCGACGATATCCTCGTCGATCGCGACCTATCATCTGCCCGCTCGGGAGCGATCCATGTGCTGCGGATCGACGGCATGCTCGTCGTCAAGCGGCTGATCCGTGAAGGCGGAGCTTATGTCGTCCGCAGCGACAATCCCGCCTATGCGGATATTCGCGTCGATGATCCGGCCTCGGCGCAGGTGATCGGCCGCGTCTTGTGGTGCGGGCGCCGGCTGGTCTGAGCTCAGGACCGCCGGCGATCGTGGATAAACAGGCCCAGCGCGATCGCAGCGCCGATGGCTATGCCGATCACGGTGCCGAGCGATGGCTGCCCGAGCCGCGCTCCGATGAGCGCGCCCGCCATGACAGTGAAGGCGATGATCACGCCGCCGGCGCGGGATGCCTTGCCGTTTTGCTGTTCCATCCGCGCCCCATGCCACGCCCGCAGCGATTGCGCCAGCGCCTCCGCCGGCCGCTCGGGCGGGATATGGTAAACCTTCCGTCCACCAATAACCGCAAGAGTTCGCACGAACTTCCCGCTTAAGACGCTTGGCACGAAGTGAGAGTATTTCCTTCGCAAGGGGCGTACGCGTGGAAGAGTTGTTTTACATTGCCAGCCGCAACAGCGTCGACCTCGCGGAAAGCCTGTTCCGTGAATATGGGACTCACGCCGTCGACGAGGCGGCTGCACGCAGCCGACGCTATCGCGAGCTGGGAAACGCGATCCGCTTTTGCGAATGGCGCCAGATCGAGCGCTTCCTGATCGTCCTGAGCCAGGACGTGGCGGTGGGCACCGTTCACTGAGCCTCGACCGCCGGCGGCGGCTGGCCTTGTCTACCATTCGCATGATCGTCACCGCGCACTAGGCTCTGGCGGGGGAGCCCCCCTATCGCTAGGGTCCGCCGCATGAGTGCCGCCCGCACGCCGCTCCGTGCCCCGTCGATCGTCCTGGGCGTGATATTGTGCGTGTCGGCTCCGGCACGGGCGCAGCCGCAATCGCCGTCGGCCGCCCCTGCTGACGCCGTTTCGCCGTCCGGTCGCGATCCCCTGTCCGAAATGGCTCCGCTGCCAGAGATCGAGGTCGACTGGCCCGCTCCCCCCGACGACGGCGTGCCGGCCCCCTCGGACCCGTCCGCCCCCAGGCCCGAGGCGCCGCCGCCCAGCGATGCTCCCGCCGAGCGCCGCTATCATGTCGTCATCGACGGCTTGGCTGGCAAGAATGGGATGACCGCCGAAACCGAAGGTTCGATCCGCGACCGTTTCCGGATGCTCTCCGCGCTCGAAAGCGGCAAGGGCGTCGGCAATACCGCCCAGATCGACCGGCGCGCCCGGGAGGACGAGACACTGCTGGCCCAGCTGATGCGCGCGGCGGGCTATTATTCCGCCGACGTCTCCACGCGGATCGAGGACGAAAGCACCGGCAGGCTGCTCGTCAGGCTGCTCGTCGAACCGGGGGCGCTGTACACGCTTTCGGCGATCGATGTGGCGGGGATCGACAAGCCCGGTGAAAAGGCCGACGAGCTGCGTCGGGCGCTTGACCTGAAAGTCGGCCAGGCGGCCGATTCCGACAAGATCGCGGCGGGGCAGGCCGCGCTCAGGGCCGAGTTGGGGCGCCAGGGCTTTGTCTTTGCCAAGGTCGGCGAACCCAAGCTCACCGTCGATCATGATGACCAACAGGTCGCGCTGGCGATGGAAGTCGATCCCGGCGGGTCGCGGCGGATCGGGCGGATCATCGTGGAGGGCAAGCGGCTGTTCAGCGCCAAGCATCTCGGCCGGATCGCCCGCTTCCGGCCAGGCGAGGTCTACGACGCCGCGAAGATGGACGATTTCCGCCGCGCGCTGATCCAGACCAGCCTGGTCTCCTCCGTGACGATCAAGCCGGTCGCCACCGCCGACCCGCATGTCGTCGACGTTTCGGTGAAGCTCGAGCCGGCGCCGCCGCGGACCATATCGGGCGCGGTCGGCTATGGCACCGGCGAAGGCTATCGGCTCGAGGCGAGCTGGCAGCACCGCAACCTGATCCGCCCCGAGGGCGCGGTCACCTTCCGGGGCGTGCTCGGCACCCAGGAACAGTCGCTGGGCGCGACGATTCGGCGCAACAACTACAAGGCGCGCGACCGCGTCCTCACCGGGCAGCTGCTGTTCAGTCACCTTGATGAAGATGCCTTCGAAGCGCGAAGCGTCACGCTCGCGGCGGGGCTCGAACGGCAGACCAACATCATCTGGCAGAAGAAATGGACCTGGTCGTACGGCGTAGAGCTCACCGCGTCGAAGGAGGACGATACGGTCAAAGCGACCGGCGCACCGCGCCGGCGCCAGTTCCTGACCGGCGCGCTGCCATCGAGCCTGTCCTATGACGGATCGAACGATCTGCTCAACCCGACCCGCGGCTACCGCCTTGCCGCACGCGTCTCACCCGAGTTGTCGCTGCAGGGCGGCGCCTTCGGCTATGTGAAGGCGCAAATCGACGGCAGCACTTATCTGCCTGTCGGCGGGCGCACGGTGATCGCCGGCCGGGTCCGGCTGGGCTCGATCACGGGCGCCTCGGCCGAGCGGATCGCTCCGACCCGGCGTTTCTATGCGGGCGGCGGCGGGTCGGTGCGCGGCTTCGGATATCAGAAGATCGGGCCGGTCGACATCAACGGCGATCCGGCGGGTGGCCGCAGCCTCGTCGAGTTCGCGATCGAGGCGCGAATCCGCTTCGGCGACTTCGGAGTGGTGCCCTTTCTCGACGGGGGCAATCTCTATTCGGCCAAGCTGCCGACCTTTCGAAATCTGCGCTACGGCGCCGGTCTGGGCGTCCGCTATTACACCAGCTTCGGTCCGATACGGGTCGACCTCGGGACGCCGATCAACCGGCGGCGCGGAGATTCCCGGGTCGCGGTCTATGTCTCGCTTGGGCAGGCCTTCTGATGGCCGACGAGATCGCCATGATCGAGGAGCGGGTTGCCGCCTGGCGCAAGCGTCATCCGATCCTGCGCGCCGTGGCGATCGGCCTGTTGTCGATCCTGCTGCTGATATCGGCGGCGGTATGGATGCTGGACAGCGGCCCGGGCCACCGCCTGATCATCGATCGGATCAGCGCGCTCAGGCCGAGTTCCGGGCTGCGGATCCGGATCGGGCGGATCGACGGCTCGATCTGGAACAAGGCCCAGCTGCGCGACCTCCGGCTTTACGACAGCCAGGGCCTGTTCCTCGAAGCGCCCGAGATCGATCTCGACTGGCGTCCCGCCGCCTGGATCGCCAACAAGCTTTGGATCCGCAGCGCCCGATCGGATCTGCTGATCCTGCACCGGCTTCCCAGGCTCAGGCCATCCGCGAAAAAGGGTCCGTTGCTGCCGGGCTTCGATATCCATATCGGCAGCCTCGAAATCGTGCGACTGCGGCTCGAGCCCTCCGTCGCGGGCCGCCGCCGGATCGCGCGGATCGATGCCAGCGCAGACATTTACAAGGGCCGCGCGCTGTTCAAGCTCGATGCGTCGTCCAATGCCGGCGATCGGCTCGCCCTCCAGCTCGATTCCGAACCTGACCGCGATCGTTTCGATCTCGATGCGAAGCTGGTCGGTCCCGCCGAGGGCGTGATCGCGGGCACGACCGGATGGAAGCGGCCGGTCGACGGCGTGATTTCGGGGACCGGCACATGGCCGGCCTGGAAGGGCAGGGCCACCCTGGATGTCGGCGACATCCGGCTGGTCGAACTCGCGCTTGCCGTCAACAGCGGCAAATATGCGCTCGATGGGACACTCGCGCCAACCAGCTTCCTCAAGGGCAAGCTTCAGCGGCTGACCGCCCCGGTGATCCGGGTCGAAGGCGCCGGCACGCTGGCCGACCGCAAGCTGGCGGGATCGCTCGGCATCAAGACCCCGCAGGTCGAGATTGTCTCGACCGGGACGCTCGATCTCGCCACGAGCGCCTACCGAGGGGTGGTGGTGGATGCCGTGCTGTTCAGGCCGCCGGCCCTGTTCCCGAACATGACGGGACGCAATATCCGGCTGCACGCTACCCTCGACGGGCCATTCGGTACGGCAGCCTTCGGCTATGCACTCACCGCCGATCACGTCGCATTCGACCGGACCGGCTTCGACGCGGTGCGCGCCGACGGCAAAGGGCAACTCTCGGCATCGCCGGTCAAGGTGCCCGTGCGGCTGACGGCGCGGCGGGTGACCGGGGTTGGCGACGTCGCGGGCGGCATTCTCGGTAATCTCAAGGTCGATGGCGTCCTGCTGGTGACGCCCACCAAGGTGACAGGCCAAAAGCTCAGACTCGGTTCGGACAAGCTGAGCGGACAGCTTTCGCTCAATCTCGACCTCAGGACCGGGGTCTATGATGTTGCCCTGATAGGAAAACTTCTCCGCTACTTCATTCCCGGAATTGGCGTCGTCGACGTCAGTTCCGACCTGAAGGTCGTGCCCGGTGCTGGCGGACGCGGCACGATGGTCGCGGGCAGGGGCCGGGCTTGGGTGCGGCGCTTCGACAATGCCTTCCTGCGCTCGCTGGCGGGTGGGCTGCCGTCGATCGACACGCGGCTGCGGCGCGGCCCCGATGGCGTGCTGCATTTCGACAGGCTGGTACTCACCGGCCCGGAAATTCGCATCACCGGCAACGGTTTCCGCCGCCGCGACGGTACTTTCCATTTCAAGGGCAGCGGCAATCAGGCGCGTTACGGCCCGCTCCAGCTGACGCTCGACGGCAATATAAGCCGGCCGAAGATCGATCTCGTCCTCTCCTCGCCGTTGCAGCCGCTCGGCCTCGCCGATGTAACGATCAAGCTCGATCCGACGCCACAGGGCTTCGCCTATGCGGCTGAGGGGGGATCGCGGCTGGGCCCGTGGGGCAGCAAGGGGGCGATCCTGCTTCCGTCGGGCCAGCCGGCGACGATCGCGGTCGCGGCGCTGGCGGTGAGCGGGGCCAAGGGGAGCGGCAACCTGCGCTCGGCTACGGGCGGCTTTATCGGACAGCTCGACCTTGCAGGAGGCGCCATCACCGGGCCGATGCTCTTCTCGGTCGAACGCGGGCTCCAGAAGATCGAGGCGCATCTGCGTGCTCAACGGGCGAGCTTTGCGGGGCCGACGCCGTTCACGGTCGGCCGTGGCCGCCTCGACGGCACGATCCTGCTCGATCCCGCCGGAACGCAGATCAACGCCAAGGTAAGCGTTCTCGGCGCAACCATGAACGGCGTCAGCCTGGCCCGCGGGCGCGCCGAGATCGCGATGAACGGCGGCAGCGGCAGCATCAGCGCCGATCTTTCGGGCTCGCGCGGGCGCGGCTTCAATCTCACCACGGTCGCCCACTTCAGCCCCGGCAACGTCACGCTCAACGCCGAGGGGGCGATCGACCGGCGCCCGATCCGCCTCATAACTCCCGCCAATCTGCATCGCGAGGACGACGCCTGGGTGCTCGACCGGACTGAACTGACTTTCGCCGGCGGCAAGGCGACCCTCGCCGGGAGGTTCGGCGAGACGGCGAACGAGATCAGGGCCGGGGTCGCATCGATGCCGCTGTCGGTGCTCGACATCTTCTACCCACAACTCGGTCTTTCGGGAATGGCGACCGGCGACGTCGACTATCGCCTCCAGCGCGGCGCTCGCATCCCGACGGGACGTGCTGATCTCAAGATCAGGGGCCTGTCGCGATCGGGCCTGGTGCTGTCGTCGCGGCCGGCCGATGTCGCGATCGCTGCGGTGCTGACCGACAGCGTAGCGGCGGCGCGAGCGGTGGTGTCGAGCGGGGGTAAGGTGATCGGCCGCGGACAGGCGCGGATCAGCGGCCTGCCCGCCGCCGGGGCATTGCCCGATCGGCTACGGAGCGGCAACCTGCTCGCCCAGATCCGCTATGGGGGGCCTGCCGATACGGCGTGGCGGCTGTTCGGGGTCGAGACGATCGACATTTCGGGACCGGTGCAGATCGGCGCCGACATCGGCGGCACCGGCGCCAATCCGCTGATCCGCGGGTCGCTGCGCTCGACCCAGGCGCGGCTCGAGAGCGCGGTGACGGGCACGGTGATCAGCAACATCGCCGCTTCGGGCCGTTTCGACGGCTCCCGGCTGCTGATCGACCAGCTGTCGGGACAGACCAGGGGCGGCGGCACGGTCCAGGGCCGCGCGGTGTTCGACTTTGCGGCGGGCAAGGGGCTGGGCATGGACGTCGCGATCGACGCGCGCAACGCGCAGCTGCTCAATCGCGACGACATCGGTGCGACGGTGACCGGACCGCTGACCATCAAGTCCGACGGCAACGGCGGGACGATCGCGGGCGATGTGCGGTTGGTGCGGGGGCGCTTTCAACTCGGCCGCGCCGCGGCGGTGGCGGCGATCCCGCAGTTCGAGACGATCGAGCTCAACCGGCCCGATGACGATGGCGTGATACGGCGCCGATCGCCGTGGCGGCTCGACATCAAGGTCGATTCCCGCAATCAGCTCGCGGTGACCGGCCTTGGCCTCGACAGCGAATGGCGCGGCAAGCTCGATCTCGGCGGCACCGTCGACAGCCCCGCCATCGTCGGACGGGTCGATCTCGTCAGGGGCGGCTATGAATTTGCCGGCCGCCGCTTCGATCTCGATCGCGGATCGATCCGATTCCTCGGTGAGACCCCGCCCGATCCGCTGCTCGACATCACCGCCAGGGCAAACCTCAACGGCGTCAATGCCACGATCAACGTCACCGGGACCGGGCAGAAACCGGAGATACGCTTCACCAGCATTCCCGCACTGCCCGAAGACGAGCTGCTGTCGCGGCTGCTGTTCGGGACATCGATCACCAATCTCTCGGCGCCCGAGGCGCTTCAGCTCGCGGCGGCGGTGGGGTCGCTGCGGGGTGGGGGCGGCGGGCTCAACCCGATCAACGCGGTCCGTCGCGCCGCCGGGCTCGACCGGCTGCGCATCCTCCCCGCCGATCCGACGATCGGCACGGGCACAGCGGTCGCCGCCGGCAAATATATCGGCCGGCGGACCTATGTGGAGGTGATCAGCGACGGCCAGGGTTATTCGGCGACGCGTATCGAGTTCCAGATCACCCGCTGGCTTTCGCTGTTGTCGAGCATCTCGACGATCGGTCGCCAGAGCGCGAGCGTGAAGGTGTCGCGGGATTACTGAGCGGGCGGCACAGCGTGCGCGCGGAACAGCCGTCCCCGCTCGACCACCAGCACGGCCGCCAGCGCGCATAGCCCGCCAATTTCCCAGCCGAGGGTCAGCGGCAGCGTCGTTTCCGCGAAAGACTGGCCGATCACGAGTGCGACGACCGTCCCCATCATCGTCGAGATGAAGCCCTGTATTGACGATGCGGTGCCGGCGATATGGCCCATCGGCTCCATTGCCATCGATCCGAAATTGGAGCCACACAGCCCGTAGAACAGGAAGGTCATCCCGCTTAGCAGGATGAACAGTTCCAGCGTTTCCTGTCCGGATAGGACCAGCAAGAGGCGTACCGCGCAGATCAGGATCATCGCCAGCAATGCAATGTGCGAGATGAGCCGCTGGCCGAAACGCTCGACGATCTTCGCGTTGAGCATCGCCGACACTGCCATGAAGACGACGATTGCCGCGAAGCAGAGCGAGAATAGGTCGGGCCGACCGAAGACATGGGCCAGGATCTGCTGCGAACTGGCGATAAATCCCAGCAGCGCCCCAAAGATGCAGCCCGTCGCCACGGTGTAGCCGAGCGAGTAGCGGTTGGTGACGACCTGCCGTGCGGCGCGTGCGATGGCGACCACGCTGATCGGCTGAACGTTGGCGGGGGCAAGCGTTTCGGGAAGGCGCAGGCCCGCCCACAGCCCGACGCCGAGACTGAATGCCCCCAGGACGTAGAAGATCCAGTGCCACGGTGCGATGAGCAGGACGACTTGGCCTAGCGCCGGCGCGAGGATCGGCACCGCGAGGAAGACCATGAAGGAAAGTGACATGATCTTCGCCATCCGCCGCCCCGCATAGCAGTCGCGGATGATCGAGCCGCTCAGGACCCGCGTCGACGCGGCGCTCAGCCCCTGCAGCGATCGAGCGGCGAGCAGCAGCTCGAAGCTGCCGGCATGCGCGGCGAGAAAGCTCATCGCCGCATAGACAGCCATCGCACCGAGCAGGATCGGCCGCCGGCCAAAGCGGTCCGCGAGCGGACCCCAGAAGAGCTGGCCGATGCCGAAGCAGGCGATATAGACCGAGACGACGAACTGCAGGCGGTTCTCCACCGAAACATGCAATGCCTGCCCGATTTCCGGAAGCGCCGCGAGCATCATGTCGATGCCCAACGCGTTCACCGCCATGAGCGAGGCCATCATCGCGATGAACTCCCACATCGGCAGGCCATGCGCTGTTTCGTTGCTCGGAACTGAGGCGGAGGCGTGCATCGGATTCCTTTTGGAGCGAGGCTGTATCGGCGGCAATCCCGACAAACGCAGCGAAAAAGAGAAGGGGCCCCGGAGCCGTCGCTCCGGAGCCCCTTCGACGGGACGGGACGGTAAGATCAGCTCGAGAAGTACATGTCGAACTCGACGGGGCTCGGGGTCATCTCCCAACGGGCGACTTCCGGCCACTTGAGCTCCATATAAGCCTCGATCTGGTCCTCGGTGAACACGCCGCCCTTGGTGAGGAAGGCGTGATCGGCCGCCAGGCTGTTGAGCGCTTCGCGCAGCGAACCGCATACGGTGGGAACCTCGGCCAGCTCTTCCGGAGGAAGATCATAGAGGTTCTTGTCCATCGCATCGCCCGGATGGATCTTGTTCTCGATGCCATCGAGACCGGCCATCAGCAGCGCCGAATAGCAGAGATAGGGATTGGCCATTGCGTCGGGAAAGCGGAACTCGACCCGCTTGGCCTTCGCGCCCGCCCCATAGGGGATACGGCACGAAGCCGAACGGTTGCGGGCGGAATAGGCGAGCAGAACGGGCGCCTCATAGCCCGGCACCAGCCGCTTGTAGCTGTTGGTGGTCGGGTTGGTGAA
>CAMLSA010000110.1 GCA_946482655.1 uncultured Sphingomonas sp. | reverse complement strand
GCCGCCTATGACGAGGCGCTGTCGCTCAGGGAGCGGCTCGATCATGTCGCGGCCACGATGGCCTGCCACGGGTCCGTCCGGGCGGGGCGGATCCTGTCCGTTGCGGAAATGAATGCGTTGCTCCGCGAAATGGAGATCACGCCTCATTCAGGCCAGTGCAACCACGGCCGGCCGACCTGGATCAAGCTCGGCCACGGCGATATCGAAAAACTGTTCGGGCGCAGGTAGCGGCCGCACAAAGCATTGCATTCCACAATCCGCAAGGCCAAGATCCCTCGATGAAAACATGGTTTATCACCGGCTGCTCGTCGGGTTTCGGTCGTTATCTTGCGGACGCGGTGCTCGCGCGCGGAGATCAGGCGGTGATTTCCGCCCGCAACCCCGCGACGCTGGACGATCTCGTGCGGCGTCATCCAGAGCATGCGCTGGCCGTCAAACTCGATGTCACGAAACAAGCGGATATCGTCGCGGCGATGGCGGCCACCGAGGCGCGCTTCGGCAGGCTGGACGTCCTCGTGAACAATGCCGGCTACGGAATGTTCGGCGCGGTCGAGGAAACCAGCCCCGAGGAATATCGGCCGATGTTGGAGACGAATTTCTTCGGCCTGCTCGAAACGACGCGGGCGGCGCTCCCCATGATGCGACCGCGAGGGGGCGGACGGATCGTCAACATTTCCTCGATCGGCGGCTTTTACGGCGGGGCGGGTTTTGGCCTTTACGCAGCGAGTAAATTCGCGGTGGAAGGCCTGTCCGAGGCGCTGTCGAAGGAACTGGAGCCGTTCGGGATCAAGATCATCATCGTCGAACCGGGCTCGTTCCGCACGGACTTCCTCGGACGGTCGATCGACATGGCGGCGCATGTGATCGATGGTTATGAAGAGACGAGCGGCCAGATGCGCAGACGGCCGGAGCGGTTGAACGGACTCCAGCCCGGCGACCCCACCAAAGCTGTTGCTGTGATGATCGAAGCAGTCGATTCTCCTGAACCTCCGCTCAGGCTTCCGCTCGGTAACGATGCGTTCGACAGGGCGTACGCCAAACTCGATCACGCGAGGCGGGATTTCGAGATGTGGGAAGCCAAAGGGCGCGCGACCGGATTCGTCGACTGACAGAATATGACACCATCTCGCTTCGCGCCCGCTAGTCCGATAATATATATTATGTTAAATTGATGATCAGCTCAGCGTCATAACGACGACCGTAATCACGGCGAGGATGAGAATCCACAGCCCGACCATGCGAAGCATCTTGTGCCGTGGCGTCCTGTCATTCACCAGCCGGGGCACGACCAGAGCCATCATCCCGACAATGGCGATACACGCGACTATCTGGTCGCCGGTCACAGCTCGATCTCCATCCCGTCATAGCCCGGCTCCACGCCCTCCGGCAGACGGGCGCTGAGCGGAACATAATCCATTGATTGATCCATATGGGTGAGGATCGCACGCCCCGGCCTCGCACGCGACACGGCATCGAGGGTCAGCGCCAAATGGGTGTGGGTCGGATGCGGTCGTTCGCGCAAAGCATCGACCACCCAGATGTCAACGGCTGAGAATGTTTCTATCATTTCATCCGTAACATAATGAAAATCCGTTGAATACCCGATGGATTTCTCATTAAGATCGAACCGGAAACCGGCGCTGTAGATATTGCCGTGCGGTTGCGCCACTGTTCTCACCCGGATGTCGCCGATCGTCATATCGGGCGCCAGGACGCGATCTTCAATCGTCGGCGGATAGCCGTCCCGCCCATAGAAGACGTAGCCGAAGCGAATCTTGAGCTGATCGATCGTCTCTGCGAAGCCATAGCCGGGCACCGGCGAACGCCGCGCATGGAAGAGTTGCCGCGCGTCGTCGATGCCGTGGCAGTGATCGGCATGATCATGCGTCCAGAGGATCGCGTCGATGTCGATCAGATCCGCGTCGAGCAATTGCTGGCGCATGTCGGGCGAAGTATCGACCAGCAGGCGCGTGGTGGCGCTTTCAACGACGATCGATGCGCGGCTGCGCCGGTTGCGGGGTTCGGCGGGGTCGCAAGCGCCCCAGTCATTGCCGATCCGGGGCACGCCCGAGGAGGTGCCGCATCCCAGGATACGTAGCTTCACGGTTTTGCTTTCGTGAAAAGACTGAAGAAATTATCCGTCGTTTCTTGTGCCAGACCTTCAATATTTCTGCCGAGTTCCGCGGCAAGGAAACGCGCCGTGTCGGCGACGAAAGCGGGCTCGCACGGCTTTCCCCGGTGCGGCACCGGCGCCAGAAAGGGGCTGTCGGTCTCGATCAGCAATCGGTCGCGTGGGATCAGCTGGGCCGTTTCGCGCAGGTCGGCAGCATTCCTGAAGGTGACGATGCCGGAGAGAGAAATCGAAAAACCCAGGTCGAGCATAGCTCGGGCGAGCGCGGCGCTGCCGGTGAAGCAGTGGATAACCGCGGTGAAGGCCCCCTTCCCCATCTCTTCGCCTAATATGGCGGTGGTGTCAGCCTCGGCTTCCCGGCTGTGGACGATCAGCGGAAGTCCAGTCTCGCGGGCGGCGGCGATATGACGGCGGAAGCTGGCGCGCTGCCGGTCACGATCGGACTTGTCATAGTAGAAGTCGAGGCCAGTTTCGCCAATGCCGATGATCCGGGGATGCTTCGCCTTGCCGATCAGAAGCGAGGTTTCGATGTCCTCATGGGTGTCGGCGTCGTGGGGATGGATGCCGACGCTCGCCCAGACATCGGGCTCCCGCTCGGCCGTCTCTAGTACCGCGTCCCATTCGGCTGCGCGGGTGGAGATGTTGAGCATTGCCGTCACGCCGGCGGCGCGGGCGGCGGCGAGCACCTCCCGCTGGCGCTCGGCGAGGCCCGCATAGTTGAGGTGACAATGGCTATCGACGAACATCAGCTTTCGGCAGGCTCGAGTTCGAGCCGCGGGAAAAGCGGCACCGGTTGGGGAACCTTGTAGCCCGAGCCACGCAGCGCGTCATACCAGAGCTGGTCTTCGATCGCCGCAAAATCGCGCTTGTCCGGCGCAATTCCCATCTGATCGAGCAGCTTGCCGGCGCTCGTCGGAATGACGGGCAATATCGCGATGGCGAGATCGCGGATCACCGCGAACAGTGTACCCAGCACCGTCTTCATCCGCTCGGGATCGTTCTTGCGCAGCGCCCAGGGCGCCTGGGCGTCGACATATTGGTTGCAGGCGAACACCGCCTTCATCCAGGCCTCGATGCCGACCGAGAAGGCCAGCTGCTCGAAGGCGCGCGGAGTTTCGTCGAGGCAGGCGGCGGCGACCGCCCGGACAAGTGCGGCGTCGTCCTGATTGCGATCAAGCGCGGGCAGTTCGCCGTCGAGGTTCTTGAAGATCATCGACAGGGTGCGCTGCGCGAGATTGCCGAAGCTGTTGGCGAGCTCCGCATTGGCGCGATTGACGATCGCCTCATGGCCATAGCTGCCGTCCTGGCCGAAGCTTACCTCACGGAGCAGGAAATAACGGAGCTGATCGACCCCATAGCGCTCGGCCATGACGAGCGGATCGACGACATTGCCGACCGACTTCGACATCTTCTCGCCGCGGTTGAGCAGGAAGCCGTGACCGAACACCTGTTTCGGGAGCGCGATCTTCGCCGACATCAGGAAAGCCGGCCAATAGACGGTGTGAAAGCGGACGATGTCCTTTCCGATCAGGTGGAGGTTCGCGGGCCAGTATCTGCCGAACTCAGCTTTCTCGCCGGGATAGCCGATACCGGTCAGGTAGTTGGTCAGCGCGTCGACCCAGACATACATGACATGACCCGGGCTGCCGGGTACGGGCACACCCCAGTCGAAGCTGGTTCGCGAGACCGACAGGTCACTCAGTCCGCCCGCCACGAAGCTGACTATCTCATTCCTTCGCGTCTCCGGGCGGATGAAGTCCGGCCGGTCGCGATAGAGATCGAGCAACGGCTGCTGATATTTGGATAGCCGGAAGAACCAGCTCTCCTCCTTGGTCCATTCGACCGGAGTGCCCTGCGGCGACAGCTTCTCGCCGGCTTCGCCTCCCTCTATCAGCTCCTTCTCGTCGTAGAAGGCCTCGTCGCGAACCGAGTACCAGCCTTCGTAGCGGTCTAGATAGAGATCGCCATTGGCCTCCATCGCCTTCCAGATCGCCTGGCTCGCCGCATGATGGTCGGCGTCGCTGGTGCGGATAAAACGGTCGTATGAAATATTGAGAACATCACACATTTCTTTGAAAAGAGATGACATTTCATCAGCAAGCTGGCGCGGAGCGATGCCACGCGCACGCGCCGCCTGGGCCATTTTCAGGCCATGTTCGTCGGTCCCGGTCTGCAAGCGCACGTCGCGGCCCTTCGAGCGCTGGAATCGTGCGATCGTGTCGGCCGCGATCGCTTCATAGGCATGGCCGATATGCGGGCGGCCGTTGGGATAGCTGATCGCCGTGGTGATGTAATAAGGTTCCGACATGCGCTTCCCTTAGGGACGGGAGATTGGGTCCGCAACGTTCGGATGACGGCAATGTGCCCTCGTTTCGACATGCCGCACGGCTATGGCTTGGCGCCCGGCCCCAGCTTCGCCAGCATCGACGCCAGCTCGAACGCCGTCGTGGCCGGATCGAGCGACAGGTGGACCGCGCTTTCGCTGATCCGCCGGGCTTCCTCCCATAGCAAGACCGCGTTCGCCAGGGCGGGTCCCTGGCGGCGGCGGGCCTCGGCCACAATCCGGGCGGGTACCCGGTCGAGATAGGCTTCGTAGCGCGCCTGCGCGGCCTTGGTACCGAGCTGCCTGGCGATCCACGCACGCACCGCGTTGGTCGGATCGCCCTCGCCCACCAGCCGGTCGATCGCTTGGTCGATCGCGCCGATGTCGAGCCCCGCGAAGCCGAGCGCGCGGCCTGGCGAGCCGTCGCCGACCGCGATGAGCGCGTCGGTCTCGTCGTTCGGCTCCTCAGGTAGCAAGCGCTGGAGCGCGAGTCGCATCTGCTCGTCCGATAGCCTGCCGAAGCGTAGCAGCCGGCAACGCGAGCGGATCGTCGCCAGCAGCCTTCCCGGCGCATGGCTGACCAGGAAGAAGACCGTGCCGGCAGGTGGTTCCTCGAGATTTTTGAGCAGCGCGTTGGCGGCGTTGCGTTCGAGATCGTCGATCGAATCGATGATCACCACCCGGCGCGGCGACAGGCTGGGCGTGGTCGCGAACAGGCCCTGGAGCGAGCGAACCTGCTCGATGGTGATTGAGCGTGCGAGATCGTCGGACTTGTCTCTGGAGAGGCGCTCGAGAATCCGCAGATCGGGGTGGCTCCCGGCGCGAACGTAATGGGCGACCGGGTGGTCGTCGGGGGTTTCGAGCCCGGACAGATGAACGCGCGGCCCCGCGGCGTCGGCGAGCAGCCGGGTAGCCGCCGCCAGCGCGAAACTCGCCTTGCCGATCCCCTGCGGACCGGTCAGCAACCAGGCATGATGGAGCCGCCCCGCATCCGCAGCCTCGCGAAAAGCGCTGATCTGTCTGTCATGACCGACGAGCCTCATGGCAGGAGGTCTTCCAGCGCGGTGATCAGGCGTTCGGTGACTTGTTTCGGACTGCCGAGCGCGTCGATACGCCGAAACCGCTCGGGTTCGCGCTCCGCCAGTCGGTCGAAGGCTGTGGCCACGCGCGCATGATAAGCGCTGTCCCGCCCGCCAATTCGGTCTGCATCGCCCCGGTCGCGCGAAGCAGCGCGGGCCGAGGCTTCAGTGGAAGGCAGCGCCAGCAGCAACGTCCGATCCGGGAGATAATTCCGGCTTCCGAACCGGTGGAGCGCACCGATCATGCCGGTGCCAAGCCCGTCCGCCCCTCCCTGGTAAGCCATGGAACTGTCCAGAAACCGGTCGCAGATCACCCATTTCCCGGCATCGATCGCGGGCCGGATCGTCTTATCGACATGATCCGCCCTCGCCGCGGCGAACAGCAGGGCTTCGGCGCGCACGCTCCAGCGGTCTCCCGAACCGTCAAGCAGCAGCTTGCGGATCGCCTCTGCGCCCTCGCTTCCGCCCGGCTCGCGGGTTTCGATCAGATCGATTCCGCGTGCGCGCAACGCGTCGGCAAGGGCCTTGGCCTGGGTCGACTTGCCGACCCCCTCCCCGCCTTCCAAGGTGATGAAACGCCCGGCCACGGCCTCAGTCGAGGCCGAACAGCCAGCGCACGCCCGCCATCATCCGGCCGAAGAAACCCGCCTTGCCGACATCACTTTCGGCGACCAGCGGCAGTTCTTGCGGTGTCATGTCGGGCCCGGTGACGACGAGGTCGGCAATATGGTCACCCTTCTTGAACGGCGCCTTGATCGGGCCCTGATAGACAACCTTGGTCTTAAGGTCGGATCCGAGGCCGGCCGGAATAGTGACGGTCAGGTCCCGGGGCGCGACCAGACCAACTTCGCGCTGATCGCCGAGCTGGACCTCGGCTACCTGCACCTTACGGCCGCTGGCGACGAGCGGCTTGGCCTGCCAGGCGCGGAAGCCCCAGTTCATGAAGCTTACCGACTGGTCGATGCGCTGGTTGAATCCGGTCAGGCCCGACAATACCATCACCAGCCGACGGCCATTCTGCTCGGCCGATCCGGTGAAGCCATAGCCCGCCTCTTCGGTATGACCAGTCTTCAGGCCATCGGCGCCGGCAACGCGGCCCAGCAGCGGATCGCGATTGGCCTGGGTGATGGCCTGGCCGCTGCCCATCGTCTTGCCCCAGGTGAAGCTGGGGCGGCTATAGAAGGTCTTGTAGAGCTTGGGATGATCCTTGATCGTCCGTTCGGCGAGCGTCGCGAGATCGCGCGCGGTCACATAGGTGATTCCGCCGTCGGGCCAGCCGTTGGAATTGCCGAAATGGCTGTTGGTCAGTCCCATTTCCTTGGCGCGGCGATTCATCAGGGCGACAAAGGCCTGCTCGGTCCCGGAGATATGTTCGGCGAGCACGACGCAGGCGTCGTTGCCCGACAGGGTGACGATCCCGAACAGCAGATTGGCGACGCTGACCTGCTCGCCCGGCGACAGGAACATCGTCGAGCCGGCGGCGGGGCCATGCCATTGTTTCCAGGTTTCGGGCCGCACCGTGGCCATCGCGTCGAGCTTGAGCTCGCCCTTCTTGATCAGATCGAACGCGACATAGACGGTCATGATCTTGGCCATCGATGCCGGCGGGATACGCTGATCGGGATTTTTCGCGTAGAGAATCGCGCCCGAGGACAAGTCCTTCATGAACGCAATCGGGGCGGGCGTGTCGAAGACCGGAGCCGCCGCCTGGACGGGCAGCCCCAAGCCCAGGAAAAGCGCGGGGATTACGGCGATCTTGCGAAGCATCATTGGGGTATTATTCCCTCCGGAATCTTGCTGTTGCTGGTGATCAGGACGAGCCTGGCATCCTGATAGCCGTCCGACCGGACCTGCGCCAGCGCGGTTGTCGCCTCGGCCTCGCTCTTGTACGGCCCCAGCCGCACCCGCCACAGCGCACCGACCGGCTCGATCCGGCCGGCGACCATTTCGGCGATCTCCGCGGCCCTGGCGCGGCCGCCGACCGCGGTGACCTGGATGAACCAGCCGCCCACCGGCACCGCCGCGCCCGGAATGGCGGCGGCGATGCGGGGCGCCACCACCGGGTCGGGCGGGCGGTTGGCGAAGCGCCGGTTGAGCGCGGCTAGCTCGGCGCCCATCACATGGGCGCGCGCCGACGCAGGCCGTCCCCAGCGCAGCTGGAGCCGGTCTTCGGCCGGCGGATAGACGCGGCGCACGCGCACGCGCGAGACCCCGCGGCGCTCGACGCCGAGCAGCTGCGCCGAGCGCCGCGACAGATCGATGATCCGGTTGGTGACGAACGGGCCCCGGTCATTGATCCGGACCAGGATTGTCCGGCCCGTATCGAGCGCGGTAACCTCCACGTAGCACGGAAGGGGCAGCGTCTTATGCGCGGCGCCGATCCGATCCATGTCAAACACCTCGCCATTGGCGGTCTGCCCGCCCTGGAATTGCGCTCCATACCAGGAGGCGAGGCCGACCTCGTCATAATCGGCCTGATCGGCCGGATAATACCAGAGACCTGCAACCTGATAGGGCTTGCCGATCTTCACCGGCATGTCCGCCACAGGCCCCTGCGGCCTGGCCGGACGCGGACGCGGCTGCTCGGGCGGAGGCATCGCGCAGCTGGCGGCCAGCAGCGGCAAAGCAAGCGCGACCGCTCTATGGAAGGATCGCATCGCCGAGCAGCCCCACCGACAGCGCGTAGAAGTTCGAGCAATTATAATCGAGGATCGAGCGGTAATTGGTCGTGAGCAGATAGGCCGTCTGGCCGTTGCCGTCGGGCTCGATGAGCGTGGCAAGCTCAGTCTCGGCGGGCACCAGGCCGCTCAGCATCATCAGTCCCTTGTCGCGCCATTCCGAAATGGTCAGCCAGCGGCTCTGGCGCGCGAAGACGCGCGGGCAGCGCGGCGACGACAAAGGCGATCGGATCGCCGCCCGATCGATTCCTTCGGGCACGCGCACCGCCACGCCCCAGGGCACACCGGGCTTCCACCCGGCGTTTCGCAGATAATTGCCGATCGAGGCGAGTGCGTCGGGCTCGCTGCGCCAGATATCGGCCTTTCCGTCGCCATCCCCGTCGATCGCCAGGCGCAGATAGACGCTCGGCAGGAATTGCGGATAGCCGGTCGCGCCTGCCCAGCTGCCCTTGAGCTGCGAGCGTGGAACGCCGCGCTGTAACAGTAACAGCGCTTTGAGAAATTCGTCGGCGAACAATTCGCGTCGCCGTCCCTCATAGGCGAGCGTGGCGAGTGATCCGGGCAGATCGAAATTGCCGACAAAGGTGCCGTAGCCGGTTTCATGGCCGTAGATCGCCAGCATGATCTGTTCGGGCACGCCCGTCTGCCGTTCGATCTTCAGCAGCAGCGGCCTGAGCGTCCCATAGCGCGCACGCCCCATGCCGATTCGCACCCGATCGACATGGCTGTCGCGGTAGGGACCGAAGGCGGGAGGACTGGCGATGCTGGCGGCGGTCGCGCCGGGCTGGGCTCGGTCGAGCCGGACCACGCGGGGATTATAGTCGAGCGTCGGCAGGGTCGTGTCGAACAGCTCGGGGCTGACCCCCATCGCGATCGCGCGCGATCGCAGCGTCGAGATGTAGACGCGCATCTGGCTGTTCTCGCTGGGCGGTGGCGGGGCGGGAAGGTCGCTCGTCTGCGCGGCGCCATCGGGCGCCTGCCCCTCCTCGATCGTCTGCGCGATCGACGGAGCCGCCAGCGTCAATCCCGTGGCCACAGACGCCAAGCACAGCAGTCTTCGCATTCGATCCCCTTTTGTCTTGCGCCTGCCTGCGCCTGCCTGCGCCTGCTTGCCACAGCTTCGGCCCCCCGGGAAATGCTTTGATCGTGCGGCTTGCACGAGGGGCCTCAGCGGCGATAAGGGCTGCCTTCCGCTCGGGCGAACCAGCGGAGAGGTGGCCGAGTGGTTTAAGGCAGCGGTCTTGAAAACCGCCGTGGGTGCAAGCCCACCGTGGGTTCGAATCCCACCCTCTCCGCCA
>CAMLSA010000109.1 GCA_946482655.1 uncultured Sphingomonas sp. | reverse complement strand
ACCTGAAGGCCGCAGGTTCAAATCCTGCCCCCGCAACCACATCCATGAAGCCGTCGAAACATACCAGGCTCCGCCTGGTCGAGCGGCCGCGCGAGGCGCTATGGGGTCAATCGCTTCGCGGCAGCATTGATGACTAGAAAAGTCGCTATCGCGATCACGCTCAACAACGCGACGTTGAGTATTCCGTCCGCCATGACCCATCCTCTGTTGTATTGAATCGCATTCGCGCCCCGGAATTATATCCACGGCCGCCCACCCAACGTCAGATGGAATCCATCGTTCCTTCGGCGAAGCGATATGGCGGGGCCTCCGGCCGATACGGGAGGCGGCGTAGCTCCCGCAAGGGACGGCGACTTCCCAGAATAAAGCACTTCCGTACGGAAATACGTGTCCGTGCCGGAAGCGTAGCGCTGGAGCGTGCAGAAGCGGCGCCGATCAGAAGGAGCTTTCCCTTTCTCGGAAGGTTGAGCGATATGATGGGCGGCGGATTATTTGTCGTTATTTCCGGAATTCTTGCGTGCCGTAATCGAACCAAGATGCAACGGGAGTTGAAGTAGTCGGCGCCTCTAAACGGGCACCATATCTCGCCCTCGGCCCCTTGTTTTCGCACCTGCGAAGAATGAAGATCTTTGCGGCTCTCCAGGTCTGGGTGAGCGGCCGAAGTCCGGTGGCTTGCAGCTTGAGAGGTTAAAGGATGTCGCACTCGGGAGTCAGTGATCATCCGACCTTCACCGATTCCACGCCCATCATTCTCGAACTCGACGAACCCCTAGGCAGGGGGGCAGCGAATTTCCCGGCGCAGACGGGCGCCGTAATATTTCAAAACGGAAGCGGCGGCACCGCCACCGCGTCGTCTTCGGCCCCGGAGATCAGCTGGACCAGGTCGACCGCGATCAGCCAAAGCCTGATCGATCAGCTGACGAAGAATGATACGAGGTCCGGGCCGGCCCTGAGCCTGTCGACTTTGCAAGCCGGGGGCGAGTCCGAGCTGTCATGGACCTTCGATCCCGGTCCGGCCTTTATCGATCTTCTCGGGCGCGGCGAGCGGATAACCCTCACTTATGCGATTTCGCTGCAGGACGAAGCCGGATCTTCGTCCGAGGTCCCACAGCTGCTCGTCATCCATATCAACGGAACAAATGAACTCATTTCCGGCTCCGAAGTCGCGGACACGCTGCAAGGCTCCGAAATCAGCGACGATATCTTCGCCTTTGGCGGAAGCGATGTTCTCGTGGGCAACAGCGGCAATGACGGTCTTTACGGAGGGGCGGGCGCGGATCAGCTCGAGGGCGGCAGCGGCCATGATCTGCTCGAAGGCGGCGAGGGTCAGGACAGCCTGATCGGCGGCTATGGCGACGACACGCTGAAAGGCGACGCCGGCAACGACGTGCTGACGGGGGATTCGGGCACGGACACCGCGGTGTTCGACGGCGCCTGGTCCGAATATGCGATCGCCCGGACTTCGGCCGGCTACAGCTTTGCCCGCGCCGGCGAGACGGACGAGAGCATCAGCGTCGAGCGCTTCGCTTTCGCCGGCGCCGCTGCGGTGGGGGCCGGCGCTCTCGCCAATCACGCTCCCTCGACGGCCAACGACGCCCTGTCGGCGGATCTCCAGGGCAACGCCCAAGGCAATGTGCTGACCAATGACGGCGATCCGAATGCCCCTTTGGGCGACACGCTGAGGGTGATCGACGCCCGCTCCGGAGCGGCCACCAGCCCGGGGGCGTTCTCGACGATCAATGGAGCCACCCGGATCGACGGGATTTATGGCGTGCTGACGATCGGCCCCGACGGCAGTGCCGGATATGACCTGAGCGAGCAGGATCCGGATACCGTCAAGCTCACCGGTCCGGCGACCGACATCTTCACCTATCGTGTCCGCGATGCGAAGGGGCTGGCCGACTCCGGCCAGATCACCGTCAGCGTCTCCCCGCCGCCGGCGGCCGCCAATGCACCGCCCACCGCCGCGGCAGACCTGCTCGATGCTATAGAGGACATAGCGACGAGTTACGCAGCAGGCGCCGTTCTCGCCAACGATCATGACGGGGACGGCGATCCGCTCTCGCTGGCTTCTGTGAGCAGCCGCTCGGGTGGAACCGTTTCGCTGAACTCGGACGGCACCATCGCCTTCACGCCGGTCCTCGATTTCAACGGCGTCGCGACCTTCGATTATATCGTACAAGATGCGAGGGGCGGCACCGCGACGGGTGCGGTCTCGATCAATGTCGCGGCGGTGAATGATGCTCCATCGGGCAGCGCCACCGCCCTACTGGCTGACGGCGCGAAGGATACGGACTATCGCGTGACGGCAGCCGATCTTCTGCAGGGTTTCACCGACGTCGATGGAGACACGCTCGCGGTAACCGGCCTGCGCGCCAGCGACGGTGCCGTCACCAGCAATGGCGACGGAAGCTTCACCATCACGCCGAGCAGCGGATATGTCGGAAGGGTCACGCTCACCTACGATGTCGAAGACGGCCGTGGCGGCGCAGTGCAGGCAAGCCGCGCCTATCAGATCGGCACCACCAATCAGGCGCCCACCGGCAGCGCGACCGCGACCCTGCCCGTCGGGATCGAGGACCGCGCCTATCAACTAACCGCGACGCAACTCCTGCAGGGGTTTTCGGACCCGGATGGCGATGCCCTGGCGGTGAGCGACCTGCGCGCCAGCGACGGCATGGTCTCCCTGGGCAATGACGGCAGCTTCACCATCACGCCCAGCATCGATCATGAAGGGCCGGTGACCTTGAACTATGACGTGATCGACGGCCGCGGCGGGTCGGTCGAGGCCACGCTGGCCTACAATGTCGCGCCCGTCGACGACATCCTGCCCCACGTCATCTACAATTCGGACACCGGCGCGCTGATCGTCCGGGGTAATCTGGGCGGTGACGGCTCCGTGGAGATCGTCTTGGGAGACACGAGCCTGGGCTTGGCGACGGCGGGCGGCGACGGCAGCTTCGAGATCGAAAGCAACGTCAGGCTCGATGCCGGGAATCACCAGCTCGTCCTGCGGATCACCGACGCTCAAGGTGGCCAGACCAGCACTGGGTTCGCGGTGGCGGCCGCGCCGTCGCCGGGCGACGCCTGGTACAACAATATGCTCGACCCGGGGGCGCGCGGCGTCGCGCTCGGCGACAGCCTGATCGAGTTCAACAGCAGGACGCCGGGGGAGGGCAGCGATGTCTCCCTGCTGTCGACACAAGGCTTCCTCGCCTGGGCCACTGTCCTCGATCCGCGGTGGGATTTCACTACCTGGCTCGCGCCCGACGATCCCAACGGGCTGGTCGGCGGCAATGCCGGCAAGGCCTCCGCGCATCTGATCAACGATCTGCCGACGCAGACGGTGCCCGACATCTGGTCCGCAAGGACCGAGACCGCGGCGCGCGATGCCGATTTCGTCATCGTAGAGGGTGGCACCAACGATCTCAACAGCAACCGGCCGGCGGCCGAGGTGAAGGAGTCGATCCAGCAGATCGTCGACCATGTCCTCGCCGAGGAGCGGTTCGTGATCGTGTCGACGGTCCCGCCGCGCATCCTGAACACCGATCCGAACGCACCCAGCCGAGGCTGGCCGGCCGACGATCCCCGCTGGGACCGGCTCGACGAAGTCAATGCATGGATTCGCGAAACCTATGGCGACAACAAGGTCCATGGCGTGATCCTCGCCGACCTCGCGGCGGCGGTCGAATCCGAGGGGGTGGATGGAATAAAGCCCGAATATACTCGCGACGGCACGCATTTTTCGGCGCTGGGTGGCTTCACCGCGAGCTCTGTCTATGCCGATGCGATCGCCCAGATCGTCAAACCGGGCGTTCCCGACAGCTACCGAGCGCCGTCGCTGCTGTCGATGAACGCCCATAGCGGCACGGATGGGGTTGCCGGGCCTGGGGTTACCGGAACCGTGCCGGATGATTTCACCTTCTACAGAGGCGATTCGTTCGCCAATTGGTCGGCTAACGTGGAGACCATCGCCGACATCGGCATTCGCATGACCTTTCACGGTGGCGCTCCGGCGGGGGTGGACTATTTCGACCTTCGTCTCGCCGCCGCCGGAGGTACGATGTCGATCGGCGAGGAAGCCAATTGGGTGCGGCTCTACGCACAGGTCGATGTCGAGGCCTGGCAGGGCTGGCAAGGCCTGAGCGTGCAGATCGAGACCGGTGACGGCGGTTCCAGCCTGGCGCTTCGACCGCTGAGCGGTACGAGTGGCAGGATGCCGGAAGCCTGGGATGGCTGGCTGGTGACTCCGCCCATCTTCATTGGCCATGGCGTCGGCACGATCACCCCTCACCTGCAGGTGATCGTCGGAGATGCGAGCGGCTCGGGCAGTCTGACCGTCAAGAGCTTCGATCTGCGCATCGTGGACGACCCCGGCCCGGCGTGGAACTACACGCCACAGCTGATTCGCGGCGGCGCGGCCGAGGACCGGTTGGAGGGCAACAGCCTCGAGAACACGATCTATGGGCGCGGCGCCGCCGACACGATTCTCGGACATGCGGCCGACGACATGATCGCGGGCGAGGGCGGCGACGATCAGCTCGTTGGCGGGGCGGGCATCGACACCGCCATCTTCGATGGGCAGCGTGCCGATTTTTCGATCGAGAAGCTTGGCGATGGGACTTACCGTGTCGCGCCGCTGAACGGCTCCTCGCCGGCCGGTGCCGACATCCTCCAGGGGATAGAGCATATCTCCTTCTCTTCCAGCGAGATGGTCGATCTGACCGCCGGACGTGCCATTGAGATTTCGGGGACGGCGCTGGCCGCCTATTCGGCTCCCGGCACGGTGATCGGCAATCTCCGTGAGACGCTGGACGGCGCCGCCTTGCCGGCGGTCACCTGGCGGCTGGAAGACGACGCGTCCGGCCGGTTCGCGCTGTCCGGATCCGACCTGGTCGCCGGGAAGGTGCGGGTCGACGACACCGTCGCGCCTCAACATGAGATCGTCGTCATCGGCACCGCCGCCGATGGTCTCGAGATCCGCGCGACAATCAGGATCATGGTGACGCCCGAGCCGGGCACCACGCTGACGGGAACGGACGCCGGCGAGCTGCTCAACGGCACCAACGGCAAGGACATGCTTGCGGGCGCCGGAGGCGACGACGTTCTCGTGCCCCACGGTCGGGCCGATACGCTCGACGGCGGGGCCGGCATCGACCTCGTCAGCTACCAGGACGATATCGCGCTCGGCGCGACCAAGGGCATTTCGCTGACGGTCACCGGTGCCGGCGCCGCGAAGATCACTGACGGATGGGGCGATGCCGACACTTTCGTCAATGTCGAACGGGTCGCCGGAACATCGGCGGCCGATCGCTTCGTAGGGATCGCGGGGGTTCCGATCATCTTTCACGGGCTGGCGGGGGACGATTACTTCTTTGGCGGATCCGGTGGCGCCAGCGCGACGGTGAGCTACGCGCTCGATGCGGGGATCGCCAGCGAAGAGGGAGATTTCGGCGGCGGCGGCGTGACGGTCGATCTATTGGGGGGTTATGCGATCGACGGCTATGGCGGTCGCGATCAACTCGTCTCGATTCCTCACGCCATCGGCACAGATCAGAATGACTGGATCAACGGAAACAACTCGGCCAATATTCTCCAGGCGGGCAGCGGAGACGATCTGCTGAGCGGCGGCGGCGGGTCCGATACGTTGAGCGCCGGCGGGGGCAACGACACTCTCCTCGGTGGGGTGGGCAACAATATCCTCGACGGTGGCGACGGCATCGATACCGCCAACTTCTCGGACGCGAGCTCCGCGGTCACGGCGAATCTGGCCAAACTTGGTCTGCAAACCGTGTTCGGGACCACGAAGGACAGCTTCGTCGCGGTCGAAAATCTGTCGGGGTCGAGTTTCGACGACGTGCTGACCGGCGATGGCGGCGACAATCTTATCGCAGGCGCCAATGGCGCCGACTCTCTCGTTGGAGGTGCGGGCGCGGACGATCTGCGCGGCGATGCCGGACATGACAGCCTCTATGGCGGCGATGGCGATGATCGGCTCGACGGCGGGAGCGAAGACGATCGGCTCGAGGGCGGCATGGGTGCCGATCACTATGTCGTCGACGATGCGGACGATCTCGTCATCGAGGTGGCGGGCGGCGGTGCCGACACGGTCACGACAGGGCTGGCCAGCTATATCCTGCCGGCCGAGGTTGAGAATCTGATCCACGCCGGTGGCGGCGATTTCACCGGCACCGGCAATGCCCTTGACAACCAGATCTCGGGAAGCGACCACGACGACGCCCTGTTCGGCGGCGACGGAAATGACGTGCTGGCGGGGCTCCTCGGCAGCGACACGCTCGACGGGGGGATGGGGACCGACAGCGCCCTTTTTCCGGGAGCATGGACGGACTATCGGATCTCCGCTGCGACCGGCGGATACACTTTCGCCCGCAGCGGCGCGGTCGTGACGGCGTCCAACGTCGAGAGTTTCGTGTTTGGCGATGCCGCCGCCTTGCCGGAAGACGTGGTCGTCGATGACGCGCCGGTCGCAGCCGACGACCTCGTGCGCGCCAGCGCGGATGGTTTCGCCACGGGCAACAGTCTCGCCAACGACACCGACGAAGACACGGCCCTAGGCGACTTCCTCACCTTGTCGAGTGTGGGGGCCGGATCGACAAACGAGCCCGGGGTCGTCGCCTTCGAGGCGGTACCCGCGACGCTTGCCGGGACATATGGCTCGCTGACGATCGGGACGGACGGGAGCTTCAGCTACGATATCGACGAGAGCGATCCCGATACCGCAGCGCTGACGGGCGCGGCGAGCGATGTCTTCACCTATCGGGTGGTCGATGCCAAGGGTCTGAGCACGCTCGCCCGGCTCACGATCGACCTGCCCGCGCCGGCAGGGACGGGCAATCTGGCACCGGTCGCGGTCGGCGACGAGCTGGCGGCGACCGAGGACAGCCCCGCCGCCTATAGGCCCGACCAGCTGCTCGCCAATGATCGTGACGACAACCATGATCCGCTCAGGGTCGCGTCGGTGACGAACGGCACCGGTGGGGCCGTCGTTATGGATCAGGCGGGAAACATCGTCTTCACCCCAGCACCCGACTTCAATGGCGAAGCCGGCTTCGCCTATGTGGTCGAGGACGGCAAGGGCGGAACCGCCACTGGGGCGGTATCGGTCGCGGTCGCCGCGGTGAACGATGCGGCCAGCATCGGCGGTGGAGCCTCCGGCGTCGTGACCGAGGACGGACAGCTGACCGCATCGGGCGTCCTGCAGGTCTCCGACGTCGATGCGGGCGAAAACCGGCTGGCCGCGCCGGGCTCTGTCGAAGGGGCTTACGGCCTGTTTTCCGTCGACCCGGTCACGGGCGAGTGGAGCTATCGGCTGGCGAATTCCAGCCCGGCGGTACAGTCGCTGGACGCCGGACAGGTCGTGCACGACACCCTGCGGCTCTTTTCCGCCGACGGCACCGCGCAGGTCTTTTTGGATGTCGCCGTGAACGGCGCGAACGAACAGCTCAACCATATCGTCGGCGACTCCGCGGACAACGAGCTGAGCGGAACTGGCGGAAACGATCACATCGACGGCGCCGGCGGCGATGATCGGCTTTCCGGCCTCGAAGGCGAAAACCAGCTCGACGGTGGCAGCGGCGCCGATACTGCAAGCTATGCCTGGTCGTCTGTGGCCGTCACCCTGGACCTCGTCGCCGGGACCGCCAGCGTCGCCGGAGGGATTGCCACCGACCGCTTGATCTCGATCGAGAACGTCGTCGGCTCCTTGGGCGCGGACAGTCTCACCGGCGATACCGGCGCCAATCTTCTCGATGGGGGCGAAGGAGCGGACCTCATGACCGGCGGTAGCGGCGACGATGCATATTGGGTCGACAATGCCGACGACCGCGTCGTCGAAATGGTCTCCGAGGGCCTCGACACCATCATGACCTCGCTCTCGGCCTATGTCGCTCCATCCGGAATCGAGATCCTCTCCTATTCCGGCACCGTTTCCTTCGTTGGTACGGGCAACGAGCTTGCCAACAGCCTGACCGGCGGGAATGGAGCGGATCGCCTCAGCGGCGCCGGCGGCGGCGACCTGCTGTCCGGGGGGAACGGGAACGACTCGCTCTACGGCACCGCCGGGAACGACCGCCTGATCGGTGGCGTCGGCGCCGATCGCCTTTACGGCGGCATCGACGCGGACATCTTTATCTTCTCGGGTCTCTCCGACAGCACCACGCTGGCGGCGGGCAGGGACATCATCGGGGATTTCTCGCCAGGCCAGGGCGACCTCATCGATCTGTCGGAAATTGACGCCAATCCGCTCATCGGCGGTGATCAGGCCTTCATCCTGAGTAGCACGCTTACCGGGATTGCCGGACAGCTCATCGCCGTGGACAACGGCAATGGCACCTTCGCGATGCGCGGCGATGTCGACGGCGATCGCAAGGCTGATTTCTCCTTCTACATCGACAATCCCGCGCCGCCTGCCTCGGACTGGTTCATACTATAGAATTGGTCCGGCTCGGTCGCTGGGCTCGTGATTCGAACCCCGCAAACCAGGAGGACGGTGGCCTTGATTCCTCAACTTGACGGATGCGCCTCATGGTGCGCAACAGGAGGCATGATCCGGCCGGCAACATGGACGATCCATCAAGTATCTGGTGTCGGTTGCGCGGCAGGCCTCGCGGCGCTGCTCCTTTGGCCGCTCTATGCGGGCTGGCCCGAGGTCGTGCTGCTGCCTTTCATTGCCGCGCTGTCGGTCGCTGCGGCATGTGGAATGGCTATGCTCTGGATGACGCTGGTGGACCTAAAGCGGCGTTCGGGCCGCGGCAGCCGGCTGAGGCCGATCCGTGTCTTCGACGTCATCCTCGGCCTGCTCCTGTCGGTGCCGAGCCTGGTCGAACTGCGGGCGATCACGCCGCAGGGTCTCGCCCAATTGGGCATGTGACCGGCTTGGGCAATGGCCTTCCCCGGCCGAAGGACGGACTTCTTAATCAGCAACGGCCCCCGCAAGGCCGAGGCGGTTCGGTCGACGATCGATGGGAGGTTGCATTGCCAGGAAAGACCTTACTAATAGGCGCTTTATCGGTACCGACCGGGACGCGGCGAATCTTGGTTCCGGCACGAGCACGATTTCCGGGACGGTTTGGAAGCTTCCGAAGAGCGACCATGGCAAGATCCTCGATGCCGGGGCTTTGCAAGTCCCCTGAGATGTGGGTTGATCAACTATGATGGCGACGATGGAGCAGCCCGGGAATTTTCTGGAGGAATGCAAGGGGGTTCGTGCGCTGCTCGACGGGCGCTCCGAGGAAGATTTCGAGCGGGTCACATTGTTCAAGGGGTGGACCATTGCCGACGTGATCCGGCACCTCTACGTCTGGGATACTGCGGCCCGGCTGACCGTGGAGGATTCGGCGGGGTTCGAGGAGTTCTTCCGGCCGGTGCCCGGCTATTACGAGGGCGACCGGATCCGCGACTTCGAACGCGAAAAGGCGCCGCTCGAGGGGCGCGCGCTGTTCGAGGGTTGGTGGGACAATGCACGCGAGACGGCGGCGCTCTATGCGCGGACCGATCCCAAGCTCCGGCTGAAATGGGGTGGGCCGCCGCTGAGCGCGCGCTCGTGCATCACCTCGCGCCTGATGGAGACCTGGTCGCACACACAAGCGGTCTATGACGAACTTGGGCTGGTGCGCGCCGACGGCGACTGGATCAGGAATGTCGCGCAGATCGGGATGCAGACCTTCGGCTGGACGTTCGCCAACCGGGGTATCGAGCCGCCGGGCCCCGTCCCCAGCGTCGTGCTGACCGCGCCATCGGGTGCGGAGTGGCGGTGGGACAATCCGGATTCACCCGACCGGATCAGCGGCAGCGCGACCGAATTCTGCCAGGTCGTGGCGCAGACGCGCAACATCGCCG
>CAMLSA010000108.1 GCA_946482655.1 uncultured Sphingomonas sp. | reverse complement strand
CTTCCCGTCGCTGCAAGGCTCTCGTTGAAGCGCGCAAAATCGAAGTCGAGAAGCTCGCGGAATTGTGCGGCGGATTGAGATTGCCGGCACGCTTTGAGCAGCGCGTCGGCATCCGTCGAGGCGGCGGTGATGAGGGGCATCAGCTCAGCGAGCATACGGGCGGGGTCTGCGCCGTGCTCGGCCTCAAGCCGATCGCACTCGTTCAGAGCTTCCGCGCCCGATCCGTAGTGAATGGCGGCACGGATCCACGGCATCCGAAGGTCGACGCGCTCGCCGACGAGATGCTGGATCGAAGCCACAGAGCCGTCTTCGAGCTGTAGGGTTCGGCCGAGCCGGGAAATCACATCCTCATCGAGGCTGAGTTCGTCAATCGCTTCGCTGGCAGCGGCAAGCTCGTGGGCGAGCAGACGCATACCATTGGCGACCGGGGAGAGGTCGATCGCCTCGCAGATCGCCGGCAGGCAGAGCTGGAGTCCGTTCCAGGTGAGCGAATCACCGACCCGGGTAACGACAAGCGTCGGCTGGCCCGAGCGTCGGAATACGTAGGCAGGCCGGTCCCCTGGAGCCGTGATCCGTTGGTCGTTGATCTCGAAGGCGACGTCTTCCGCGGCCACCAGGGCGATATTGCTGAGGCGTTCGAGAACGATCCCGCGATCTGAAGGAAGTTGACCGGCGTCGGTGCCGCGCAGCCCCTCCATCGCCACCGCGAGCATCACCCGGAGCCACGGGCATCGGTTAAGCGCCGTTTCGCCGGTCACAATGTCGTCTAGCGCCACGTCGTCGATCTTTACGTCATAGCGCATCGCCGACAGGCGGCTCACCTTCTTGCCGAACAGGGCTTCCGCTGCCGCACCCACCCGCATGCGATCGGTGCCCCTGATGTCGAGAAGAAGACCACCGATCGACGCAATGAGGCTGGGCGCAAGACCATCATCGCTGTCGCGGACGTAGAGCGGTGCGGTCTCCTTGGCCGGGATCGTGACGGCAAGATCGGCGCGCCTACGGACCAGAATCGGCATATCGCTCGCTGCCTTGCCGGTCGCTTGAGGATCCGCAGCATGCTTGTCCGCGATAACCTTCCAGGTCGCGTTGTAGAGGTTGGCTAGCTGCTGCTCATAGTGCGGGCGAACCGTTCCCGCGGCATATTGAGACGCAAGGAAACGCGCTTGATCGATGGCGGTCGCCGGATCATTCAGGACGCGCAGCCGGCCATAGATGCGTAACTTCTTGAGCGCGTCGGGCTGCCGGCGGTCGATGACCTTGCTAATCGTCACCGCCACCTGCCGAAGATAGAAGGGAAAGCGCTCGTTGCTGGAGACCCAGACGTCTGATGGTCGATAGAAGCGGCGAACTGGCCCCTCAGATGAAGGGTCGTCCGCGGGCAGCCAGGCGCTGCTGCGGATGAAGGCTCCTGCCGGCGTCGACCATGGATATTGGTCGCTCGAATAGTGCTCGTGACGCAGGTTGCCTCGGAGCAGTTCTTTTTCGGCGCCTGCCAGCCACTCGATCACCAGGCCGGCGTAGATCTCGCGGCAGTCGTCGGAAAAGCGTTTATGGTCGCACTGGCCGGGCAGGTGCCACAGCGCGTTCGCGAACTTGTAGTTCGTGGAATACGCGTGGCTCAGGCTTTCCTTGTTGAAGGTGCTGACGTCCCGCTTCCAGTCGGCGATGGAGGCGTCGCTAAGACCCAGCTTCTTGGCGAAGCCGAAGCTTGTCACTTCATAGGACCGTGTCAGGGGCATGGTGGGCAAGGAAAGCGCGCGCAGGCCGGTCCCCACGCCCAGTCCGCGCAGAAACTCCGCCCAAAGCGTGGCTTGGCCTTTGAAGGCGCGATGGCTCGTCGGCGCGAGGAGGCGCTTTCGATAGGAGGCAAAGTCAGCAACGTCGGGCGGCGCGGCGCTGAAGAGCGCATTCAGCCGCCGGCCGAGAAGTTCATCGGGCCAGGTTTCCGAGAAGACGGCTTCAGTCGCGTGGATCATCCCATCCGCTGTGGGAACGAGCAGGCGATAGGAGGAATCGACCTTGATCGATCTGGTAGCCTGAGCCCGGCGCCAGATCGCAAATGCCCAACGGAGGCCCGCCAGAGCTTCTTCGACCGAGGCGCCCGCGTTGACCACCTGGGAGATACGGGTGAGGACCGTTTCACCGTCATAGGCAGAGACTTGCCCGCGCTCGAGGAACTCGCGCGCGGCGCGCAGCTCACCGTGCCAGGGGAGCGTGTTCGCGGCAAAAGCGAAGTGGGCCGCCAGCGGCGCTGGCACGCGGAGTTGCTCGAGCGGGATCTCCGCATTTTCACCAGACGTCCGCGTCGCGGGCGGGAAGAAGAGGGAGGGTTCGATCTGTTCACCCTTGCGCCGCCGGCGTCGGACACGCGGAAGTTCGCCATCGGTCTGCACGTCGCTGCGGCCGGCACGAACCGTCCCGTCATCGCAGAGGATGACAGGCAAGCCCGCGAGCATCTCCGGACCCTCTTTTATGAAGGACGGCAAATCCCGGTAGAAGGCGGTCCACTGACTCGTCGCGGGGCGTTTTCCAGCGCGCAGCGTACGGGCAACCTCCGCCGCAATCCGCGCGCACTCGATAGGCGCCAGCCGGTCGCGAAACAGATTTGATGCATACTGCCGAAGGAAAGCCGTTAGTCGGCTGATGCGCTCAGGCTTGAGCTCGGGCAGGAGCGGCGAAATCGGTGGAGAAATAGCCGCGCCGTGCTTCGCGACCGACGAGAGATCGAAGGTTGGAGATGCCTCGAAGGTGGCGCGCACCTCCTTGGGGCGGCGCCAACCGACCGAGAGCAATCCGCCCAACATTACGGCGCATGGGATCACCGGCGCGGAGCCGAACTCCTGACCACAGAGGCGCGCGATCTCCGCGGCCGAGAGAGTGGGTAAATCTAGCCGTTCACCGGGGCTCTTCGCCGCGGTGAGGCTTGATGGGTTGTTCCAGACAAGGAGATCGACAGACGCCTTCGCCCGAGCGATCGTAGTTAGGACCGAATGGCCGCGGCCTGCGTCGCGCTCCGCTAGCCATCGCACGCTCGCGGCGGCGAGTGTGATCGCCTGGGTGAGGAGCAGACGGTTGAGCGCCACGCCAGCATCGAGGGCCTTGCGGTTCGAGGAAGGGAAGAAGCTACCGTGAAGGTGGCCCTGGAAAGGCGCGGTGGCGCCTTCCCCCATAGGCAGAAACGTATAGAGGCGGGGCGAAGAAATCTCGTGATCGAGGGGCACCGCCAGGCCGACCTCACCAACGCCTGACCAGTCCTTCCAACTGCTATGGAGCTGCTTGGCCTTGACGCCGTCGTCGACGGCACGCCGCATGAGCGCCTCGGGCGCATGATCGCGGACGAGGAGCCAGTGGGCCCCGCTCAGCGTGACGATCGATGCGGCAACGGGCGCAGATGTGATGGGCTCTTCGTGTCGCTCGAGCGTGAATTCCGAGGATATCTTGCCAGCTTCATTCCGTACTCTGGCTTCGAGCTTCTCGAGACGATCGAGGAAGAGGAGCAAAGGAGCCGAATCGTCGTCCAGAGCCGCGACCTCGTCTCGTGCAGTCTGCAGTGAGGCCGAATCCCGAAGCGGGAGCCGAATGACGGACGAGAAGCCGCGCGCGGCGTAATCGGCGATGATCGCCGGCTGGGTGCCGAGGGCAATCGGCAGGAAGAACATCGGCAAGTCAGACTGCGCGAAGGCAAGGACGATCGGATGGTCGATCCGGGAGATCAGATCTTCGGATCGCGCGAAGGTGAAGCAATATCCCTCGAACGTGGCTGCGCCGTTCGCGTCGGGCGCCTGCGAGTAAATTTCGGGTGCATCGCAGACATGGCTCACGCTGCGGAAGCCGAGCCCTTTGTTGCCGATCGATTCGCCGGGCGGCTTGGTGGACATGCCGATGCGCGAAAGGGCGACCACGTTGTCGTGGGTGAACGGCTTGCCGAAATTTGCGACATAGAGCGTGCCGAAATCACCCTCGTCCTCGACTAGGAGCACTTCGATCTGGCCATCATGCTGGCCGCGCTCATGGACGTCGTTGGCGTTCTGGACGAGCTCAATCAGGAACCGACCGTGATAATCGGCTGCCGTGTGTTCAGCGACGCTCTTATTCTGGGCGTAGACGTCGTCGAGGTAGACGCCGGCGGCAATGTTAATCGTCCCGGCAAACGCCTGCAGCTTCCCATCCGCAATACGATCGATCTGATCGGCGGGCGTCAAAGCCTCATCTTGCTCCGCGGATGCGGCGAGAGATGTAAGATCAACAGCGCTGGCCAAGCCGCCCCCAAGTCATAGTGCCCGTTCAACTGCTATCCTAACCCTATTCTCGGGGATAGCATGGATGTTGCGAGGACGCCTTTGTCGGAGCTTGGCCACGCACGCTGGCCGGCAGTTGGGATGACCAGTTTTGGCATGGTAGACGTTCAAATGTCGGTCTCGGAACGGCTTGATCTGGTCGGGCTCGGACGCCGACACCGACGCATCCGAATGTCCGCTATTCCGTTTGTGCGGCCGTAACCTGCCGTTCCGGGAGGCAACGGATTGGTCAGCAGAGCAGGCTCGCGCGAACGGCCGCTTTTCGTCTCTAGCGGGTACCAGCTGCCGTTCCGGACACGGCAAAAAAGACGATATTACTCCCTACCGTTGGCGTGAAGACGGCGGTCGGGTCGGTGGTTCGGGAGATTTCCGATCCCCGCCCTGTCGTTTCTGAACTTCCGCGACCCGCCGTTGGGCATCCGCAAGGACTTGGTCCGGTACGGTTTCGATCGTTGGGCGTTCCTTCAGGAACTCTCTCACCTCACGCGCCAAGGCGCGGTCGGCAGGATCGGCGCTCCTGTCATAACGCGTCGCAGCTCCACTCAGAATCTCGCACGTCCGCGCCCACCGTTCCTTCGAGCGGGTAACAAAAATGGGCTGTTCTTCCTTTCCGGTTGCGATCGCCAGCGCTTCACGGGCCTGACGCATATCGGCCTCGGTAGGCTGGTGAGAAACACCGGTGCGGATTTTCTCGCGCATCTGGGCAAGGGCCATGCTGACCCCCGCCCTGCCCTGCCCGCGTGTCCAGCGTGGTGTGGCCTCGGCCTCAATGCCCCGGCTCCGCAGCGCCTCGGCAAAACTTTCACGAAACTTGAACAGGTCTTCCCGCCGTGGATCGAAACGGCGACCGTCAGACCCTTCCGCCTGCACCGTCAGATGCACATGGGGCCTAGGCGTGTCAGTATGCAGCGCCATGAGGTAATCGTGATTGTCCCCGAGCATCCGGTCGGCTGTCTCGCGCACGGCTTGTCGGACCGTTTCTGGATTGGTTCCTTCCGGCATCGAAAACACCATCGCGACGGCAGACACGGTGGCGCGCTCACGCCAATAGAGCGGGTCTGACCACTCCTCCGCGATCTGCTTCATGCTCGCCTTGTCGGTGATAACCTCGCCATCGCGTGTCTCGAGCGAGATCTCACCCCGGCGGCCTATATAGGCTAGATGCGCGCCGAGATGATCGGCCCCCTTCTTGCGCCCCGTCACCTTGACCAGCACTTCGGGCGTCTTGCGCACCACACGCGCCAGCGTCGAACGCAGGTCTGACCGCACCGTTTCATGGTGATGGCTCGCCCTGATGAGGCTGGTCTGATTGACGAGCTGCTTGGCATATCTGATGTTCGGATCGCCCGAGAAGCGCGGCCGAAACACCGGCTTCAGCACGCCCCATAGCTCGTCCTCGCGCTCGCCAAACGCCATCAATCGTCTACCTGCCAATAGCGCATGTCGCCCCGAAGCGCTTCGCCAAGTGCGGCGACCTGCTCTCCGATCTCCTGCCGCATTTCGGCAATCCGCTTAAGCTCCCGTTCGATCTGAAGCCCGCTGTCGGCCATCATCGCGGCATTGCCGGCACGCATCGCCTGGTTGAGATTACGGCCGATCCGCTGCAACTGCATCCGGATCGGCGCCAGCTCTTCGCGCAGCCCGTCATCGACCGGGGCCTTCAGACCAAGATGGCGCCGCACCAGCGCCTTGACCCACCCTGCCCTGTCGGTGCCCCGCTGGGCGGAACGACTGTCCAGCACTGCCAGCTCGGTTTCGGTAAGGCGGAACGATAGGCGGTTGGTAGCCGCCTCGGCCCGCGCTTCCACCTTGGGGGCGTCACCGGCTTGCCGCATCGCCTGATCGAGCAACGATCGAAGCAGGGCGCTGCGCCCTCCCCTTCCCTCTGCAAGCGCGTCGAAAGCCGCAAGCGTCGCGCGATCGACGCGCACCGTCATGCTGGTTTTGCCTTCGTTGGAGGGTGTCGTGGTTGCCATCATCGTCCTCGTCTGCGAGGCTAGTGTAATACATTGACCGCCACAACCCCTATCCTGCCATACAACACCCTCCATCAATTCTCCCTCGAATCCGTGGCTCGGGCCACAATCCGCCATCAGTACTGGAAGGGAAAAAACGCGGAAAAAAAGGAAAATGCCCGGCGCTAGTCGTGAAAGCTGATAGTGCGCGCTTGATCCTCACCGTCGAAATGAACCAGCGCCTCGACCAGTCGCCCCCGCAAGCCATCGACCTCAATGAAACGCGGCTGTGCTGGCGCCGACGCATCGCCCCCATCCATCTCCGCCGTGGGATCAGGGTCCGGGGCGACATCCTTCACGGGCGCGCCATCTTTGGGCACGGTTGGCGCGCTGGCGGTAAGGTCCCCTCCCCCATCATTAGCGCGTGGCAGCCCGCGGGCGAAACTTTCGCACGCAGCAACCGTAAGCGATCCGACCGCCGCGGCTTCCACAAATGCCCTGACCGCATTCTGATCGCGGGAACAGGCGTTCATCAATGCCACGGCTCCACGAACAGGAAGATCATCGAGCCGACTTGTGAGGAAGTCCGGCGCCGATGCCAGCGAATAGAGGCGCGACAGACGGGCACGATCCCGCCCCGTCGCTCTTGCCAGTTCGGCGATGCTCTTGCCCCGCGCGACCTGCCGCTCAAGAAAGCCGATCGTATCGCGCACCGATAGCTGCTCGCGTTGGTCGTTCTCGATGAATTGGTCGATCTGCACCTGGTCGGGATCGGCAATCTCGCGGACGACGGCGCGGACCTCACAGCCCAGCTTGAGGCAAGCCCGCCACCGGCGTTCGCCAAACTGAATCTTGTAGCGCCCATCCGCATCTGATGGAGCGACGATGATCGGCTGCAATTGTCCTCGTTCGCGGATGGTATCGGCGAGAGCGTCAATTTCCGCTGCGCTGATGGCGCTGCGCACATTCTCTGGATCTGGATACACGCTCGCTGGATCGAGGGTCAGCACCCTGCCCTGCAACGCCACCTCGTCCTTGACGGAAAAAATATCGAAATCGCCGAAATCCATCAGGCGCTGATCCTTTCCATTGCTTCGTCGAGAAAGGCCCGCATCGGCGGAAGCGACGATCGAACGTCCTTGTCGAACCGCCACACCGGGACCCCCGCTTGCACGGCCTGGCTATAATGGGCGCGGTCAGGAAGATGGGTCGAAAACAGGTTACGCCCGATCTTGATCTTCAGCTCGGCCAGCATCGCGAGCTGGTTGCGGTCGTTGGCCTTCACCCGGTTCGCCACAAGGCCCGCAACCCGGATCGGCGTTTTGCGGCCGCGCTGGTTGACGGTCTGGATCGAATTGGAAAGCTGCCTGGTGGAATCCGGACCGAACGGCCCCAGTTCCACCGGCACGATCAGGTCGTCACACACCATGAGCGCCGCAAAATTGATCCAGCTCCAGGCGGGCGGTGTGTCGATCACGCAATAATCATAGGCCGGGGCCAGCATGGAAAAGTTGGTGCGAAAGGCGTTCAGCGCCTTGGTGAAATCAGCATCATGCTCCCCGCCCATCCGGTTCGATAAGATGGCCAAGCTTCGTCCCGCCGGAGCCTCGAACCCCGGTTCAAAGAGCTGCTTGCATGATCCCACCGACTCAAACTCGCGCAGTGCTGCCGTCGCATTGCGTTGCCGGTCCAGATCGAGGACCAGGACTCTGTGCCCGGCATCAGCCAGATGCCAAGCAAGATGACAGGCGATCGTCGTCTTGCCTGCCCCGCCCTTTTCGATGTTGACCGTTATCGTTTTCACCTGCGGTCATCCCACCAGTTGGGCCGCGCGTGCCACCACGTCTCGGCATCCTCGTCGCGAATGCGCGGGCCGCGTCTCGCATTGCCATCCCGCGCGCTCAGGAACATCAGAAATAGAATAACCGCGATAATCAGACCGGCTTGGGAAATGCCGCTCATGTCCCCCTACCTCCTTTGCATGCTTTCCTTTTGATGCCGTGTTCCGAATTGCTCGATCCTCGGGTCCAAACCTATCCACGGCAGTAGCGGCGGCCGATTGATTGATGATCGGATTCGGAAACGAAGGGGCCGCCGTAGCGGCCCCTTCCCGATCAGCGTTCTTCGCCGTCACCAGCTTTCGCCAGAACCGCAAAACCGTCGGCGATCAGCTCGACGGTATAACGCTTTCCTTCACCAGCATCGTAGGAATTCTGACGAACGCGGCCGCGGATATGAACCAGGTCGCCCTTGTCTGCCTTGGCGCCTCGCTCGATGAGACGGCCGAAGAGTGTCACTTCGTTCCAGTGGGTATCGGTGATCCACTCACCATTGTCCTGCCGGTTGTAATTCGATGCCACCGCCACCTTCGTCACCTTGTCATGCTCGGTGACCTTGCCGACGCGGCCGATGATCTGAAACTCAGCGATGTTCTGCATGGGATGAACCTCCAATTGCCATCAGGCCAATTCCTGATGGGGGCCTGCAGGGAGGCGGAGATGACGCGATCAAGAAAATAAACGGAGGCTCCGAAACACGGAAACCGTAGGCCGCAGGCCGGTTATTATCTTGATCGCATAAGGCAGCACCGCGCCCATCCCCATCACAAACAGGAATTGGCTGATCGGACAACAGGGTGCAGCCCAACCTGTCGCCCATCAGACTCGGCTCGTCGCGCTGCGATCATATTGATAATTGAAGACGGGGCATCCGGGCACATGAACGCCGTTGAGCCGACGGCAATGGAGAGTGAGGTCCAGGAGATTGAACAGTCCTTCGCGTCGATATTTGGGGCGGGCCTATCGCGGGCGATGAGGCGCGTATCCCTCCAGACAAGACATTGGAGGATGGAGAGTGACCGACCTTCTTGCTCATCTAAAAAAATAAAAACGCCGCTGCTCGCAGCGGAAGCTTTCCGATTCAAAAGGATTCAGATTCGCGGGGCCGAAAGTGCAGCGTTTCTGCGGGTTTGAGCAAGCTTATCCTGACCGGGCGGGGGATTTTACCTGTCCTTCCGGGGGCGCTTCCCTGACCTGTCGGGGGATGCAACCTGACCGGATGGGGCCTTCCTGACCGCATGGGGGCCAGCCTCTCTTGGGGGCGATTCGTCCGCCATGCCGCTCGTCAGGGACGCTACTTCGGCCTGCGCGCGGCCGTTTGCGTGCGTTAGGGCGCCTTGGAATGCGACTCGGCGCACTTCCTCATGTTTTACTGCTTCGGGGCGAATTTCCATCCTGACCTCTTGGGGGCCAAAACCGCTGCCTATCCTGCCCTGACTTGACGCGAAAGGACAGGTCAGGCAGATTTTCTCCCACGCCGAACGAATCGTTGCAGACTTCATGGCATGGATGACGAGCAAGCCCTAGATCACGCTGTAACGCCCTCCCCCACCGGTGATGATGCTTCTCCGGGGCGGGCGATGCGGGTGGCTGCCGCCCTGCAGGCAAAGGGCGGTGACGAGTTCGCCAAGCCCGGCAGCATCGTCGAGGTCAAGTTCGTCAAAGGCCAGTCGCTTAGCCTGACCGCTTCGCGTTTGCTTGCGCTGATGATTTTGACCGCGGGCGGTGATGCCTGGGAGGACCGCCCGCACAAGATGCGAAAGGCGGACATTCGCCGCGGCCACAAAGGCAATGAACGCATTTCGGATATGCTCGAGGAACTGCATCGCACGCTTTTCGCGGTCGATGATAAGTCCTGGCGCGGCAAGAAGGCGACGCTGCGCTTTTCTCTGATCTCGTCATCGCGCGAAGAAGCGGAAGACGAGGAGGGCGCGGACGCGGGGTGGATCGAATGGGAGTTCACGCCTGAGGCCCGAAAACTGATCCAGGAATCGGAGACCTATGCGGTCCTGAACCGGCAGG
>CAMLSA010000107.1 GCA_946482655.1 uncultured Sphingomonas sp. | reverse complement strand
TTGCGACCGACCTTTCGAGAACAGCCAACGGCTCGTGCAGAGGCGTTCGCATCTCGATCGAACACCAATTCCCATAGCCCGCTCGAGCCAGGGCGGAAAATACGCGTGCCGCCTGCATGACCTCCGCCGGAGCGGGCGCCAGACCGGGCTCGCTCATATGGACATGGTTTATCACATCGCAACTGCGCTTCGCGATGTCGTCGATCAGGTCGAAATCCCCGTTCATATGCAGGGCGCCAACATCGATGATCAGCCGGATCGCATCATGACCTACCTTGCGGACAAAGGCCTCGGCATCGGGCACACGGTTGAGGAAGTTTGTGCCATAGGTCTCCGGATTGGCTTCGATGGCGATACGCGTGCCGGCGCTTGCGGCCACGTCCCCGAGGCGACGGAACGCGGTGATGGCGATCTCCTCGGCCTCCGATGCCGTCATGCCGGGCGGAATCACACGTTGCCTGGGTGAACCAAAGACCAGATTGGGAATCTCGAGACGCTCGGCCAATGCGATCGCACGCAGCATGGCGGCCTCGAGGCGCTCTCGTGCGCCATCGCTTTCGAACAGCGCCACGCTTGACTCCCCGAACAGCAATGACTGCATGGACACCAGTTCCAGACCGGCGCGCCGTGCCCCCCTGGCAGCGCCGGCCAATTCCTGATCGGTCGGCGCGAAAACATCCGAGGCGCCGTCGAAGAACAGCCCCGGCGCTATTTCCAGACCCTCGATCCCATGGGCGCGGAGTATCGCATAGGCAACGTCGCGGTCGCGCGGCAGCCAGGCGATGTTCGATACGGCCAGCTTCATGCCGCGGCCCGCTCCCGCCGGACGAAAGTACCGATCGCATCCAGCACCTGAGCGGGATCGGCGATATAGGGACCCGTGCGGCCCCACAGCAATGCATGACCGGTTCGCATATCCTCGACGTGCACGCGCGCTTGGTTCTCGGGCATGCTTTTCCCCATCACCGATCGGAACACCTCCGAGGCGGGTAGCGGTGGGGGAGCCAGATGCAAGACGCGGACGCCCGCTGCCTGCGCCAGCCCGATATCGGACCATAACCTGGCCATGTCATAATATTGGAAACGACTTTGCGGGCTCGTGAACTGTGTCGCCGAAAGGCCGGCGGCCTCGACCGCCGGATCCAACTCGGCGCGGCGCCCCGAAGCATCGTACGCGGGCCTGTCGATAAGATGGAGCGCGAGATCCTCCCTCCATGAATAGAATCTGGCAGCCGCCTCGGCCAAATCCTGGCTAAGCCGATCGCGCAATTCCTTCAACTTGGCATCCGTCAACATCGACGGCATCGGGTTGAGGATATCGAATAGGAAATTCTTCTTCAAACCAGGTCCAAACAAGGCCGGAAGCCGAATCAGAAGATGCTCCGGAAAGCGGCTTTCCACAAATGCCTCAAGCCGCCGCCGGTGAACGCCATAGGGAATTCGCGTCTCATATGCCCGGCTATTCTCATCCTCGGCGGTGAAGTCGGCGAGCGTCGCGACGGTGGAAATGAGGATGAAGCGCTTCGCCTTGATCGTGCCGAGGCGGCGGACGAGATCATCGATCCGCCGCTGGTCACTGTCCGGATAGCGATTGGCCTCAAACATCGAGCCCGGAGCCGCCGCACACAAGATCGTATCGAATGTCCGGCCCTCGGCCCGATCGATGGTCCGGCTGTTGAACCGGGCGCCAAAATGATGCTGGTCGGCGAGAATCCGCCCTACAAATCCAGTCTCGCCGATCAGCGCATCCACAGACGAAAGCCTCCCGGATATCGTCCGCCGATAACGTCGCGGACCGACGGATCACCGCCCCTTTTCAAGTATCACCAGGTCTATCCGAGCCCAGGAGGCCGGGAGAAATGGACATATGAGAACATCGACCAGGCGCATCATCGCGGTGGACAGGTAAAAGAACAATCGGTTGCGTCCCACCTTTTCCGGCTTGGGTTTCCGCGTCCCAAATTTGCGGAGCTTCGCGCGAACCGATGCGCTTTGAATGAACGTCTTTTCCAGCCCCTTGTGGCCCAGCACCCGGAACCCCGCGGCGGAGAAGGTTTCCACATTCTCCGCCGGAGATTGGTATCCTAGATGTCCATCGCCCTTTATGAAAAGTTCGTCGTACAATGCCCGGTCGCGCTTCTTATATTTTCTGATCAGCGGGTTCTCCGTCTCGACGTCGTAGAGGAACACCACTCGTCCCTCGTCCTTGAGGATCCGTCGGCACTCCGCGAGAATTTTCGGCTTCAGCTCGGGCGGAATATGCTCCCAGAAGAACGAGCTGACCACACCATCCACCGATCGGTCGGGAAGAGGAATGTGCACCGCGGCATCGGCCTGGACCTTAAGGCCGTAAAAGTCGATTTTCCTGAGTGCGGAAAATGACAGGTCGCATCCGATCATGTGATAGCGCTGCCCGAAATACCGAACACCCGCCGCGCAACCGAGCTCGATGACGCTGGCTCCTTCGCGCAGATACCTCCTCGCCTCCCAGACATATCCGCTGTTCAAGAGCCACAATGGCCACGAATGCAGGATGTTTTCACTCTTGGGGACGAACTTGACAGTGTTGTCATAGGCGCCTTCATAGAAGGAGTCGTCCTCGTCGACACAAATGGCCACGCCTTCCTTGATGGGATATCGAGTGCCGCAAATATGGCATTCATAGCTGGCTCCCATGCCGATCATCACGGATCGATCGGACTGGCAGATCAGGTCATATCGGTCGCTAGACACTGGCGAGAGCCCTCGTAGCAGGAGGGGACCCGAATGCCTCCAATATCTGGCCGACGGCTTTCGCGGGAGAGAATAGCCTGCGGTGCAAATTTTGGCATCGATGGGTAATGTCGGCGTCACGTTCGACATCGCCGATCAGATCTTCCGCCAGTCCGCACAGAATGGCCGCCGAACTTTCCTCGCAGACGCGACCGACATTTTCGGAACGGATCAACGAAGCGAGATCATTGCCAGGGTTGACGATGGCCAGGACCGGCAGCCCGCTCTGCATATAGGTGAGGAATTTTCCGGGAATGTTGTGACTGCGATGCCTGATGTCGAGCGCGACGATCCCGACATGGCACTGCGCATAGAGGCCGGGAATCTCATCGGGATCGATTTCATCCTTGAAGACGACATTGTCGAGACGCCGTTTCTTGGCTTCATCATCAAGCCTTCGGGCATCGCTGCCCCGTCCGACGAACAGAAAGCCGAGATCGCGCCGGGACGACAGTCGCTCCGCCAGGTCGATCAGCACATCCATGCCTTGGGCCACGCCCATATTGCCCGCGTAAACGAAGATCTTCCGTCCTGCCAGAGGAGTATCGGCGACAGAAATTCCGCAACCCGCTTTCGGCGCATCGGCCAGCCAATTCTGCAGAACCTCCAGCCGCCGGCCGCCGGCCTGCGCCCAATGACCGAAATAGGCCCTGTTACCTTGGGTTTGCACGCCAATGACGTCCGCCACCGAATATTGATAGTGCTCCACCGCCTTGAAAAAGCGGTACGGAAGGCCCCGGCCCATGAGGCCTGTGTCCACCGCCCATTCGGGAAAGATATCCCGCAGAATCAAATAGCCCTGGCAGCCGCTGGCCTTCTTCAAGGCCCTCGCCATGGGGCCCAGAAAGATAGTGGGCGAATACCAGATAACTCCGTCCCAGCGGACATTGGCCAATGGGCTGCGGCGCAGGCTCCGCAACATTGCAAAGGGCATTCGCCACTCGCCGATCGTACGGCGGACATAGCCGATGTCCTTGGTCCTTGGGGCGCGCAAGCGAAGCACCTGGACACCGCCGAAATCCTCCAGGGCCCATGGCCGGGCCGCCTGAGCCCATGGCAGCATCACGGTCAGCTCATGGCCCTGCCGAACGAATTCGCGCGACAGATCCCTGAGTTGCACGGCGCCGGACGTGCGAAGGGGGGGAAAGGTGTCGGCGATCAACGCGATCCGCATGCGAGCGGTCCTCAATATTTCTTCCACACCACTCGGTTCACATAATCCGTGTAGCTGTGGATGATGCGAACGACCTTGTCGGCCACATTAGGCACGCCGTAGTCGGCCACCAATTGCAGGCCGCGTTCCGCACCCCGCGGCTGTGATTCGAGAATCGCCAGGCCCTGCCGCACCCGATCGACCTCCAAGCCGACCAGCATGACGGCAGCCTCCTCCATCCCCTCGGGCCGTTCATGCGCCTCGCGCAGATTCAGCGCCGGGAAGTTCAGGATCGAAGACTCCTCGTTGATCGTACCGCTATCGGACAGCACCGTGCGCGCGGACAGCTGCAGCTTTACATAGTCGTGGAAGCCGAGTGGCTTGAGCAGGCGAACCTGGGGATGGAATTTCGCGCCTGCGTCGTCGATCCGCTTCTGGGTGCGCGGGTGGGTACTGACGATCACCGGCAGATCGTGATCCTCCGCAACCGCGTTCAGCACCTCGATCAGCTTCGCAAAGGTCCGCTCGCCCTCGACATTCTCCTCCCGGTGGACGCTCACGACGAAATAGCCACTCTCCTCGAGGTTGAGATGGTCGAGAATATTGGAAGCCTCGATCCGTGGCCTATAGTGGTTGAGCACCTCGAACATCGGGCTGCCGGTCTTGATGACCTGGTCGACGGGCAACCCCTCACGCAACAGATAATCGCGCGCAATCGTGCTGTAGGTCAGGTTGATGTCGGCGGTGTGATCGACGATGCGGCGGTTGATCTCCTCGGGCACCCGCTGGTCGAAGCAGCGGTTGCCGGCCTCCATGTGGAAAATGGGGATCTTGCGTCGCTTGGCGGCGATCACGGCCAGGCAGCTGTTCGTATCGCCGAGCACGAGGAGTGCCTCGGGCTGAATCTCCGCCAGGACCCGATCCACCCCTATGATCACGTTGCCGATCGTGTGCACGGCTCCACTGCTGCCAACCGCGCTCGCCAGGAAATAATCGGGCTTCCGCACATCGAGATCCCTGAAGAAGATCTCGTTGAGCTCATAGTCGTAATTCTGTCCGGTATGGACGAGCACATGATCACAATGCCGGTCGAGCTGCACCAGGACCCGCGACAGGCGAATGATCTCGGGCCGCGTTCCGAGCACTGTCATGACTTTGAGTTTTTTCACAGCGCACTCGCAAAGGTATCCGGGCGGGCGCGGTCGAACTCCTCGCTTGCCCAAAGCATGACGACCATCTCCTCGTCGCCGATGTTGGTGATGTCGTGGGTCCATCCCGGTATGGTCTCGACAACCTTGGGCTGCTCGCCATGAGTGATCACTTCATGGAAGTCGCCAGTCTGCAAATGGCGAAAGCGGAACCGGGCCCTGCCTTTGACGACAAGAAATTTTTCCGATTTGGTGTGATGATAATGTCCGCCGCGCGTCACACCGGCGCGGGCGGTAAAATAGGAAAACTGGCCCGAGTCCTTGGTTTTCAACATCTCCACGAAGACGCCCCGCGGATCGGCGTAAGCGGGTACGCCATAGGCGAAAGCCTCCATGGGCAAGTAGCTCATGTAGGTTGCGTATAAGGCGCGGATCAGGCCTGTTCCCACCCGCTCGGTAATCAGGGATTCACGCACGGTACGAAAAGCCTCGATCTGCCGCGCCAGATCTCCCACGGTGACGGTATATACGGGCCCCGCGTCGAGAAAACCCAGCCCTCGCGGCACGTCGGGCAGGACCCGCAGCCATTCCCCCAACACGTCGTCGACATATACCAACCGCACTTCCGCGGCGGGATCATGAATATCGATCGGCAACCCGCGCGCGATATTGTGGCAGAATGTCGCGACGGCCGAGTTATAATTCGGCCGGCACCATTTGCCGAACACATTGGCCAGCCGGTAGATCACCACGCCCGCTCCCGACGACGACGCATAGTTGGTCAGGTGCCGCTCCGCAGCCAGCTTGCTCAATCCGTAGGGGTTATCCCGGTCGACCTGGATGGACGACGCGAATATCACGGGGACGGCACGACCGGTCGCCAGGAGCAGTTCGCACAGGTGAGCGGTGAAATCCCCATTTTCGAGCATGAATTGACCAGGATCCTCAGGTCGGTTCACGCCGGCGAGGTGGACTACGGCGTCGGCCTGGCTCAGGGCCTGCGCCAGTTCGCGTTCGGTCCCCCGCCCGACCGGCAGCGCTTCGAAATCGTCGCGCTCGCCGAGCGCCATTCGCAGATTCCGACCGATGAAACCATCGGCGCCGGTGACCAGCACCTTCATGATCAGCTTACCGGCATCGCAGACCGTCCGGCGATAATGTCGCTGATGAAATCCAGCTTGAGCAGCAGCGCCTTCATCCTCTCGATATCGAGCTGGACGGTGTTGTGCGACGTATAGTCTTCGCTACGGGTGATCTGCGTATCGCCCTGCTCGAAGAACTTGCCGTAATTGAGGTCGCGCAAATCGGGCCTGATACGGAAATAGCCGCCGAGATCATCGGCATAGGCACGCTCCTCGCGACTGAGCAACGTCTCGTGCTGTTTCTCGCCATGGCGGGTACCGATGATGTTGATAGGATGGTCCGGCTTGTCGAGCAATTCGCGCAGAGCGCGGGCGAGAATGTCGAGATTGGCCGCGGGTGCCTTCTGTACGAAGATGTCACCGGTCATACCGTGCCTGAACGCGTAAAGCACCAGGTCGACCGCGTCGTCGAGGGTCATCATGAAGCGTGTCATCGCCGCGTCGGTGAGGGTCAACGGCCGACCCGCGCGAATTTGATCGACTAACAGCGGAATGACCGACCCGCGCGATGCCATCACATTGCCGTAGCGCGTACCACAGATCGTAGTACGTTCAGGATCCACGCTGCGCGACTTAGCGACGAACACCTTCTCCATCATCGCCTTGGAAATGCCCATGGCATTGATGGGATAGACCGCCTTGTCGGTGCTGAGGCAGATCACCCGGCGGACTTCGCACTGGATCGCGGCCTCCAGCACATTTTCGGTACCTATCACATTCGTCTTCACCGCCTCCATCGGATGAAACTCGCATGACGGCACCTGCTTGAGCGCGGCGGCATGGAACAGGTAATTGACCCCCCGCATCACGTTCATGACGGCTGCGGGATCCCGCACATCGCCGATATGAAACTTCAGCTTGTCGCAGCGATAGGCCTTGCGCAGATCGTCCTGCTTCTTCTCATCGCGACTGAAGATACGGATTTCCTTCACGCCCGCCTGCAGGAAGCGGCGTAATACGGCGTTGCCGAAGGATCCCGTCCCCCCAGTGATCAGCAATACGCCGTCGTCAAACACGCTTGTCCCCCGTTCGTCACGCGCCACCACTACATCAATATTGCGTCACCCTGCTATCCGGCTTCCCCTGCCCCATGCTTTCTCAGCGGTCCGCGCCATCGGACGATTCCCTCCGCCCCGAAATCTTCTAGCGCTTCACCTTGTTGCGCAGCAGGTCTAGCGCCACGTGCAGCGGCTGATCGAGCAGTTCGTCGCCACTCCGTTCGTCGGGCGGTGGCGCCTGCTCCGCCGCCAAAGGCTGGGGCATGGCTGGCGCAGCCAAGCCCGGCGGGGCCGCAATGGGCCGGGACGCCGCAAAAGCCGCCGGTGGCGGAAATTCGAATGCAGCCGGTTGGTGTGCAGCATAGGCTGCGGGCGGTTCGGGGCGTACCGGAGCCGGTGCATCGACGGGTGGGACCACGGGCGCGGGCCACGTCTGCGCGGCCCGTGCCGCCGCCGCCGCCGCGCGACGCTTCTCCAGCCCGCGCTCGAGCCGCGCAAGCAGATCTTCAAGCCGAGCCTTGTCGAAACCTGACTCCGCCATGGTGCGTTGCGCGGAAGCGAACGGCTGGTCGCTGGCCTGGCGCATAGGCGCCACGGCCGGCGGCAAAGGCGGCTGCGGCGGATCGGAGGCGGGCGGAGACGGCACTGCGAATGCCGTTTCCAATGGCGCCACAGGCGAAATCAATGGCGCCGGCGCCGATTCGGGCGCGTCCATCTGAAGCGGCGGCACGACACCGGCGGGCGGCGCTGGACCGATGATCGCCGCGCTGGGGTCGAGTTCAGCGGGCTTGGAAGGACCCACTTCGAGCGGCGACGAGCCCGGCACCTCGAATTTCGGCTGGCTTCCGTCGGCGCGAACTCCGGGGGTCGGCAACCAGTTCGGCGCCGACGGCCCAGGCTGGGCCGGCTGCTCCGGCAATGGCGGCTGGGAGGTCTGTCTGAACGGATCGGGCGCGGGGGTCGACTGAAAAAGGGGTGACGGTGCCCCGGCTTGCAACGGCGGCGGCGATGCCCCTACCCCAGGGAGGATCTGATCGATCGGCGGAAGCAGCTGATCTAGGCCAGGCATCGCCAGGGGCTGCACCCCCGGAGCGAGGTTCGGCGTGGGCGGATCGCCGATGTCGGTGCGCGCGGACAATGGGCGGCGAGCATCGCCGGTAGGACTGGGTACCCAGTCGCCGCTGGGCAAGGTTACCGGCGAGACGAGATCGAGCGGATCGGTCGGACGAAAGCTGTCCTCGTCCTCGTCCTCATATTCGTCCTCGCGCTCACGAATAAGCGTGCGCATCCCGGCGCGCCCAAACAGCAGCCAGTCGATCAGAACCCAGCCGATGCCCACCGTCAGAATTCCGGCCAGCGCTGCCAGCAGCGTTCGATCGTTGGGCGAAATCGGCGGCTCGGCTTGCACCATCAAGCTCGACAAGCGCGTGAACGTCGTCACCGACTCGAGCATGCGGATCGGCATGGCGAGGACGAAGAAGCATGACACGGCCCCGAGCGACAACGCCAGCGCCGCGCCCATGATCAGGCCCGATCGCCGCCGTGTCTGCTTCTGAACCATTGGAACGCCCATATAGGTGACTATCGCCTGATATTGCGGCAAAATTGGGATTCCGTTACTTCCCGTCCAATATGCCGAATGTCCGGTTACAGCATTTCAATCTCGGCCGCCGTCCGTCAAGCGTTCATAAACCGGACGATAGCGCTCCACATTGACGCTCCAATTGCGTTGACGTTCCACAAAAGCTCGCCCCATGTCGCGGCGCTGGGCCCAATGGTTCCGATCATCGAGCAGGGCGATCAGCGAGCCCGCGATCGCGGCCGGATCGTCGGGCTGGAACAGGGTACCCGTCACGCCATTCTCGATGAGCTCGCGATGGCCGCCCACATCGGACGCCGCGACCAGCCTGCGTTGGGCCATTGCCTCGAGCGGTTTCAATGGAGTCACCAGCTCGGTGAGCCGCATCGACTTACGGGGATAGGTCAGGATGTCGATAAGGCTGTAGTAGCGCTCGACCTCCTGATGCGGAACGCGGCCGACGAAGTGAATGCGGCCGGCCGCGGGCGACGCTTCGGCCTGCGCACGCAATGCGGCTTCCATCGGGCCGCCGCCAACCAGCAGCAAGGCCGCCTGCGGCCGCCGGGCCAGCAGCATCGGCATCGCCGCGATGAGATCGTCGAGCCCCTCATAATCGTAGAAGGAGCCGATGAAGCCGATCACGTCAGCGCCTGCGATGCCGAGTTCTGCCGACAGCGCCTCGTCGGGCGGCGGCGGATCGCCGAACAGATCGAGATCGACGCCATTGGGCGAGACCATGATCTTGTCCGCCGCGATGCCGCGGCCGATCAGATCGGTGCGCAACCCCTCGCAGATCACCGCCACCGCATCAGCGCGCCGGACGACGTGGGTCTCGAGCAGGCGGGTGATCCGATAAATGGCGGATCCCTCGTGCCCTGTGCCGTTGCCTACCGCCGCATCCTCCCAGAAGGCTCTGATTTCATAGAGAAAAGGTATTTTCAGGCGGCGCGCGGCGCGCAGGCCGCCCATCCCGACCAGCACCGGGCTGTGCGCGTGGATCAGATCCGGCCGCCATTCGCCCGCGACCTGTGCGATCCGCCGGGCAAGCGCGCGGACCTCGCGCAGCTCGCCGATTGGAGCCCGTGCCTCTCTTGTCGCGGGCGTCCGGCGAAAGCTCAGCCCCTCCTCCTCGGCCGGGTCCGGCGAAGGCGCGTTGTAGCGCGGACCCGTGACGCCCAGCACTTCCCAGCCCATCGCCATCTGCGCCTTGAGGATCGCCCGCGTACGAAAACTATAGCCGCTGTGGATGGGCAGGCTATGATCGAGGATATGAAGGATCTTCATGCGGGGGCAAAACGCGCATGAAGCGGCTTGCAATGTCAACC
>CAMLSA010000106.1 GCA_946482655.1 uncultured Sphingomonas sp. | reverse complement strand
GCCGTCATGGCTGTCGGCGCAGGCCTTTTCGCAATTGTCGCAGCCGACGCAGAGATTCTCGTCGATCAGCAGCACGTCGGTCGCTTCGCCGACGCCATTGTCGACCAGGAAATTGGCGACCGACGAGTACATGTCGACGACGGTGGCGAAGCTGTCCTTCTTCGCCTCGATGAACGAGGCGAGATCCTCGCGCTCGCCCATCGCCACCTTCGCCCTCGCGAAGAGTTGCGGCTTCGCGCCAAGCAGCCGCTTGAACGCCGCGCCGTCGAGCTTGATCACCTCGGATTTCACCGCCGCGCGGACGGTCTGCTTGCGGATGCCCTTGTCGAACAATTCAAGCTCGCCGACATAATTGCCGGCGGGCACATAGGAGAGGAACACCGGCTTGCCGCCGATCGACTTCTCGACCACTACTGATCCCGAGCGAATCACGAAGACGTCGGTCCCCTCCTCGCCCTCGCGGAACACGACTTCGCCGGCGCGCACCGCCTTGATCTCGGCGGTTTCGATCACCTCGGCGAGGTCGGCGGGCTGGAGGCCGGACTGCCACATCTGAAGCAGCTGCCGCTCGGTCGAGATACGCGTCACCGCGCGCTTCACGCCGGGCACCGAAGCCATCAGCTTGAGAATCGCGTTGCGGGGGATCTCGACGACCACGGTCTCGGCGATCGAGCGGATCGTCGAACCCCGGCGGCGGCCAGAGACGAGGCCCACTTCACCGAAGATCGAACCCTCGGGAATGACGATGCCGGTCGAGCGGCCATCGGGCAGCGGAATATCGACCGAGCCCTGCGCGATGCAAAACAGCGACGATCCCGGCGCATTCTTCTCGAAGATGATCTCGTTCTTGCCGTAGTAGCGCACTTCCGAGTCAAGCATGAACTCGCGCATCTGGAGCGGCGACAGATCGTTGAGGATGGTGACGCTGGTGCGGATGAACTCGAGCCAATCGTCGACCGACTTCCTGATCGGCAGTTGGACGAACTTAGCCTCGAGAATCGGCTCGTCGGCCGGCTTCAGACCGAGATTGCCGTTGATGAACTCGACGATGTCATAGCCCTGGTTCATGCAGTGCTTGATCAACGGATAGCCCGCGAGCGCACCGATGACATAGATGCCCGGATTGGTCGTTTCGAACTGCGGCGACAATTTCGGGAAAGCCTCACGATCGGCGCTGGTGAACTCGATCCCGCATTCCTCGATGAATTTGCGGGGCGCCGCCGAGCCCATTCGGGCAATGACACGGTCGCACTTGATTCGCGCTTCGCCGTCGCGAGTGTCGAGGATCAGGTGCCCGGGCTCGATCCGGTTGGGCGACGCGTCGGTGATGACGTTCATGCGGCCCTCGTCGGCCGCCTGCATCAGCAATTTGACGTTGGCGCTCTTCGCACGGCTGAAATCAGCGGTCCGGTTGATGATCGAGACGATATTGCCCTGTGCGAGATCGGCGGCGAGGCCGAGCGCGTTCTCGATGCCGGCGTCTCCCGCGCCGACCACCGTGATGTGCTCGTCGACATATTCGCCGGGATCGTCGAGCTGATATTGAAGCTGGAGATAGCCCTGGTCGGCGCCGGGACAGCGCAGCAGATTGGGGTTGCCCTGGGTGCCGATCGCCAGGATGATGTTCTCGGCCTTGATCTCGGTCTTGTCAGTGAGCGTCAGCGTGAAGTCGCCCTTGGCGCCCGTGATCGTCTTCACCTCGCTCTTCAGCCGAACATTGACCTTGGCCGCCGCGGTCTGCTCGTCCCAGGTACCGAGCACCTTCTCCCGCTTGCCGGCCTCGAAATCGACATCGGAGCGCAGCACGAGCTGGCTCGGCGTCGCCATGACGTGCTTGCCCTTCTGATATTTGTAGATCGTATCGGAAAGGTGATCGGTCTTCTCGAGCAAGATATGCGAGAGGCCGAGCTTCGCGGCATGCGCCGCCGCGCTGAGCCCCGCCGGCCCTGAGCCAACGATGGCAATCCGGTAGGTATCCGCCACTGATTCCCCCTGCCCCGTTTAGTCGCCGCCGAGCAAGCGGCCAGACTGCGACCCGGATATCCCTTTGCCCCTGTGACAATTGGAATTTCCACTGTCTGCCCCTCCCTACTCTATCAGCTTCGACGCGTTCCGCTAGACTTTCGTTACATTTGGCGATCAAAGCCTATTAAGCTCAATTCCGGAGAGAAATGTGACGAAGGACGGTGCCGCAAACAATGGGTTTTCACTACCGTTCGCGCGGATCGCGCTGATCCTGGCGGGCCTCATCGCGCTGGCGGCGGTGGCGATCGCCGTGACGCGCTCGCGCGGCGACGGGGAATCACCGCCTCCGGCGGCGACCCGGCCGGTCGGCGAGATCGCCTCGATGATCGGTCGGCTCGAAAAGAAGATGGCCGAGAACCCCACCGATTCCAAGGGCTGGAACCTGCTCGGGCTCGCCTACTATAATGTCGGCCGCTACGCCGACGGGGTGAAGGCCTATACCAAGGCCGCCGAGCTTGCCCCCGACAACCCGAGCTATTGGTCCGCGCTCGGCGAGGTGCAGCTGCTCGCGGGCCCGGGCGGAGTCACCCCTGCGGCCGAGGCTTCGTTCCGCAAGGCGCTTTCGATCGATCCGAAGGATTTCCGCGCGCGCTATTTCATGGCGGTGAAGAAGGATGCCGACGGCGACCACAAGGGCGCGGTAGACGATCTAATCGGCGTGCTGCGCGACAGCCCCGCCGGCGCACCATGGGAACAGCCAGTGCGCGATCTCGTCACCCGCCTGTCGACCGAGCACAAGATCGACATCGCTGGCCGCATGCCGGCGTCGACGACACCCCCGCCCGGCGTCTCACCGTCGACCGACCCCGTCGCTGCGGGGGGCATTCCCGGGCCGACCGCCGCCGACCTCAAGGCCGCCACCGCGATGACGCCGGCCCAGCAGGACGAGATGGCGCGGGGCATGGTCGACCGCCTCGCAGCCAGGCTGAAGGATAATCCGAGGGACGCCGATCGCTGGATCATGCTGATGCGCTCGCGCATGCAGCTCAAGGATTCCGCCGCCGCGCGGGCCGCGCTCGCCGACGCGAAGGCCGCCTTCAGGGACGATCCGCGTCAGCAGGCCCGATTCGACGATGCGGCACGGCTGTTTGGGGTCTCGACAAGATAGGAAAAGGCCGCCCGGTCGCCCGGACGGCCCTTTTATTCTCCTATCGGTCAGGGCTCAGGCCGCGTCGCCGCCCGCCTTTTCTTTGCTCTTCTTCGAAAAGACCCGGACCGGATCCTTGCGGCCCTCGACCACATCCTTATCAACGATGATCTCGTCGACTCCATCCATCGACGGCAGGTCGAACATCGTGTCGAGCAGCAGTCCTTCGAGAATCGAGCGCAGCCCGCGCGCGCCGGTCTTGCGGGTGATCGCCTTGCGGGCGACCGCGATCAGCGCATCGTCGGTGAAGCCGAGCTTGACCCCCTCCATCTCGAACAGCTTCTGATACTGCTTCACCAGCGCGTTCTTGGGAGTCGAGAGGATCTCGACGAGCGCGGCCTCATCGAGATCCATCAGAGTCGCTATCACCGGCAGACGGCCGACAAACTCGGGGATCAACCCGAATTTCAGCAGATCCTCGGGCTCGCACTGCTGAAGGGTCTCGCCGGTACGACGCTCCTCGGGAGCGGCCACATAGGCGCCGAAGCCGATCGACTTGCCCTGGAGACGGTCGCCGATGATCTTTTCGAGGCCGGCGAAGGCGCCGCCGCAGATGAACAGGATGTTGGTGGTGTCGACCTGGAGGAATTCCTGCTGAGGATGTTTGCGCCCGCCCTGCGGCGGTACCGAAGCGGTGGTGCCCTCCATCAGTTTTAGCAGCGCTTGCTGGACACCCTCGCCCGAGACATCGCGGGTGATCGAGGGATTGTCGGCCTTGCGGCTGATCTTGTCGATCTCGTCGATATAGACGATGCCGCGCTGCGCCCGCTCGACATTATAGTCCGAGGCCTGGAGCAGCTTCAGGATGATGTTCTCGACATCCTCGCCCACATAGCCGGCTTCCGTGAGGGTCGTCGCGTCCGCCATGGTGAAGGGGACGTCGAGCAGCCGCGCCATCGTCTGCGCAAGCAGGGTCTTGCCCGATCCCGTCGGCCCGACGAGCAAGATGTTGGACTTCGCCAGCTCGACGTCGGCCCCCTTGGCGCCATGATTGAGCCGCTTGTAGTGATTGTGAACCGCGACCGAGAGCACCCGCTTGGCCTTCGACTGACCGATCACATATTGATCGAGATGTTCGCAGATCTCATGTGGAGTCGGAACGCCGCCGTCCTTCTTGCTGACGAGCGCGCCCTTGGTTTCCTCCCGGATGATGTCATTGCAGAGCTCGACGCATTCGTCGCAGATGAACACCGTCGGGCCGGCGATCAGCTTGCGGACCTCGTGCTGCGACTTGCCGCAGAATGAGCAGTAGAGCGTGCTCTTCGAGTCGCCGCCGGTCAACTTGGTCATAAACTAGATCCTGACTCCGCTGGGGATCACCCATATCCTAAACATGTAGTCCCCAATCCCACAACCATCTTAAGAAGCGATGATCGATATCCTTGTTCCCGCAGATATGGGGTGCCCATAATATCGGGCAAGCCGCCGTCCGACCGCGTCGATCCTCTCATCCGCCATAAGACGGCGCGAGGGCGATCAGGCAGCCATCGCCTCGTCGGCCGGGCTCGGGCGCTTGTCGAACACCTCGTCGATTAGGCCGAAGGCCTTGGCCTCGTCGGCCTCGAGGAACTTATCGCGATCCATCGCATGCTCGATCGCCTCGATCGGCTGCTTGGTATATTTCGAGTAGAGCGAGTTGAGCCGGTGGCGCATCCGCAGGATCTCGCGCGCCTGGATCTCGATATCGGCCGCCATGCCCTGGGCGCCGCCCGAGGGCTGGTGGATCATGATCCGGCTGTTGGTGAGCGCGACACGCATGCCGGGCTCGCCGGCGGCGAGCAGGAAGCTGCCCATCGAGGCCGCCTGGCCGATGCACACCGTTCCGACACGCGGGCGGATATATTGCATCGTGTCGTGGATAGCCAGGCCCGCGGTGACCACGCCGCCCGGCGAGTTGATGTACATGAAGATGTCCTTCTTCGGATTTTCCGACTCGAGGAACAGAAGCTGGGCGGTGATCAGCGAAGCCATATGGTCCTCGACCTGGCCGGTCACGAATATGATGCGCTCGCGCAACAAACGCGAATAAATGTCGAAGCTGCGTTCGCCGCGGTTCGACTGCTCGATCACGACCGGGACCAATGCACCCGTTTCCGGATTGAGGAACTGGCCGGTTTCAAACGGATTCTGCATGGGGTGTCTCGGTCCTTCGTGCTTGCCTTGAGATGCCAACATCGGCCTTTGCCGCGGGGGATTCAAGAGGGTCGGAAATCGCTTGGCGATCACGCCATCCGGCCATCGGCAGGACGGGCGGGTCGTCGCCCCCACAGGCGCTCCGCCAGACCGTCGCGCAGGGCCATGCCGATCATCATCACGACTGTGAGCTGGACCGTGGCCGCGAAGATCAGCGAGTCATACGCGATGTGCAGCATGATGTGCTGATAGCTGAAGACATACCAGGAGACATAGGTGATCAGCGCCCAGGCCATGGTCATCATCAAACGGCCCGATCTTCTATGGCGATGGCAGAGATAGAGAAAGACCAGAATCACCGACAATTTGCTGATGCTGAGAATCAGCGGCAGCGAGAACCCCGTCCAATCCCACCGCTTCACCAGTGACTTGAAGAAACCGAAGCTGAGCGGCGCGGGTACCCCCTCGAGCGAAGCCATGCGCGTCTCGATTGTGACGAAGATCAGCTTCGATGCTTCCGCCAGCGCGATCCGATTGGCGTCCGCGACCGAGAAATGGTGCCACAGCAGCGCCACGCCGAAACCGAGGCAGGCGCACAAGAAGGCGAAGGCGGCGTAGCGCCGTCGAATCGCACGTCCGCTCAGGGGCTCCGCCAGGAACGGAAGCAGCCACATGAGCGCGAAGGTCGTGGCGAATTCGTAGCGAACCGAGAAATAGATCAGCGAGAGGAGGAAAGCGGCTCCGCAATAGCAGCCATATTTCTCCCGCTTGACCAGCGGGTGGCAAGCCAGCGGCGCGAACAGCAGCCATGCCGTGAAATAGAGGTTCGACGCGAACAGCGCGACACCCCCCGACAGCGTGAGCAGAAGCGCCAGGCCCAGCGACAAATAGGTCCTGCCGTACAGCGAGGTAAAAAATATGATGATACATGCGGCAAGGGCCGAACTGTTAAGAAAGCGAAACATCCCGAAAAACGCGGCGCTGTGATCCAGAAAGAAGCGGCGATCGATGGAGCCGATCGACGCGAAGACGTCCGCCTGAATGCCCCGATTGGAATAATATCGGCTCGTTGCCTCGGGATAATAGCTGTAATCTCCCGCATCATAACCCTTGGTCCGGACGAGATAGCCCGGCGCGGGATCGCCGGTGCGCACGCGATCGACCACCGAATTCCTGATCAGATATTCCGAGAAGGAATCGACTTGATCCGCGAAGCGACCACCTCCCGTGCCATAGTCGGTTTCCTGCCGGGTCATGTTGAGCCAAAGCATCAGCGAGACCGCCAGCCAGAACAGCAGCAGTCCCGGCCAGGCGACTGGCCTTCGCGCTTCGTCCGATATCCCCATCACCCAGTTCCGCCTCCCCAGGCGCTGCCCGCGAGCACGAAGCTAGCGCGCAAAGCGGCGGCCCCCAACAGGAAAAGGGCCGGACGTCCCGCCCGGCCCTTCCTAAACCAAGTGATTACTCGGCTGTCTTTTTCTTCGCGGGAGCCTTCTTGGTGGGAGCCGGAGCGGCTTCGGTTCCGGCGGCCGGAGTCTTCTTCGCGGCGGCCTTCTTCGGCGCCGGGTCTTCGGCCTCCTCGGCTTTCACCTTCTTGGCAGCCGCGGGCCTGGCGGCGGGCTTGTCCTCGGCCGGCTTGGCGGCGGCCTTCTTCGCGGCCGGCTTCTTGGCCGGCTTGGCCTCGTGATCATGATCGCAGTCGGGGCCGTGGACATGCTCGTGTCCATGATGGTCATGGCCGCAGCCGGGGCCGTGGACATGGCCTTTGCCGATCGTCTCGTCGTCGGCCTCGATCGCCGCCTGAAGCTCCTCGCGGGTCACTTCGCGATCGGTGATCTCGGCCTTGCCGAACAGGAAGTCGACCACCTTGTCCTCATAAAGCGGCGCTCGGAGCTGCGCGGCCGCCATCGGTTCCTGCTGGACATATTGGATGAACCGGTCGCGATCCTTGGGGCCGTATTGCTGGGCGGCCTGGAGGATCAGCCGCTGCATTTCCTGCTGGGTCACCTCGACGCCGTTCTGCTGACCAATCTCGGACAGCAGCAGGCCCAGGCGAACGCGGCGTTCGGCGATCGCCATATAGTCGTCGCGATCCTTCTCCATCTCGGCGCGCGCGGCCTCGGGATCTTCCTCATGAGTCGCTTCATGCTCGAGTTGCGCCCAGATTTGCTGGAACTCGGCTTCGACCATCGACGGCGGCACGGCGAAATCATGGCTCGCGGCGAGCTGATCGAGCAGCTTGCGTTTCATATGGGTGCGGGTGAGGCCGTTGAGCTCCTGCTCGACCTGGCCCTTGAGCAGCTCGCGGAGCTGGTCGAGCCCCTCGAGACCGAGCGACTTTGCGAACTCGTCATCGACCTTGGGGTCGCGCGGCACGCGGACGTCGGTGACCTTGATCGCGAACACCGCCTTCTTGCCGGCCAGCGACTTCTCGCCATAATCCTTGGGAAAGGTGACGTTGAGGGTGCGCTCTTCGCCTGTCCTGACGCCTTCGAGCTGCTCCTCGAAGCCCGGGATCAGACGGCCCGAGCCGAGCTCGACCGACATGCCTTCGCCGGTCCCGCCGTCGAAGGCGACGCCGTCGACGGTGCCGACATAGTCCATCACCACAAGGTCGCCTTCGACGGCGGGATGGCCTTCGATGGCGTCGTCATACTGCTTCTGCTGGCTTGCGATGCGCAGCATCTGCTCGTCGATCTCGGCGTCGGGCGCCGCGACGGTCAGCCGTTCGAGCTTGATGCCTTCGATCGCCGGAGGCGGAACATCCGGCAGGACTTCGAGCTCGACCTTGATCTCGATGTCCTTGCCGCTCTCATATTGCTCGTCGAGCTCGACAGAGGGCTGCATGGCCGGGCGCAGCTTCTGCTCGGAGAGGAGCTGCTGTACGCCGTCCTGCACCGCCTTGTTGAGCACGTCCTGCTCGATCGCCGGGCCGTGCATCTTCTTGACCAGGTTGGTCGGCACCTTGCCGGGGCGGAAGCCGGGCATGCGGATCTGCGGCGCGATCGACTTGATCTCGGCCTCGACGCGCTTGGCGACATCATTCGCCGGAATCGTTACCGCATAGGCGCGCTTCAGGCCCTCATTGAGCGTTTCGACAGTCTGCATGGGTCGTCCGAACCTCTATCTCGAGAAATGCTTTCGGGCCCTGCCTCGCGCTGCTCGAAGCGAAGCTGGTGCGGGCGAAGGGACTCGAACCCCCACATCTTGCGATACCAGAACCTAAATCTGGCGCGTCTACCAGTTCCGCCACGCCCGCAAATCAGGACCGCCGGTCGGCGGGCTCTATAACAGTATCGCGCCACAGGGCAAGGCGAGCTTTGCCCCCGCGAAACAAGCCCTTCGCTTGGCCCTCGCCCCAGTCCCCAATGTCAGCCCAGCGCCTTCCTGAGCAGCTCGTTGACCACGCCCGGATTGGCCTTGCCGCCCATCGCCTTCATCGTTTGGCCAACGAAGAAACCGAACAGCTTGTCCTTGCCGCCACGATATTCCGCGACCTTGTCGGCATTGGCAGCCATCACCTCGGCGATCACCGCCTCGATCGCGCCGGAATCGCTCGTCTGCTTGAGGCCCCGCTCCTCGACGATTCTGCCCGCATCCTCGCCGGTTTCGAGCATGATCTCGAACACCTGCTTGGCGAGCGTGCCCGAGAGCGTGCCGTCAGCGACCAGCGCCAGCAGCTCGGCGCCCTGCCTTGGGTTCACCGGGCTCTCGTCGATCGACTTGCCGAGCCGGTTGAGCGCTCCGAAAAGGTCCGAAATCAGCCAGTTGGAAGCCGTACGGCCGACGTCGCCCGCAGGCTTCCCCGTGGCCTCCACGAGCGTTTCGAACCAGCGCGCCGTCTCGACATCGGCCGTGATCACGGCGGCGTTGTAGGCCGGGAGCCCCAGCTCGCCTTCATAGCGCCGGCGCTTGGCGTCGGGCAGCTCGGGCAGCTCGGCTTCGCACTCCGCGAGAAAATCCTCAGTCAACTCCAGCGGTAGCAGATCGGGGTCGGGGAAATAGCGGTAGTCATGCGCATCCTCCTTGGAGCGCATCGACCGGGTCTCGTTGCGATCGGGATCGTAGAGGCGAGTTTCCTGGACGATCTTGCCGCCGGCTTCGAGCACATCAACCTGGCGACTGGCCTCGCCTTCGATCGCCGCCATCACGAAGCGGATCGAGTTGACGTTCTTGGTCTCGGTCCGCGTGCCGAGCGGATCGCCCGGCTTTCGCACTGAGACATTGACGTCCGCACGCATCGAGCCTTCTTCCATATTGCCGTCACAGCTGCCGACGTAACGGAGAATCGATCGGAGCTTACGAAGATAAGCCCCTGCTTCTGCGGGAGAACGCATGTCGGGCCTGGATACGATTTCCATCAGGGCGACGCCCGAGCGATTGAGGTCGACATAGGATCGGGTCGGGTGCTGGTCATGCATCAGCTTGCCCGCATCCTGTTCGACATGGAGGCGTTCGATGCCGATCCTCTTGGACTCGGCGATGCCGCTCTTCTCGTCGGCATCGATTGTGATCGCGCCCTCGCCTACAAGCGGATGATAGAGCTGCGAGATCTGATAGCCCTGTGGGAGATCGGCGTAGAAATAATTCTTGCGATCGAAGCGCGACCAGCGGTTGATCTGCGCGCCGAGCGCGAGGCCGGTCTTGACCGCCTGGCGAATGCATTCCTCGTTGGGCACCGGCAGCATTCCGGGCATCGCCGCGTCGACCAACGAGACGTTTGCGTTCGGTTCGGCCCCGAAGGTCGCCGATGCACCCGAGAAGAGCTTGGCCTTGGAGACGATCTGCGCATGGACTTCGAGGCCGATCACGACCTCCCATTCGCCG
>CAMLSA010000105.1 GCA_946482655.1 uncultured Sphingomonas sp. | reverse complement strand
TCCCAAGGCGGAAACGATTCTGGCGTCGGCGGGACTGCTGGGCGCAAGGGACAAAGAGCTGTCGATCATTCGGACGAACAGTGGCCTTATCATCAGCGCGGGGCCCTGATATCGGCGAAGGCATGACCAGACCGACCTCATGACCAAGCCGACCTTTGGCCGCCGCGCCGTCCGCTGGCTATCCCGTGCCCTCCTGTATTTCGTCATCGGCTCGGTGCTCTGGGTCGGCCTCTATCGCTTCGTGCCGCCGCCGATCACCGTGACGATGATCGCCAATGCGGTCGACGGGCGGGGCATATCCAAGGACTGGATGCCGCTGGACGCAATGTCGCCTAACATGGCACGCGCCGCGATCGCGGCAGAGGACGGCAATTTCTGCAACCATTATGGATTTGATTTCAAGGCGATGCGGAAAGCCTTTGTCAGCAATTTACAAGGAGAGCGACGGATCAGGGGCGGTTCGACGATCAGCCAGCAGACCGCCAAGAACGCCTTCCTCTGGCAGAATGGCGGCTATCTGCGGAAGGGCCTCGAAGCCTGGTTCACGCTGCTGATCGAGACGCTCTGGCCGAAGCGGCGCATCATGGAAGTCTACCTGAACATCGCCGAGACGGGCCTGGGCACCTATGGCGCCAGTGCCGGAGCGATGCGCTATTTCAGGCACGACGCCTCACGGCTGAGCCGCGCGAAGGCGGCGCGGATCGCGGCGGTGCTACCGCTCCCAAAGAAGCGCGCTGCCATCAGCCCGCGGGGCTTCACCCGCACATATGGCAACCGCATTCAGCGACGCATGGGGCAAGTGCGCGCCTATGGGCTGGACAGCTGCCTGAAATGACGCGGCTCCAGCGCCGCGTCACTGCCGCGGTTCATACCGGCCGTCGCCGCGATCGTCCGGGTAGCGCTCGTGCCCTTCCTCCGTGGTGCCGGGATATTCGCCGGGGCGCCGGGAGTCGTCACCATAAACGCGGGGATCCTCGTAGCGCGGGCCAGGCCCGCCGACCTGGGGCTCGCTGGACTTCGCCCGCTGATAGCGCTCGAACTCGGTCTTGAAGATGGCAAGCTCGCTGTCCAGCCGCTGCTGCGCCGTTTCGAACCGCGCATCGTCTTCACGGCTCTGCGCCATGGCGGGGCCTGCGGCAACAAGTCCAGTGCCCGCAGCTATGAATGCGGCGGACAATGCCAATCTACCGGCCACAGCCTATCTCCTCCTGCCTATCAGGAGAGCCTTGGACCGCACCTGATGCATGGCGGCTGAATGGCGCGTTATTCGCCATTCAGGCTTGGGTCCGGATCAGGAGAAGGGCAGCTTGAAGCCGGCGGGCAGCGGCAGGCCTTGCGTCATCTTCTGCATTTCGGCGTTGGACGCGGCATCGGCCTTGGTGCGGCAATCGTTGAGCGCCGCCGCGATCAGATCCTCGAGCATCTGCTTTTCGGACAACTGCATCAGCGAATCGTCGATCGCCACGCCGAGGATGCGGCCCTTGGCGGTGGCGCGGATCTTGACCAGGCCGCCGCCGGCGGCACCCTCCACCTCGATCTTGTCGAGGCCGGCCTGCGCCTGTTCCATCTGCGCCTGGATCGTCTGGGCGGCATTCTGCGCCGCTGCGATCATTTCATCGAGGCTTTTCATGATGCGAGACTCCGTGGTTCGGGGGCGCTGTAGTCGATCAGCTCGGCTTCTGGAAACGCCTGAAACGCCGCTTTGACCAGTGGGGATTCGAGAATGGCGCTGCGCGCGGCATCTTCTTGGGCGACTTGCCGTTCGCGAAGCGACGGCTCTCCACCGTCGCGGACGGTGCCGATCGTCCAGCGCTCGCCGGTCAGCTCCTTCAGGGTTGCGGCCAGTTCCGTAAAGAATTCGGGCTTCAGCTTGTCGGTTTGGGCGATCAGCAATTCGGTGCCGGAGAGTTTGGCGACCCGCGCATGGTCATGGAACCGCAACGCGAGCAGAGCTTTCGGCGCCAGCAGCGCATGCAGTCCCTCGACCGTGGTCGGCAGCGCGAGCATCGCGGCCTGGCTTTCGGACGGCGCCGGGGCGGTGGGAGCACTAGGTGCGCTCAGCTCCCCCGATGCCAGCTTGCGCGCCAGCTCGCCGGGGTCGGGCAGCTGGCTGGCGTGGACGACCCGGAGCAGCGCCATCTCGGCGGCTTCGATCGGCATCGCCGCCGTCTGCACCTCGCCATGGCCCTTGAGCAGCAGCTGCCACAGCCGATGGAGTGTCGCGAACCCCAGTTTTCCGGCCCATTCCGAATAGGCTTCGCGTTCCTCGACCGACAGCGCCGGGTCGTCGGTGCCCGCCACCTTGACGCGGGTGATGCCATGGCAGGTTTCGAGCAGGCCGTGGAGCATCGCCACCGGCTCGACGCCGAGTTCATATTGGCCGCGTATCCCGGCGAGGACCGCCGCGGCATCGCCCCCGAGCATTTCACCGAATAGTCGCCGGATGGCGCCGCGATCGCTGAGACCGAGCATCTCGCGAACCTGCGCCGCTTCGACCCTGCCCGACCCATGCGCGATCGCCTGGTCGAGGATCGAGAGGCCGTCGCGCGCCGAGCCCTCGGCGGCGCGGGCGATCAGCGCCAGCGCCTCCGGTTCCGCCTCGACACTCTCGGCGCTGACGACCGAGGCGAAGTGCGCGGCGAGCTTATCGGCGGCGATCCGCCGCAGATCGAAACGCTGGCAGCGCGACAGCACCGTGATCGGCACCTTGTGCACCTCGGTGGTCGCGAACAGGAATTTCACGTGCGCGGGCGGCTCCTCGAGCGTCTTGAGCAGACCATTGAATGCCGGCTTGGACAGCATGTGGACTTCGTCGATGATGTAGATCTTGTAGCGCGCCGAGACCGAGGCGTAGCGCACCGCCTCGATGATCTCGCGGACATCGTCGATTCCGGTGTGGCTCGCCGCGTCCATCTCGACCACGTCGATATGCCGCCCCTCGGCGATGGCCACGCACGGCTCGCATATCCCGCAGGGATCGATCGTGGGACCGCCCTGCCCGTCCGGCCCGGTGCAGTTGAGCGCCTTCGCGATCAGCCGCGCGGTCGAGGTCTTGCCGACGCCGCGAACCCCGGTCAGCAGGAAAGCGTGCGCGAGCCGCTCACGCCGGATCGCATTGGCGAGTGTCGTCACCATCGCGTCCTGACCGATCAGCTCGCCGAAATTCTGGGGCCGGTACTTGCGAGCGAGGACGCGATAGGGGGCATTGGATTCGGGCATGGTTCGAGCTTACCGAGACGTTCGTCGGTTGTCGTTCAATTTTCAGGTGATCGGGTGGGAGCCGGAACGACCCGATGCGAAATCGTTGCGGCTGCTTCCTTCCGGACCTGACCGGGTTGGCGACGGCACCGTCCGCCCGACTCCCGCGGCGCATATGGGGCAAGGTGGACGGTGATGCAAGGCTCTCCCGATTCGCCGCGGCGCGGGATTCAGCGCCCCTGCATGTTCCGTACCGCACCCGGCATGCGGACGGTCAGCTGGTCCAGTGCCTCGGTCAGACGGACCTGGCAGGCGAGGCGCGAGGTGCGGGTAACGTGACTCGCAAGGTCGAGCAGATCCTCTTCCATCTCCGAGGCTCGCGGCAGCTTGGCGAAATCGGCCGGGTCGACGATGACATGGCAGGTGGAGCACGCCATCTGTCCTTCGCAGGTGCCCTCGAGCGGCTGTCCGTCGGCCTGCGCCACTTCAAGCAGTCGCTCGCCTGGCGCGGCATCGACCTCGCTGCGCTTCTCGCCATCCACTGAAACAAAGATAACCCGCGTCATACCGCCCACATGAGCTGCCGTTCCGCCGCCTCGAGGATCAACCCGGCGGCCCGCTCGATATCTTCCTCGCTGGTATAGCGGCCAAAGCCCAGCCGGATGCTCGACCGTGCCTCCGCGTCACTCAGGCCGATCGCCTTGAGGACATGGCTCGGGCGGCCCGATCCGCTGGCGCAGGCCGAACTTGATGAGAAGGCCAACTCGCGCAGCTCGGAGATCAGCCGCGCGGCATCGACACCGTCACAGCGCAGGTTGAGATTGCCATGATAGCGCTGTGCGAACGACCCGTTGATCGTCCATTCGGGACCAAGCCGGCTGGTGGCGATGCGCCAGAGACGGTCGAGATGCGCCGCATCGGCTTCGCCCCGATCCTCCATCAGCGCCGCCGCCACGCCGAATCCCGCGCAGAGCATCGGCGCCTGGGTACCTGAGCGGCCCAGCGCCTCCTGCCCGCCGCCATGAAGAAGCGGATCGATCGACACGCCCTCGCGCACCCATAGCGCACCGATGCCCATCGGGCCATGAATCTTGTGCGCGGAAAGCGCAACCAGGTCGCACGTCTCGGGGATCGTCACACGACCATAGCCTTGGACGGCATCGCACAGGAACAGCGCGCCGGCGGCATGCGCCAGCTCCGCGAGCGCCGCGATCGGCTGGATGACGCCGATCTCATTGTTGACCAGCATAGCCGTGACCAGTCCCGTTCCGGGCTTGATTGCTTCGCCGGCAAGGTCGAGATCGATCAGGCCGTCCGCGCCGACCGGCAGGATCCGAACGTCACGTCCGGCCCGGCCGACCGCGCGCACGCTGTCGAGCACTGCCGCATGCTCGGTCGCGAGGGTCACGATCGGCCCTTTGCTGCCCTTGATCGCCCAGTTGAGCGCCTCGGTCGCTCCGCTGGTGAAGGCCAGCCGCCCGCCGGCCGGACACAAAGCCGCGACCCGCTCGCGTGCGACCTCCACCACCGCTGCCGCCTCGCGGCCCGGCCGGTGCGGCGAGTGGGGATTGCCGAAGCGCTCGCCAAGGAAGGGCAGCATCGCCTCGCGCGCCTCGGGCGCAAGCGGAGTGGTCGCCTGGTAGTCGAGATAGATCATGCTGCCTCCGCGCGTCGTGAGGTGGCGATCGTCTGCCATTCGGCAATGACACGGTCGATATCCTGCTCCAACGTATCGGGACCGAAACTGATCCGGATCACCTCGCGTGCTGCCGTCTCGTCCCAGCCCATCGCGGCAAGGACATGGCTGGGCTTGAGACTCCCCGACGAACATGCGCTTCCCGCCGAGACGGCGATTCCCGCCATGTCGAACCGGATGAGCTGGGTGGTCGCGGCCACGCCGGGCATGCGGTAACTGGCGATCGTCGGCAGCCGTTCGGCGCCGTCGGCGGCGATGATTCCGCCGCTTTCGCGGATCGCGGCGTCGAGCCGCGCGCGAAGAATGCGGGCACGGTCCAGCCAGCCACGGCCGGCATCGAGCGCGGCGGCGAAACCCAGCACCCCGGGCAGGTTTTCGGTACCGCCGCGATAGCCCTGCTCCTGTCCGCCGCTGGGACTAAGTGTGGCGATGTCGCGCACCAGCAGCGCGCCGATCCCCGGCGGACCACCCAGCTTGTGCGCCGACACCGCGATGAAATCCGCATCGGGCAAGGGCAGTTTGCCGGCCGACTGGGCGCAATCGGCCAGCAGCAGCCCACCGGAGGATCGAACCGCCGTGATCTGTTCACCGAGAGGCTGGATGACACCGGTCTCGTTGTTCACCGCCTGGATCGCGATCAGGGCCGCTTTGCCGCTGATCGGCGGGAGTCCGGCAATCCCGTCCGATGAAACGCCCACGATCCCGGCATCGCCGGCAGCGCGCCGCACCGCGTCATGCTCGACGGCCGAGATCATCCGTGGCCCCGCCTTGGCCCGTCGAAGGGCGATCTCGATCGCCTCGGTCGCTCCGCTGGTGAAGATGATCGTGCCTGTGAAACCCAGCGCCCGCCCGATCCGCGCCCGCGCCTCCTCGAGCGCCGCTCGCGCGGCCCGGCCCTCCGCGTGAGGCGAGGACGGATTGGCCCAGCGCTCGAGACTCTCCGCCATCGCCGCCCGCGCCGCCCGCAGCGGCGGTGTCGTCGCGGCATGATCGAGATAGAGGCGGGTCTTCGCCAAGGGTCGACGTGCTCCTACTGATTGCGCCCGATGCGCCCATCCTTATATAGGCCTTCGATCGGCGGCGCGCCATCCGGTGCGCCAGCCCAATATGCGTCCAGAAGGATATCGATGCCCGAAGTCATTTTCCCCGGTCCCGAAGGCCGTCTAGAAGGACGCTTCCATCCCGGGCCCCGCCCGCGCGCGCCCGTGGCGATGATCCTCCACCCGCACCCGCAGGGCGGCGGAACGATGAACAACCGCATCGTCCAAGCGCTCTACCAGACCTTCGTACGGCGCGGTTTCGCGACCCTGCGCTTCAACTTCCGGGGTGTCGGCAAGAGCCAGGGCGTGTTCGACAACGGCATCGGCGAACTCAGCGACGCCGCCTCGGCACTCGATTGGGTCCAGTCGATCCACCCCGAGGCGCAGACCACCTGGATCGCGGGCTTCAGCTTCGGCGCCTGGATCGGCATGCAGCTGCTGATGCGTCGGCCGGAGATCAAGGGCTTCATCTCGATCGCGCCGCCCGCCAATATGTATGACTTCACCTTCCTCGCTCCCTGCCCGTCCTCGGGAATCATCATACAGGGCGACAGCGACGAGGTGGTGACCCCCGGCGCGGTGCAGAAGCTCGTGGACAAGCTCAGGACTCAGCGCCACATCACGATCCACCATGACGTGATCCCCGGCGCGAACCACTTCTTCGCCGACGAGATGCCTCACCTCATGAAATCCGTGGACGACTATCTGGATATGCGCTTGTCGGGCGACCGGTAGCAATCCTTGGTACTCCCCGGCGATGCCGGGGAGATCCTTAGGGAAGCGCCCATATCGCGACATTGCCGAACATCACCAGAGCGGCGACGAGCATCAGCAGCGCGCGCTTGTGGTCCCGGCGCTTGGCGATCAGCCAGATGCCGCCTCCGGCGAGCAGCAAGCCGCCCAGCATCAGCAGCGACAAGGTCAGGGCCGCGGGGCCGGTCATTGATCATCCTCCTGAATCAGCGATAGACCATCCGATACTCAAAATGAATCTTCCCGTTATCAAATCATTTTCAGGATCTGCGCCGATCGCTTGAGGTGGGATCGCTTCGTCTCCGTCCAGGAGGGGAGTCAGGCTTTGTTCAAAATTGTTGCGTCCTTGATCATCTTCGGTTGAACCGGCGGGAAGATCGAGGTTCAGGAGACGGAATGTCGCATATCCACTTGCTTCCATTGATAGGCAGCGGCGCCAGCGCCGACGTGCTCCGCATCAGCGGAGGACTTGTCCTCAAGCTGTTCCACGCCCATGTGGAGGAAGGGATCGTACGGCGCGAGATGGAATGTGCGAAACGCGCAAGCGCGGAAGGCGTGCGCGTGCCCCGGCCAATCGGCTGGCACAGCATCGAGGGCCGTCAGGGCATCATTTTCGAGGAGCTGAGCGGCAAGCCCCTGCTGGAAGGCGGGGATGGCTTGCGGATCGGCCGCGCGCGAATGGCGCTGCGCAAGCTCGCCTCCAGCCACGCGGACATCCATCAGCGCAGCGCCGAAGGACTATATCATCAGCAGCATGATATTCTGCACGTCCGCATCGAAGCCGCCGATGTCGACGACGAACTGAAGGCGATCGCGCTGGAGCGGCTCCACGCCCTGCCCCGCGGCCATCAGCTATGCCATGGCGATTTCCACCCGCGCAACGCGATGGAGACCGAGGACGGAATCGTTGCGATCGACTGGTCGAGCGGCTGCGCCGGCGATCCGGCGGGCGATGTCGCGCGGACCGAATTGTTGTTGCGCTACGGGCGGTACGGGAAACTGCTGCGTAGTTTCCGGCCGGCGCGCTGGCCCCGCCACCTCGCCGCCGATTTCTACCTCGGCCAATATGCGAGGGTCACCGGCCTCACGGCGGAGAGGATCGCCGCCTGGCGGCTCCCCGTCGCGGTATCCTGCCTGGTGAAGGCCAGCACGATCTATCGACCGGCCCTGCTCGCCGCGACCGCCAGGCTGGTAAGAGGCAAGTAATTCTACCGCCTATTCTGGTCAGCCGGCACAGCCTGATTTGATAACATGGATCAGCAGCGGACGGCCCCGGGCAGACTGCAGCCTGGGTGGCATCTTACCTGTCCGGAACCTCAGTTAGTCCGGGATCGTTGCGGGACCATGGTCCGCCGGACCGATAAAACGCGGTGTTAGACTGTAGCTGATCTAGCTGCTTGCCAAAGCCGCTGCAGGGAGAGGAGCAGCCGCGTTATGGCAAGCAAGCTACTCTGTGCGGCGGTCCTGCTGATCAGCTGCGGCATGGTTCATGGACGCGCCCATGCCGAAGGAGCGAAACCGATCATACCGGCTCCACCGGGCGGAAGCGGGAGCCATACCGAAAGATCGGCACTTTCTTCGATCCTGATCACCTCCTTTCGCGAGCCGGAGACGGGGCGGCCCCCCGGGGACTCCGCCACACCGACGGTGCCGCCCTCGTCCGTCCAGGGTTTCAGCCGTTCGCGTCGCTGGACCGATCATGTCCCGGCCAGCGAGAGCGCATATCCCAGCTTCGGCAGCCAGGTCGGACGGATAAAATGGGAGACCGCGGCGGCCTTCGGCTATTTCACCGCGATAAATTCGCAAAAGCTGTTCAGGGACACCACCTCCCTGCATTTCAAGAATGAAGGCTGGTTCGGAAAGAAGACCGACAATCTGGGAGTGGACAAGCTCACCCACGCCTTCGATGCGTATCTATTGGCCGAACTGCTGCACGCTCGGCTGCACAAGAAGACCGGAGGAGTCCGCGGCGACGCCCTGACCGCGGCGCTGCTCGCGTCCGGCCTGATGCTCTACAACGAATTATATGACGGCATCGAGCCCACTAGCGGCATATCCCTGGAGGATCTCACCATGAACGCCGCGGGGGCGGCATTCTCGGTGCTCCGAAATACTGTGCCGGGACTCAGGGAAAAGCTCGATTTCCGCCTTCTTCTCATTCCCAACTCGGATATCTACACACGAACCGGCAAGCGGCATTATGCTCAGCAGCGGTATCTCATGGCTCTCCAGTTGGCCGGATTCGACAGGTTCAAGGACTCACCGCTGCGGTTGGTCGAACTGCATGCGGGTTATTATGCGTCGGGATTCACCAATAGGGACATAGCCCGGGGGAAGAGGCCCCGGCGCCACCTGTTCTTTGGCGTGGGCATCAACCTCCGCGAACTGTTCTTCCGTAGACCGACGTCCGGCGCCGGCCGTGCGGCAGGCATCGCCCTCGATTATTTTCAGGTGCCCTATACCGCCGCGCATTGGGATTAGGTACTTATGAACCTACCGAGCCCTGTGGAGATCAACGCTGCTGACACAGAAAAGCCCCGGTTTCCCGGGGCTTTCGAGTGGTGGGCGCAGCAGGGTTTGAACCTGCGACCCCTGCGGTGTGAACACAGTGCTCTACCACTGAGCTATGCGCCCACTCGATCGACGTGCCAGGTGGGCTCGCGACCGGCTGAGCGGATAGGGCGCGCCATCGGCGCTGTCCAGCCCAAAAAAAGAAAGGCCGCGCGCCGATGGGCGCTGCGGCCTTTCCATAATCATGCCCAGGGCCCGGTCGTCTCAGGTGAAGCGCTGAGCGCTTCCCCGCTCACATGAACCAGGCTCCGGCAATCAGTTGGGAGCTTGATCACGTCGCAGGCTGGACGGTCTGAGACGGTCAGGGTCTTGGTCCCCCTTTACCATTCAGTTGACGGCGTCCTTCAGGCCCTTGCCCGGCTTGAACTTGGGCTGGCTCGACGCATTGATCTTCATCGGTTCGCCCGTACGTGGATTGCGGCCCGTCGACGCCTTGCGCTTGCTCACGGAAAAGGTGCCGAATCCGACCAGGCGGACCTCGTCGCCCCTTTTTAGCTGCGCCGTGATCGAATCGAACACCGCCTCGACCGCTTTCGACGCGTCATTCTTGGTCATCCCGGTCGTCTCGGCGACGGTGCCGATAAGCTCCTGTTTATTCATGCCTTCATCCCCTACCAAGCTATTTATCTATTGGCGGCACGACCGGTGTTGCCAGCCGCTATGGCCGGCGCTGCGGCCGCGGCGCGAATGCTGCAACAAAGGCGTAACATCCGCAAGAGGCCGAAACGGTTAGCCGCCCTTGTCCTCATGGCTTTTCGGCAATCCCAGTTGGGCCCGCGCATAGCGGGCGAAGTCGGGATCGAGTTCGGGCGGATCACTCGGCGTAAACCGCTCCAATGTATCGGCCACATAGGTCAGGGCGGCGATCCGCGCCGCCTTCTTGTTGTTGCCGTCGATCACCTTCCAGGGTGCCCAGCGCGTGTCGGTTTCGC
>CAMLSA010000104.1 GCA_946482655.1 uncultured Sphingomonas sp. | reverse complement strand
TAGCGCAGGGCGGAGCTTCTGGATAGATCAACCGTCCAGCGCCCAGCGCCCCAGCTCGACATGCTCGGTCAGCCCGACGAGGCTGTGGATCAGCACGAATTCTCCCGAACGCCAGCTGATCGGCCAGATCGGCCTACGGAATCTGTCCTCCTGCCCGTAAGCCAGCGTGACATGCGGATCGAAGCGGAAGCCGCGATTGGGCCACATCTGCGCATCGGCGATCGCCAGCGCGAGCTTCTGCTGGAACGCCTTGAGCACCGGCATATGATCGCCCGGCCTGAGGCAGGAGACCTTGCCGTTGCTCACCACCTCCTGGAAGACCAGCCGCAATGCGGGACCCCGCAACGTCGCGGCCGCTTCGCAAAGCCGCTCGACCGTGCCGGGGGACGGCGACATCGGCAGGTCGAGCGCCCACAGCGTCATGTGCAGCCGGTGGTCATGGACGTGGCTCTTCGCGACGCCTAGGCAGCCCCGCACCGCCGCGATCTCGGGCACCACGTCGTCGCTGGGCTTCAGCGCGAAGAAGAGGCGATGAAGGACAAGCTCGTCACTTTCGGGAGTCCGCAGAAGAGTCATGATGTTTCTCCTTTGTTCCCACCGCTTATACGATTCATCGTGAGAACAAAAGAGGAACTTTAGATGCCCCCTCGCTCGTGGTCAGCCGAAGAAGCCGACCCGCGTGTGTCCATATGCTCCTAAGGCCACGCCAAGCGCCTGGGATTCAAGATCCATTGAATCCCGAGTGCATGGGGTTGTTCGCCCGTTTTTTATGCGGCGGATGGGCCGCGGTTTCGCCGACCGAGCTACAGCGCCTCGACGATCGTGGCGTTTGCCACGCCGCCGCCTTCGCACATCGTCTGCAGGCCCCAGCGCAGCCCCCGCGCGCGCAGCGCATGAACGAGAGTCGCGGTCAGCTTGGTACCCGTGGCGCCCAGCGGATGACCGAGCGCGATTGCGCCGCCATTGACGTTGACCTTGGCGGGGTCTGCTCCGGTCGCCTTCAGCCATGCCATGGGGATTGAGGCGAACGCCTCGTTTACCTCGAACAGATCGATGTCCTCGAGACGCATGCCCGCTCGCGCGAGGACCTTGTGCGTCGCCGAGATGGGCTCCTCCAGCATGATCACCGGATCACCCGCGGTGACCGCCATCGCATGGACTCGGGCGATCGGAGTCAGTCCGTGCTCACGCAACGCGCGCTCGTTCACGACGAGCAATGCGGAGGAGCCGTCGGTGATCTGGCTCGCGTTCGCGGCGGTGACCGTTCCGCCTTCAATGATCGGCTTGACGCTGGCCATCGCTTCCACGGAGGTATCGAAACGCACCCCCTCGTCCTGGTCATGCGAGCCCCGCCCGCCGTCCGGCAGAGTGATCTCAACTGGAACGATCTCCGTGTCGAAGGCGCCCGATGCGATGGCTGCGGCTGCCTTGCGGTGGCTCGCCACCGCGAAGACGTCCATTGCCTCGCGGTTGAAGCCATATTTGTCGGCCATCATCTGCGCGCCCACGAACTGGCTGAATTCCCGCACGCCGTAACGATCCCTGATCCGTTCGCTGATGGGTCCGATGCCCAGACCCGCGTCGGCCGCAAGCTTGATCGCCGACGCCATCGGCACGCGCGTCATATTCTCCACCCCGCCGGCCATGACCATGTCCTGCGTGCCCGACATGACCGCCTGTGCCGCAAAATGCAGCGCCTGCTGGGACGACCCGCACTGGCGATCGATCGTTACCGCGGGAACGCTCTTCGGCAGGGCGGAGGCGAGCACCACGGAACGGGCGAGCTGGTTCGACTGCTCACCAATCTGACTCACGCATCCGAAGATCAGATCGTCCACCGCGGCGGGATCGATTCCGGTTCGAGCCAGCAGGGCATCGACGGAGACGGCGCCGAGGTCCGTCGAATGGACTTCCGCCAGCCGTCCCTTGCGTCGTCCCCCCGCTGTACGCACCGCATCGACGATGTAGGCGCTGGTCATGTCCGTTTGTTCTCCAGATGGATTACCGAGACCGAACCGATCGACCGCGGGTGAAGGATTCTCGTGCCGCCGCCGACATGCAGGGGCTTGATCGGAAGTCTAGCGGCGTCGAGTCTGCATTCGATCGGCGGACGCGAGGTCCACCATCTCCGCGATTGTCCGCAGTAGGGCGATATGTGCGTCGATGTTCGGCAGGTCCATCCCCGTTGTATGATAGGCGACCCCGTTCGCTCCGAACCGCTTCCACTTCTCGGTGTCCGCTGCCGCATCCTCTGCCGTCCGGATCGGCCCCCCCATCGTCCGGCCCATGGAGACGATATTCTCGATGCGTACCGATGCCGGTTCGCGGCCGGCACTCGTCACGGCCTGCCAAAACTCGGCGAGGGGCTTCTCGGCCTCGTCGGCGTAGAAGAAGGTCAACCAGCCGTCGCCCTTCTCGGCGGCTCGACGCATCGCCGCAGGCGCGTGTCCGCCCAGAAATATCGGAATCGGGCGCTGAATGGGCATCGGGTTGATGCCGGCATCGCTGATCGTGTGAAAACGGCTCCGTTCGGTGAAATGGGGTTCGGTCCACAATCTCCGCAAGACCCTGATCTGGTCGTCCATCAGGGCGCCGCGCGTTGCCCAGTCGACACCTAGCGCCTCATATTCGACCTGGTTCCAGCCGGTTCCGACACCGACCTCCAATCGCCCCCCACTGAGAAAATCGACCTGGGCGGCCTGTTTGCCGAACAACACCGTCTGTCGTTGCGGAAGGATGACCACTCCGGTCATCAGCCCGAGATGCCGGGTCTGTCCGGCGAGATAGCCGAACAAAGTCATCGGCTCATGAAATGGATCCTTATCGGTATATGGTCCCGACCAGTCCGGACGATCGTCGATGCTCGCGCCGATGACATGGTCATAGGCGACGAGGTGACTGAACCCGATATCTTCCACGGCCTGCACGAAGTCGCGGATGACGATCGGGTCCGCCTCGATCTCGGTTTGCGGAAACACTACACCTGTGCGGAACATGGGTCTGCTCATCAGTCTGCTACCTGTTCGTTGGCGCGATTGGGAGATCGCTGATCGCCTTCCGAAGCCGGGGCGGCCGATCCGTCGGGCGCGGCTGCAACCAGCCTGGAGCGAAGTTCTCGATAACGGTCACGGGCGGCGTCCGCCCTTCTCGCCCTTATGTGGCCATAGCCCCGGATGTCCGTCGGCAGTGCCGCGATCGCAACCGCTACGGCATAATCCGCCTCCGCAAGGCACGGCAGGATGTCATCGATCCAGCCCCGATATTCCTCGATCAGCGCACGATCGAGCCGCTTGTCCTGCGTATAGCCGAAGATGTCGAACGGCGTATTCCGCAGGAACTTGAGGTGGGAGAGCAGGGTGAGAATTGGTCCGAACCAACTCCCCAGCCGAACCTTCCTGGGCTCGCCGTCCCGCGTGCGGAGACGTGCGAGGATCGGCGGCGCCAAGTGATACTCTATCTTGAAGTCGCCGCTGAACTCCTTGCGGATGCGATCCAGCGCCTCGGGAGAACGGTGAAGACGGGCGACCTCATATTCATCCTTGTAGTACATGACCGCGAAGAGGCCGAGCGCCACCTGTCGGGTGAATTCGCCGATTCGATCCACCACCTCCACGCGCCGGACGAACGCCTCATAGGCGGCGGCATAGCGAGCGCCGTGAAACAGCGTCAGGACTTCCCGGACCTTCGTGACGATCGCTAGCAGGTTCTGTTCGGCCAGCGGGATCGGCTGGTCGGCGGCTCGGACCTCCTGCGCAAAAGCATCGGGATCGTGCGCGCTCAGCCGGCCCAGCCGATAGGCGAAGAGGTTTGCTCCGCTCCTGTCCTTGTCGATTTCGGCCTCGATCGTCCGATTGGCGATCGGTACAAGGCCGCGCTGAACGGCGTTGCCCAATACGAACAGGTTGAGCAGCGCATCCGACCGGAGCGACGGCCAGGCGGCCTCGGCGGGCGCATAGTGCGGCTGCGGAAGACGCGCCTCGAGAATGGTACGGAACGCGCCGCTCGAGATATCGAGCTGTGGATTTCCGTAGAAGTCCCCCGTCGGGATCATCATATCGCTGATGACGGCGGCGGTCCGGTTGCGGTCGAGGGCCTTCACCAGATCGGGCGACGCCGCACCGACGATGTCGCAGGCCAGCAGCAGATCGACCTGGCCGTCCGGGATACGCGGCCGGAAAGTGCTCGCATCCGCCGCTCCCAGCAGGCGGACATGACTGTAGACGGGGCCGTTCTTCTGCGCGACCCCGGTCACGTTGAATGTAAGGACGTCGATTCCTTCGCGACGGGCGGCGCGAGCCAGCAGCGCACCGAGCGAGATCACCCCTGTCCCGCCAATTCCACCGATGAGCATGTTGTACACGCCGTCCGCCTTCGCCGTCTCAGGCTCGGGAAGACTTGAAAGGGCATCGAGGCTGATCGTCCCGGCGGCCGCTGATTTACGAAGCGCTCCGCCGCGGATCGTGAGGAACGACGGACAGAAACCTTCGGTACAGGTGAAATCCTTGTTACAACTGTCCTGGTCGATCCGCCGTTTGATGCCCAGTTCCGTGGCGAACGGACGGATGCTGACGCAGCTCGACTTCGACGTGCAATCGCCGCAGTCCACGCACACATCGGGATTGATGTACGCGCGCACGGCCGGATCGGGAGCCTTGCCCATTTTGCGCAGGCGCCGTCGCTCGGCGGCACAATATTGATCGTAGATCAGCACGGTGACGCCCGGCATCGCGCGCAAGCGCTTCTGGACGTCGTCCAGATCGTCACGCGGAAGCACGGCGACGCCTGCGGGAGGAGACGGGTAGCGAGACGGATCGTCGGTCACGACGACAACGTGGGCAGCCCCTTCCGCCGTCAGCTGCGTGGCGATCGACAGGGGACTGGGCTGCGCCTCGACCGGCTGCCCGCCAGTCATGGCAACGGCCGAATTGTAGAGAATCTTGAATGTGACGTTGGACTTGGCCGCGATCGCGGCGCGTATGGCGAGCGACCCCGAGTGCGCGAAGGTGCCGTCGCCCATGTTCTGGAATATGTGGTTTAGGTCCGAAAAGGGCTCGATGCCGATCCAGTTTGCACCCTCGCCGCCCATCTGGGTGGACGGAAGTGTACGCCGCTCAGGCATCCACATCGCCATACCGTGGCAGCCGATACCGGAGAAAGCGGTACTGTCATCCGGCAGGCGAGTCGAACGGTTGTGGGGACAACCAGAACAATACATGGGCTTGCGCAGGAACGGCGCCGATGCCGCCGCCGGCATACTGCCCCCGCGCCGCGCTAGCCAGTCACGCACTTCCGGAGTCGCGATGTCCAGCGCTACCATCCGGCCGGCGATAGCATCGGCGACCAAAGCCGGGTTCAGTTCGCCGTGCTCGGGAAGAAGTTGCCGTCCGTCCGGGTCGTGCTTGCCCAACAGGCGGGGCACCGCCGGCAAGTCCGCTGCGAGCAGCACCGAAGCCAGTTCGGTCTCGATCAGCTTACGCTTCTCCTCGACGACCAGGAGCTCCCGGTAAGCCCTTGCGAAGGGAACAATCGTCTCCCCCGCGACCGGCCAGGTCATCCCCACCTTGAACAGGCCGACGCCAGCCTCGCCGCCCCGAACCCCGTCGAGCCCGAGTAGCCGAAGCGCCTCGCGAACATCGATCAGGCCCTTACCGGTCGCGACGATGCCCAGCACCGGGTTGGTCGCATGGTACAGGACGCCGTCGATCCCGCTGGCGACGGCGAAGGCGCGCGCGGCCGGGAGGCGATCGTCAAACAGGCTCCGTTCGTTCTCCATGGGCGCGAATTCGAGCGAGATCGGGCGCACTGCCTTGACGGGAGGGCGCTCGATTGTCCGCTTGCTGATCGGCAGCGTGATGGTGGCGGCGCTTTCCACTGTCTCGGTGACACATTTGACCGCGATCCAAAGACCGGAGAAGCGCGACATCTCCACCGCAAGCGGGAGATACTCGATATATTCCTGTACCGAACTGGGATTGAGAACGGGTATTCCCGCGGCGATCAGGCTCTGTTCGGACTGATGCGGAATGCTGGACGACTTGCACCCATGATCGTCGCCTACCAGCATCACCACGCCACCTGCCGGAGCGGTGCCCGCATAATTGCCGTGCTTGATTGCATCGACGGCGCGATCCACGCCGGGGCCTTTGCCGTACCAGAAGGCGAAAACGCCGTCATGCCTGCCTTTGGGCATCAACTGGCTCTGCTGGGTTCCCCAGCAAGCCGTCGCCGCGAGCTCTTCATTCAGGCCCGGCACGAACCGGACGTTTAACTCACTGAGTTCTTCCTGCGCATTCCATAGAGCCTGGTCGAGCCCACCGAGCGGCGAGCCGCGATAGCCCGATACGAAGCCCGCCGTATTAAGCCCCGCTTCAGCGTCGAATCGCCGCACTGCCTTGATCGCCTCGACGAGTACTTCCGTGCCCGAAAGAAGTCGCGCTCCAGCCTCTGTCTTCGTCATGCGCGCGCCCTCCCGAGGTCTCCTGTGCATTTGGTGCCATCCGTATCAGCCGTATAGCCCAAACCATCGCCGGTGTGGCCGAAACCGCCTTCCTGCGCGGGCAGGCAAGGCCGAGTGCTGGCCCGAGCAAAACCGGGTGGAGGCCGCGAGTTGATCCAGGGCGCGCGCAGAGCCGGCGAGACGCGGCCCCGCTCTTCGGCCGCGGGCTAAGCCTTTCACTCCCCTGTTGCCCCGCCGGAGGCCGCGTGGAGGTGGTGCGCGATATCGCCGAAGCTTTTCTCGAGGACGAGCAGGCGGCGGAAATGGTGGCTGATCGCATATTCGTCGGTAAGTCCGTATCCACCGTGCAGCTGGATGCCGGTCCTCGATACATGCTGCATGGCGGAGCCGATCAGCACCTTCGCCAGCGAGACACGCCGGCTGCGTACGTCGTCCGCTTCATCCAGCGCCGCGATCGCGGCGTAGAGAGCGGAGCGCGACTGGTGATGCGCGACCAGCATGTCGACGAGCAGATGCTGGAGAGCCTGAAATTCCCCAATCGGTCGACCGAACTGCTTGCGTTCCTTCACATATTCCGAGCAGAGATCAACACAGGCCTCCATCGAGCCGACCGCCTGCGCGAGCTGCGCGACGATGGCGTTGTCGATCGCTTCTCTGAGCAGCGCCGCCGCCGCCGCCCCGCGCGCTATCACCGCTTCGGACGGCAGATCGACGTCGTGGAGGACGATATCCGCGGCCCGACTTCCGTCAACCAGCGGATAGGAGCACGATACGAGACCTTGCGCGTCGCTCGGCAGGAGGAACAGAAGCGTTTCGCCGCCGGGCTCGAGCGTCGCCGTCACGAGAAGATGCGTGGCGCTGGGAGCGTCGACGGCCAGCAGCTTGCGACCGCTTACCCGAAAGCCGCGATCCGTCGGTGTCGCGGTTGTCTTTCGGCGGGCGGTGATTTCGTAGCGATCCGCCGCTTCCCCGTGGGCCAGCGCCAGCCGCGCATGGCCGGTTCCTGCTGCGGTCAGCACGGCTTTCACTTCCTCGCCATCGCCGCGCTGGAGGATGGTCGTGCCCAGAATGGCGGTGCCCACATAGGGCTCGATCACATTGTGCCTGCCGAAAACGATCATCAACAGCGCGACGTCCGTCATGGATCCGCCGAGACCGCCTGCCTGTTCGGGTATCGGCAAGGCGAGCCACCCCAAATCTGCGAAGGCGCGCCAAAGCGTTTCGTCGAAGCCCTCCATCTCGTCTCTTCGGGCACGCCAAAATTCGACCGATCCGCGCGAGGCGGCGAGCCTTTCCGCATTGTCGAGCAGCATCTGCTGCGTGGAGTCGAGATTGAAGTCCATGCGGGTCGTCTCAGAGCCCCAGCGCGGTTTTTGCGAGGATGTTCTTCTGAATCTGCATGCTGCCGCCATAGATGGTGGTTGCACGCGATATCATCATGATCGAAGTTCGGCCGGGAACATAGTCCGGCCAATCGGCGTCGGCAGCATGGGAGAACGTGCCAGGCTGGAAGAAGCGAGTGGCGCGCAAGCCAAGCAGGTCGACGTGGAGTTCGGTGATGGCTTGTTGCAGCAGCGACCCGCTGATCTTGAGGATCGATGGAGCGACGCTTGCGGGATAGCGGCCGGTTTCGCCCGCAAGGACGCGCAGCACCGACCATTCCAGGCCAATCAGGTCGGCCTCAAGTGCCGTCAACCGATCCGCGAAGCCCGGGACATCGGCGAGCCTGCCTTGCGGACCCCGAATGGCATCCGCCATCATGCGGGCGCGGCGCAATTCGCGGCGGCTCCAGAAGATGAACGCGCTGCTCGTCCGCTCATGCTCAAGGAGAAACTTGGCATAGGTCCATCCGCGCCCGGGATCGCCGACCAGATTGTCCGCTGGCACCTCCACCTCGTCGAGAAAGACCTCGCACAGGTGGGTTTCGCCGTTGATCTGCGGAATGGGGCGAACCGTTACACCGGGCGACTTCATGTCGATCAGCAGGAAGGAGATCCCCGCCTGGGGCTTCGCCGTCGGATCGGTCCTGACCAGGAAAAAGCCCCAGTCCGCCTCATGCGCTCCGCTCGTCCAGATCTTCTGGCCGCTGACGATGTATCGATCGCCGTCGCGGCGGGCCTGGGTCCGGAGCGATGCCAGATCCGATCCCGCGCTTGGCTCCGAAAAGCCTTGGCACCAGATGATGTCGCCATTGCGCGTCGGCGCGAGGAAGCGCTCCTTCTGCGCCTCGGATCCAAAGGTGTAGATCACGGGTCCCACCATGTGCGTCCCGAGCCAGTTGAACTCCGGGCCGTCCAGTCGGTGGATCTCGTCCTCGAAGAGGAATTGCTGGATCGGGGTCCAGTCGGTCCCGCCGAGTTCGACCGGCCAGCGCGGCACAGACCAGCCGCGCCCGTTCAGCAGCGCGAACCAGCGACGCTGATCCGCCACGGGTGGTGCTTGCGTGGTGATCCGCCGCTGGCGATCGCGGATATCGGCTGGCAGCAACGCTGCCAGTTCGGCGCGCATTTCGTCCCGGAACGTCGTGTCGGCCTTCGAAAGTTTCAGCTCCACGGTCGACGAACTCCCCGGCGGATCATGCGTGGCCTCTCAGCGGGCACCCGATCTACCCTGGACGAACTGCTCCACTGCCTGCCGATGCTGTTCGCGCTCGCTCGAGATCACTTCATAAGCGAGGCAGGCATCCATTACGCTCGCGACGAGCTGCTTCAGCGAGATGTTGACGCTCATCTTCGTCGTCTGGATCGCGAGCTGCGGTCCTGCCGCAAGCTTGTCGGCGAGGGCGTCGACGGCGGCATCCAGCTCATCCGCGGGCAGGGCGTGGTTGATAAGCCCGATCTCCGCAGCCTTGGCCATGGTGATGAGATCACCGGTCATGAGATATTCCTTCGCCCGCGCATGGCCGATCAACTGCGGCCATATCACCGCCGATCCGTCCCCGGCGGTAAGGCCGACCAGCACATGAGGATCGCCGATCTTGGCATTTTCGTTTCCGAACACGATGTCGCAGAACAGCGCCAGCGTGGCGCCGAAGCCGGTCGCATGACCATTCAGCTTGCCGATGATCGGCTTGCGGCAGTCGAGCATCGAGCCGACGATCCGCTTCGCCTCCGGCACGATCCGATCGTAGAAGCCGCGGCTTTGGACAAGGTCCTGCATATACTCGATGTCGCCCCCCGCGCAGAAGGCGGATCCGTTCCCAGTCAGGATGATCACGTCGGTCTCGGGATCGCTGTCCGCATCCACGAACACCTGTGCCAATTCATGATGCAGGACTGCATTGGTTGCGTTCCGCATATGAGGGCGGTCCAGCGCCAGAGTCGTGATCCGCCCGCGACGAGAAATCGATATCGTCTCATAGTCTCGCAAAACCTTATCCTCCGATTGTGGCAGCTGGATGCCGCCGGTGATCACCAGCAGCATCCTCTCTCATGGCGGGTGCGAGCGATCAATCGCCCAGGCGCGCCCGCGTCACGATTCCATGAGGCGCAGATACTCATCGTAAAAATGCTTGATGCGGATTTCCTGCTCGCAGAAAACTGCGCCGGCGAAGCCCTTGGAATGTGCGCCCTGCTGGACCCTCGGTACCAGCTCGCGGTCCTGGCTCAGCACGGGACCCAGCATCGCCCTTTCTTCATCCGGAGCATAGGTGATGGGCAGGACCTTGGCGGCGTCAACCTCGGCGCCCTCGGGCACGCCCATATAGCCCGGCAGGCGCCGCGCGCCAGCCAACGCATAGACCTGGAAACGGTACACCATCTTCTCGGGATCTGACGGATGAGGCATCCAGCGCTGCACGAGCACGCCTTCCGCGTGGGTGTTGAGCGTAGCGTTCGGGAACAGGCCCATCTGCCAGTTGTCGACGAGCTGGCCGTCAGTGAACTTCGCATAGTCAACGCCCAGTCGCTCGGCATTGCGCCGTTTGCCCGCGATCACCGCGGCGCGCACCTCCGTCCAATGCGAGGGAAATTCATGCTCCTCCAGTCCCGCGTCGCGGAGCGCCAGCTCATGATCGGGCAGGAGATGGTCGTCTGGAACGGGAACGCCGGGACGGGGCCGCATGAACGCGAAGATCGTATCGCTGTGGCCATTCTCGTACACGTCGTGCTGCGCGTGGTAGGGATCGAATGCCTGGGTGATCTGAGGGTGGACCGCCTCGAC
>CAMLSA010000103.1 GCA_946482655.1 uncultured Sphingomonas sp. | reverse complement strand
CAGCCAACCTCTTCGTCCAAGACTTCATCTCCGACCAACCGCAAAAACCAGCGCTTTTGCTGGTGGGAGAACGTTAGGAGCCGAAACTCGACCTCCCCCAAATAGACGCTCCGTCACTCCACAGACCCATTTCTCTCCATGCCCCGGAGATGCAGAATTGCGAGCTGGGGCGAGGTGACGATCTGGCATCAGGTCGATGCTGAGAGCGGTGAGGGACCGAAGCCGGGAGAGAATCAGATGATCATGTTGGCATTGCTCCTCGCCGGGGCGCATAATGGCGGAAGCCCGCCCTTGGGCGCGCCGTTCGCAACTGGACCTGGAATCGCCAGCTGCGCGGCAGCTTGGTCACGCGATCACGCGCCATCAAGCTTCTTTTGGACGCAAGGCCTCTGGTCAGGCCTGAACGTCGCAAAGGCAGCAACGATTGGAAGCGGCCGCGATTCGGCAGAGATTGTGGCGGAAGTGAAAAAAACCTGCGCGAATGACCCAGCGCAGCCCCTCCTGAAGGCCGTAGTTGAGACTTACGCCGCCATGTCCGGAAGATAGTCGATCGAAAATCGAACAAGACGGACATGGTGCCAACGAGAACCTGCGTCGGATAGCCGGTTGTTACGGTCTGATATGGCCGGCCACCCTGTACTAACCCCATGGTAATTGCCCGTGGCTCGCAGGTGGAAGATCCATCAACGAGGAGGTCGGCGAAGTTGGCGACGTGTGCAGGGGCCTGATTACAGGCGGTAAACCGGCAGCGGGCCAATCATGTCGCAGTCGCGGGACGAAGGTCGGACCCACCGACGGGGGGCCTTGTGTACGAGAAGCAGGGGCTCGTCGGCAACCGACACGACGCCCATCGGCTTTGCTGTTCCTGATCTCTTTGGGAGATAGGCACAATCGCCTTCCTGACCCCGTTTGGGCTAACAGTTCTCGTCATTTGGATTGTTCAAGCAGATGGGCGATATACGGCACGGGCACGAGCCCGCCAGCCGGGCTGGGACCGCTGGCGGGCTCTTCGTCTTGCCCTGGACTAGCCGGACTCGCTTCGCGGATACGAGGCTCGGTGTCACGTGCTCGCTAAACCGCCGACCATCACCTCAGCAGAGAGAATGGATTGGATCAAAGCTGAGGAGGGTTGGTGCGCTGGCGATTTGTCAGGCGGCGATGGGCTGATAGGTATCGAGGCCGGTCAATCCTCTCTGTACGGCCCAGATGGCTGCCTGAGTGCGGTTTGCCACGCGCAGTTTCCGCAGTGCGGCCTTGACGTGGACCTTCACGGTTGCCTCACAGATCCCCAGGCGGCGGCCGATGACCTTGTTCGCGCTCCCCTCGACCAGCAAACGCAGAACTTCTATCTCGCGCTCCGAAAGGTCCACATCGGCGAGGTTCGGAGTGCCGGTCGCGGCGGAGCGGATTTCACCAATCCGTCGGGCCATTTCGGACGGCAGCACCTTCTCGCCAAGCGCGATCAGCCGAAGCGCGCCGACCAGCGGTTCGGGTGAGATGTCACGCACCAGATAGCCGTCAACGCCTTGGCGGATGGCATCGATGACCTCTTCATAATCGAAATGGTCGGCGAGGATCACGAGCTTGGCGGTTCGATGCCTTTGTCTTAGCTCCACACAGAAGTTCGTCCGATCGGCAAAGCTCTGATCAACGAGGATGACGTGCTGCGCGGCTTCATCCGAGCAATCCGGAATGTCGTGACGGTCCTCCACCGCGGGCGAGACATCGATGCCGTCTCCAGCGAGCAGATGTCGCAGCCCCTCCCTCAGAAGACCGTTCTTCAAGAGCAGGGTGATCAATATCTTGTCGGGCATCTGAGCTCCTCCTGCCGCGACTCCTTGCCGCAGCTAACCCTTTAGACAGTTGCCGCCCCCCTTGGTCGTTATCTCTGCACGCCCCGACGGATTCGATCCATGACAATTAAGGGGTACAAACTTGACGACTAGTAACATATGTTAGCAGGTAAGACGAGGTTTCCAACAAGAGCAAATTTCTGAAACTCTGGATGTTCGTCTTATTATCAGAAAGGCTGGCGACGCTCGACATCCTGGGCCCCGAATAGATATTCACCACGCGGAGTTCGGAGTGCTGCCCTTTCTATGCCGTTTAAGTATTTCAATTGACGTTCGAGTTCCCGCAAGCGCGAACTGTTCGCGTTATTGTCTTCAGAGCGCCGGACCCGAGAATCGGGCTATCTACTCTTCAAACGAGAGTTTATCTGGCAACCAGCCTTGGTGGATGGCGCAGAGCGCTGCTTGTGTGCGGTTATTCAAGCCGAGTTTGCGCAGGATCGTCTTGATATGCGCCTTCACCTTCGCTTCGGCGATGTTCAGCTCTCGCGCAATGACCTTGTTGGCTGCGCCGCGAGTCAATTGCTCGATTATTTGTTTTTCGCGGTCGGTAAGGGCCTGGAAGTCTCTCCATTCGGGTCCGGCGGGAGGATCATGCAACGCGGCCATCCGGCCCTTGCTGTCGCAGGCTGCGTGAAACGATGCCTGCTGCTCGCGAACGGAACAGTTGGACGATTGCCCACCGCGATGATCAGGCCGCGGCTCCTGCACCAGCTGAAGTAGCATCGCGACATCGTGCAATGCGCGGTCCAACATTGCCGCCCGCTCATGATCCGAGGATCGCACCGCTTCGGCAATGAGGGACATGAGACCCTCTATGGCGTCATCCCCCCACTGGCGGGGGCTCACCTGCGTCACGACGCCCTGAAAACACGTCATGCCCATGCCCGCGAAGCAGGACCCCGAACTCCCGGTCCATCCACAGGGATTCTCCGGGACGATGGCAGACTGACCAACCAGCTGATTGGCATAAGCTGTCCTTTGGCGTCTCGTTCAACTTTTTTTACCATCGACGACACCCGTCCTTCCACGTGCTCGAACGAGGCCCGACGACGGTCATACGTAGCCCAGTACTAACGAATCTTCTACGCGTGCTTTGCGCGACGGGAACAAATTACCTAATTTAGATTGATACAGGACCACGCGTCAGATGATAGCGGGGAAATAGATTGACCCATGTTAATTTGCGTCTCTTCTTCAACAATTCGCATCTTTGGCACGGGAAGGGTCGTTATGGCCAAGTTCAATAGCATTGCTCCCTCCGTGGACGGGTGGGAAGAAGCGAATGAGTTTCTAAGCGCCCTCTACGCTGGCGCCGTTTCGATCCAGGCGGCGCAGCAGTGGACAGCCGAACTGCGCCGGGAAGGACTGGTTGAGCTTGCCGAAGAGATCGAACGCCGTCTGCCTCCGCAACATTGACGGTTTTCGAGACGAGTGTGGATCAAAACGTCTTCCTCATGTCATGATTGCAGAAGGGGAGGGCGGAGGAGAACTGCCTGGGAATCGCCAGACATCGCCGGTCAGGATGGCAATCGTGGATGCACGATTATCGCGGCCATATGTCCCGGCCTTTGGATCAGCCGGTTGTGCGATCGGCCGCGGACCGGCAACGTCTGGCCGCAAACTTCGGTCGGATCGGTCCTTCTTTCAATGCCGCATGCTAGTTCCCGTCCATGCCGCGAGCACGGAAGCTATTCCATGCACTTCTATGCCGCATAGGCCGACATCGACGCTCAATACGAAACACGCATGAAGAGGGCGGCCTGATCGTGAGTGTGTGCCGACACTGCCGGACACGTATGGTCAAGGAGGACGGCGAATGGCGCCGGCTGATCGGCTAACTCGACGGTAAGACCCGGAGGAGGGTTGGTGCGCTGGCGATTTGTCAGGCGGCGATGGGCTGATAGGTATCGAGGCCGGTCAATCCTCTCTGTACGGCCCAGATGGCTGCCTGAGTGCGGTTTGCCACGCGCAGTTTCCGCAGTGCGGCCTTGACGTGGACCTTCACGGTTGCCTCACAGATCCCCAGGCGGCGGCCGATGACCTTGTTCGCGCTCCCCTCGACCAGCAAACGCAGAACTTCTATCTCGCGCTCCGAAAGGTCCACATCGGCGAGGTTCGGAGTGCCGGTCGCGGCGGAGCGGATTTCACCAATCCGTCGGGCCATTTCGGACGGCAGCACCTTCTCGCCAAGCGCGATCAGCCGAAGCGCGCCGACCAGCGGTTCGGGTGAGATGTCACGCACCAGATAGCCGTCAACGCCTTGGCGGATGGCATCGATGACCTCTTCATAATCGAAATGGTCGGCGAGGATCACGAGCTTGGCGGTTCGATGCCTTTGTCTTAGCTCCACACAGAAGTTCGTCCGATCGGCAAAGCTCTGATCAACGAGGATGACGTGCTGCGCGGCTTCATCCGAGCAATCCGGAATGTCGTGACGGTCCTCCACCGCGGGCGAGACATCGATGCCGTCTCCAGCGAGCAGATGTCGCAGCCCCTCCCTCAGAAGACCGTTCTTCAAGAGCAGGGTGATCAATATCTTGTCGGGCATCTGAGCTCCTCCTGCCGCGACTCCTTGCCGCAGCTAACCCTTTAGACAGTTGCCGCCCCCCTTGGTCGTTATCTCTGCACGCCCCGACGGATTCGATCCATGACAATTAAGGGGTACAAACTTGACGACTAGTAACATGCAAACTGTAGTCGTGGCTGGTTCGTTGATTCGATTAAGCGCAGGTGAGGTTCTGTGGTGACCGTGAGGTCCAAGCATAAAGAAATTGGCAGTATCCTCCTCACGAATTAATCCATCCAGGGAATGAAGCTGGCACCCCAAGGTTCCGCATGTGCATCAGGACCCGGATCAAAGTGACAGGCGCTGTTTTTTCTCAAAAAATGACTTATCAATAGTTTCTGAATCGAACTCATTGCCGCCAGCGCCGATGCCTCAACGAGGCGCACCGGAGAGGGTTTTCATGAGCACACGCAGTAGCGTCCCGCCGTTCGTGGACGGAAGCGAAGAAGCGAACGGACTTCTAAGCGCAGTTTTCGCCGGCACTGTTTCATTGGAGGACGCGCGCCGCTGGATAGCCGAGTTGCGTCGCGAAGGCTTAACGCAGCTCGCTCGGGAAGTCGAATGCCGTCTGCCCCGGCGCCATTGATGATCGAATGAAAGGTCGATTCCTCCCACGTAAGCCTCATGTCGGGTCCGGGGGATCGACACCCTGACCGATCGGTCCCCGTCGCAGGGCACGCTCTCAGCTTGAAGTCGCCACGGGAGCGGAAGCCGCATTGTTGGCGAGGGGCGAGGAAGTCGATTTCGCTCCCCCTCGATGTGTGACAATGATCACGCAAACAACTGTAGCATCGTGGTAATCGCTATCCGCTGTCTACCTGCGTTCCGCGGAATCTTGCGTGCGCCTTGTGGAATTCAGCAAGAAAGCGACAGCGTCGGGAGTGTGCGCGAGCTTACTTGTTTCGGGATTGCTATTATGCGCCATATATATCGTTTCTCGTTCTCGGATGATGTCCATTCATGTGGTCAGGCGGCTGTTCAGGGTCTCGGCCTGCTCATCGAGGACGCCCTCCGGTGCTCCGATGTCGAGCGTGCAAGCGCATTGAACGGAATATTGCGGAACGTCGAAATATTTCTACAGCTCGCGCGGCAACTGCCGGGCGACCATGTGAGCGATAGCACACCCTCCGGTGCCGTTCACGAGAGGCAGGCCGCTTTCATAGCGCCGGTCGATGATATCTTCGAGGTGAGAGGTGCCGCCACCGATATGAACGATGGACCGGGACGCCAGGACTTCGAAGCTCTCACGCCTCGGGAGAAGGATATAGTCAGGCATCTCGCTCAGGGATCGCCGAACAAGGTGGTCGCGCGAAACCTCGACATCGCCGAGGCTACCGTCAAGGTGCATATTAAAGCCGTGCTCAGGAAGCTCCACCTGAAGAACAGGACTCAGATAGCGCTCTCGGCCGTCCAACAACGATGGCTGCACGCCCCCCAAGCTGATAATGCTGAGAATTGAGGGTTCGAGACGAAGGATCCCGTTATCAATGACAGGTTGGCAGACGATCTGAAACTTCCGCTGCGAGTTCGGACAAACCCTCGTGATGCAGTTCGGTAACCCAGCGCATCGCATCCGTGATGGGTATCAGACCCGCATACACCTTCTGGAGAAAGTCGTCTGCTATATCATTTCCATCAATGGATGGTGAAACACTTCTGATTGCGATCATAGTTGTCTCGCTACACGGCGTAGTCTTTAGCCAATCGATCAACTAACAATACTCGTACCAACCAACGTCAGCACTATCGGGAAATTACGTGGTTGGGGCTGTAACGACTGTCAAACGTACCGGGTTATGATCTTCGGCTCGATGTTGGAAGGTGCTGGCGCCACTGGTCCACGGCATCTGGCGCCAAGGTGCTCACGCGCCATGCACGGTCGGTCCAGGGTTCGTGGATGGATTCGCATATTGTTACTCGGCCGCGCGCTTCCGTCAGCCCAGCTCATCGGATTGCGCTCCCCAGCTGCTGACGGTCGCGGCTATTTACGGGACCTTTTCGTGCTTGGCGCTGATGGGGATCCCTCCATGGGACGGGACGATCATTATCACTACCGGCGGGATGGGCTAGCTTGCCCTAACGCTGGAGGACTGAACGCCGGTTGCTACCGCTCGGATCCGGTGCCGGTCAGGGGTACGAAGCGCACACCGCCCATGTTGCGCACGTGGATTGGTCCATCTGGGGGCTTTTCGATCAGCAGCAACTCTTGATTGGCAGAGGTCGACCCGACCGGAATCACCATGCGGCCGCCGGGCTTGAGCTGGCGGAGCAGGGGGGACGGAACCTCCTTGGCTCCTGCGGTGACGACAATGCCGTCGAATGGGCCATGCTCGGGCCAGCCGGCATAGCCGTCGCCCGTCCGTACCGTCACATTGCGGTAGCCCAGAGTGCGCAGCCTTTCCTCTGCCTCGTGGGCCAGCGGCGCGATGATCTCGATCGTGTAGACATGCCGGACCAGCCCCGAAAGGACAGCGGCCTGATAGCCGGAGCCGGTGCCGACCTCGAGCACGGCGTCATCTTTCTCCGGCCGCAGCAAATGGGTCATCAAGGCGACTATATAGGGTTGGGAAATGGTCTGGTCGTGGCCGATCGGCAGCGGCCGATCCCGATAGGCGCTCGACCGCTGATCCTCGGGGACGAACAGGTGACGCGGAACATCGCCCATGCTTTCCAGCACCAAGGGATCAAATTCTCGATGATTTTTGGGGCCGGACATCGCCGCAATGGTGCGGATCGTGTCGACCATCGATGCGCGCTGCTTGATGGTGGGATCCTGAGACGCCGCGATTATGCCGCCGGAGATCGACAGGAAGGTGAAAAGACTGAGGAGCTTTCGACCCATCGCTTGACAACTGCCGCAAAGTGTCGACGGACATAATAACATGGTTTTGCCGCAATTTCGACGGCGAACCTATCTTTCTCGGCTTATCTTCTCGCTTTTCGGTTTGAGGCGGACGTGGACGCCGCGGCCACCGCTTCGCCGGACCTCGAACGCGCCGGTATTCTCGACGAGGTCGCCCAGCTTGGCATATCCGAAGGTGCGCGGGTCGAAGTCCGAGGCGAGGGTGGCGATGCGCTGGCCGACGCCGCCCAGCGAGACCCAGCCGTCCTCATCCTCGAGCTGGGCGATCGCACGGCGAATCAACGGCACCGCCAGCGAGGCCGGGCGAACCACCGAGGTGGGGCGCGCGTCCGGACGCTGCGGTTCCTCGGGCACCGGCGCCTCGGGCAGCAGGTTCTCGGTGTAGATGAAGCGCCGGCAGGCTTGACGGAAACTCTCGGGCGTCTTCTGTTCGCCGAAGCCGTACACGTCCACGCCTTGCTCCCTGATCCGGGCAGCGAGGCGGGTGAAGTCGCTGTCCGACGAGACCAGGCAGAAGCCTTCGAAGCGGCCGCTGTGGAGCAGATCCATCGCGTCGATCACCAGCGCGATGTCGGAGGCATTCTTGCCCGACGTATAGGCGAAATTCTGGTGCGGCATGATCGCATAGGTCGAGAGTATATCGGCCCAAGATTTCAGGCGCGTGCTCGAGAAGTCTCCGTAGATGCGGCGAACGCTCGCCTCACCGATCTTCGCGATCTCCTCGAACAGGCCCCGTGCGATGCGAGGTGAGGCATTGTCGGCATCGATCAGGACGGCGAGGCGTGAGGCGCGGGGTTCGGCGGTCATGGCATCTTCATGCCCGTGATTGACGCGCGGACCACAAGTTCGTTCACCGTGGATCGCGGCGTTTGTCGCTCCGGCCGCCCATTTTTCGGACGACCCCTATCTTTTCCGGCATGGTCACCCTATATGCCGCGATGCTGACGTCGCACGCGACGGATATCGGGCCGCTACGGCTCCCTTTGTCCCCTTGTAGCTACACGAAGCCGGGATGCGCCGCTGTTGGCTCATGCCCGTCACACATGGGATAAAGGATACCCATATGATCACCGGAACAGTCAAATTCTTCAACATCGACAAGGGCTATGGTTTCATCGCGCCCGAAGGGGGCGGTGACGACGCCTTTGTGCATATCTCGGCGGTCGAGCGCGCGGGCATGCGCACACTCGACAAGGATCAGCGCGTTTCCTACGAGCTTGAGACCGATCGCCGCGGTAAGACCTCCGCGGTCAATCTCCAGGCCGCCTGACGGCTCATGACGGACGTGCGAGGCACCTTGGCGGCGCTTCGCACGTCCGTTTAGTTACTGCGACCTAAATTTATCGAAAGCGCGACGGTCGACAAGCCGGCTGTGGCGAACCGCTTCAGCGGGTAAGAAAGACCTTTTGATCCTCTTGCCCAAATCGTCGGCCGAGACTTTGCCGTCCAGGTCGGCGTCGGCGGTGTCCCATCCGCGGGCAGCACGCTTTCCATGGCCGCCACGGTCGGCCCGCGTCCCCGGCCTCGATCAGAGAAGGTGCGGCGCGTCACCTGAAACGATCGAAGTCGCCTGCATCGTGACGTTCGTGCATCTGTTCCTCCTCGGAGCCGAAGGTGCTGTTCACCCGCCTGCCTCGCTTTACCGCCGGCCGCTCTGCAATCTGCCTCCGCCAACGCTGGACATGGGTGTAGCTTTCGATCTGGAGGAACTCTGCCGAGCCATAGGCATCGTCGGCCAGTGCAGCGCCATACCAGGGCCAAATCGCCATGTCGGCGATCGTATAGTCGTTGCCGCCGATATATTCGCTTCCGGCCAGACGGCGGTCGAGCACGTCGAGCTGGCGCTTCACCTCCATGGCGAAGCGATCGATGCAATATTCGATCTTCATAGGGGCATAGGCGTAGAAATGGCCGAATCCCCCGCCCAGATAGGGGGCGCTGCCGACCTGCCAAAACAGCCAGGACAGGCATTCCGCCCGTTTGGCGGTCTCGGACGGGAGAAATGCGCCGAATTTTTCGGCCAGGTAGAGCAGGATTGCGCCCGACTCGAAGATACGGATCGCAGTCGGCCCGCTGCGGTCCATCAGTGCCGGGATCTTCGAATTGGGGTTCACCTCGACGAAGCCGCTGCCGAACTGGTCGCCTTCGCCGATGCGGATCAGCCAGGCGTCATATTCGGCATTACCGAAGCCGGCCTCCAGCAATTCCTCGAGCATCACCGTGACCTTGATGCCGTTGGGCGTCCCCTGCGAATAGAGCTGCAGTGGATGTCGGCCGATCGGCAGGTTCTTGTCGTGGGTCGCGCCCGCAATCGGGCGGTTGATATTGGCGAACCGGCCGCCGTTGCCCTTCTTCCACTCCCACACCTTGGGTGGTTCATAGTCAGCTGGAAGATTCATGCTCGCTCTCCACACCGTCCTCGCAGGAAGGCATCGATACGCTGAAACACCGATCGGTCTCGACTAGAATTTGGCGGAGGGCGTCGGGTCCGGCACCGATATCGGCTGAGCCCGATTGTATGCCGCATCGGCTGATTGGCCGGACACAAGGCCATACCCGCTACGTTCAGGCCGGATAAGGCCAAGGAGCGGATGAATGGACCCACTCGGCGGAAGCGCGAACGCCAACGCGCTGATCGACAGGTTGATCGATACGTCCGCCTGTCGCGCCGACACCGATATTCCGGAGGACGATCCGCGCTGGCCGCTGGTCGCGCGGGTAGCCTTCATCAGCGGTAGCGCCGCCGCGCTTTGGGCATTGATCCACCTCGTGGCCCGGTCGCATTGATTCAGCAGCTCCCCTTGGCCAGCAACGCCGCGGGAACCGTCATCGCCAGGATCTGCAGGTCGAGACGCAGGCACTTGTTCCGCGCATAGGAGACATCGAGCGCGACTCTGCGTCGATAGCTGAGGCCTCTGCGGCCGCTCACCAGCCATAGACCGGTCAGGCCAGGTTTCACCGCGCAGTAATGGGCGAAATAGCGGCCATAACGCTCGATCTCACCCTCCGCGATGGGCCGGGGGCCGACGATGCTCATCTCACCGCGCAACACGTTGACCAGTTGGGGGAGCTCGTCGATGCTCGTCTTGCGCAGGAACGCGCCAAGAGCGGTGATCCGGGGATCGCGGCGCAACTTGAAGTCGCGTTCCCATTCAGCCCGGGTGGCGGACTCGGTCGCGAGAAGTTGGAGCAACCGGCGATCAGCGTCGACCACCATGGTCCGGAACTTGAAACATGGAAAACTTTCGCCTTCCCGGCCGAGGCGCCGGTGCGCGAAGAGGATCGGACCTCGGTCGCCGAGAAAGACAAGGCCGGCGACGAGGATGAGGAGTGGCGCGACGAAGATCAGGAGGAGCGATGCAACTGCGATGTCCAGCGCCCTGATGGCGAGCGCGTCCCTTTTAGAAGTTGGATCGTGCAATGTCCGCTTGGCTCCAGCCACGCGATTTCGATACAGCCCCACCCCCGTCACCGATGTCGACATGTGCATTCCAAACCTCATGTTTGTTGCGATGCGGGATTAATCTTGCAGCTCCCTGTCGGGCGCGGATCCGTTATCGCTTCGGCAAGGGCGCGCCCTGTTCGCGATCTTGCCGAAGTGCTCAAAACCAAGGCTTGCAACTGTTGGATTTGCGCCGATTTTTCTCGTGCCGCCCAACGCATTCGAGCGCGGTTGGTTTCGGCCAGGAAAAATTGGTCGTGCTCATCGGGCACCTGATTTACGGAGCTTCTAAATCACTGTTATA
>CAMLSA010000102.1 GCA_946482655.1 uncultured Sphingomonas sp. | reverse complement strand
TCTATGGCGCACGGCCGCTCAAGCGCGCGGTGCAGAAATATCTGCAGGACCCGCTTGCCGATGCCATCCTCAAGGGCGAGGTGCCCGACGGATCGACGCTGACGATCGACGAAGGCGACGGAAAGCTCGAGCTCAGGGCAATCTGAGGGCATGACCCGGGCTTGAAAAACCTGGGCTGTCAGCCAAGACAGCCCATGTTATCCTGCTATTATGCACAAATGGGGTTAGCCACGATGAAGTACCTGCTATCCGCCGCTCTGATCGTTTCTTTCACCCTGTCGTCGGCCGCCTTTGCCAACGAAGAGGGAACAAAAAAAGCGGCCAAGGATCCCAGCCGCATGATCTGCAAGGCTGAGCAGCAGACCGGCTCGCGGCTTGTCAAGAAGAAGACCTGCATGACAGCGACGCAGTGGAAGGAACAGCAACGCCTGTCGCGCATGGAGATCGACCGCAACCAGGCGAACAACTACAAGAGCAACTGATCCATGGCATATTGGCTGCGGCGAGAACATCCGCCGTTGGCGAGTATTTCGACGGCGGGCCATAGCGGGCTGTGCTTCCTGGGTTGATTCTAAATGCTGTAATCCATCCGTTCCGCCCAAGGTGCCAGGATGGGCAGCACCGGTTCCATCTGCTTGCGATAGCGCTTCCAGCGGCCGACCGAGCGCGCGTAGATCGGCTCGGTAACCTGCGAATAGCTGGCAGTTGCGATATGGGTGCGGCGCGCGGCGCTGGTCCGGTTGTCGAGCACCGCGTCGTGCCAGGGAATGTCGAGGAAGTCGAGGAGCCCGCGCATCTCGCCTTCTAGGTCATCCACCATGCGCTCGTAGCGGATTCGATACACTTTGATCGGCAGGTTCGCCTCGGCCCGTGTCCAGGCGGTCGCTGCCACGTCGTAGAGATGCGCGGCGCCTTCGAGCGTGGTGAAGCTCAGCATCGCGCGGTTGAGCTCGAAGTTCGACATGAAGGCGCTCAGCACGCAGTCGCACGGATGCCGCTCGACGAAGATCACCTTCGCATCGGGGAAGATACGATGGATGATTCCCATTCGCGCCATGTGGAGAGGGAATTTGTCGACGATCCGCTGGCCCGGCTCGGGAGGCGACACTTGGTCCAGCGTATCGAAATAGCGTGCCCGCAACGCATTGGCCTCGGCTGAGGACAAGGTCGCGATTCGGGTGGGATCTCCGAGTTCCTCTTCCACCGCGCGGACGATCGGCATTTCTTCGAGAACATGGAGGCCGGGGAGGTTCATCAGCAGCGTATCGAGCAAGGTGGTGCCCGAGCGCGGAAATCCGACGAGGAAGATCGGCGAGGGGAGTGACGGATCGATGCGGACCTGCGACCAGCCGGCGATCCTCTCCCGCGACAGCAATGCTCCGTTGGCGCCTATCTCGTCCAGATAGACGATCCGGTCGCGCCGGTCGTCGGGGGTGCCCTGGAGCGCGGCCTCGTTCATCGCGGTAAAGGCGGCGAAGGCGGCGTCGGTATCGCCGACCCGATCGGCCACTTCAGCGATCAGTTGGCTACGCCTGACGGGGCTGATCGTCTCCGGGGCCGCGAGTGCCAGCGGCAACGCCTCTTCGAACCGGCCCTCGCGCCGCAGCGCCCACGCCTTGATGAATCCTGCTTCGCCGCGCGACAGGCCCCGCCGCTCGGCCGTTGCGGCCAGTTCGGACAGCGCCTCGGTCCTATTCAGGTTTTCCAGCAGGACCGCGAGTTCGAGATAGGGTGCGAGCGACGCCCCGTCGAGCCGGATCGCGGCGCGGTAGGCGGCTTCGGCGGCATCGAAATTGCGCATCGTCGCCTCGGACAGGCCGAGCTCGACCTGAATTTCGGGATCGTCGGGTTCTCGCGAAGCGGCTTCGCGCATCAGCGCCAATCGCTCCTCATGGAGCCGCCCCCGGTTCAAAAGCTTCGACAGGTTGACGTAGGGCAGCATGATGTCGGGCCGAAGCTCGATCGCCTTGCGCAATGCCGCCAGCGCCTCTTCACCATTCCCGACCGCGGCATGGAGATTGCCGAGATTGTTCCAGCTTTCGAAATCGTCCGGAAGCGCCGCAACGACCCTGCGATACTCGGCGATCGACACTTCCAGCCGGCCCTGGCGCTGATGAACATAGGCCGCAAGCCGGAGCGACTTGGTATCCGGGCTGCCGGCGGCGCAGACCGCGTCGGCGGCGTCGAAATCCTCGCTCTCTATCAGTGCCCGGACCAGGTTGTTGCGGGTCGCCTGATCGCGCGGCTCGAGCAGCAGCGCCTTGCGAAGCCGATCGATGCCGCCGGGCAGATCGTCCGCTCGACAGCCGAGCATCCCGGTCAGCGCCAGCAAGGGCTGATCATTGGGCAGCGAGCGCAATATCCGTTGCGCGATACCGTAGGCACCGGAAATGTCGCCGATCCTGATGCGGGCGAAAATGGGCGCGAGATGGGGAGGCGGCAGGGTCATTGCGGAAACTCAGCCGATGGGAAAGGCGATGTCGAACGCGACGGTCAGGCGCTCGCCGGCCTGATGGCGAATCGTACCGTGCCACATCGTCGATGGGAAGAGCACAAGGCGCCCTGGGCGCGGCTGGATGGCGCGGACCGGCCGCATGGCGAGGCCGAGTTCGGCCTGGGGCGAGCCGAGGGTCAGCCATCCCGCCTCCCCGCCGGCGCCCGACTGATCGGGCAAGGCGACATAGAAGGCCGAGCTGATCCAACCGGCCGGATGGACATGATTGGCATGGTGGCCCTGGCCATCCAGCCGCACCGACCAGCTTCCGGCAAAGCGAGGCCTGACGGGCCTGTCGAAGCCGAGGAGCGGGTGGCGGGGATCGCGTGCCGGCAGCCGCGCGACATGACCGGCCACCGTCTCGACGATCAGCGCCCGCAGCGCCTGGACCTCGGGCTCGAGCCGGCTGAACAGCGGACCATCGGTCTGGGTGCCGCCGCGCACCGACTGGTCGAGATGCTCGCTTCTGGCGCGGTGCAGCCCGCGTAAAACGCTCGCAAGCCGATCGAGATCGGGAATCCGGTCCGCGAGATCGATCACCGAGACGAAGCGGGGATCGCCGTCGAGCCATTGTTCGCGCGGATCGCCGGTCAGCCGCCAGGCGATCGCGGCATAGGGCCACATGTCGCGCCGCGCGCCCGAGGGAGCGAGCCAGCGCTCGATCAGCGGCAGCGCCGCGTCGATCCTGCCGGTGCGCAGCAGGTGCCGGACATGACGGATCGCGACCGACAGGTCCTCGACCCCGCCCAGGATCTCGAACAGCGTATCGGCCTCGGCCGCCGCCCCGGTCTCCGAGCGAATCGCGGCTTCGTTGGCGGTGAAGCCGAGCTGCTCGCCCAGGGCCGCCCTGCCTCGGCCGATCGCATCGAGCGCCGCTTCCCAGCGCCCGGCCTCCATCCGCGCGGCGATCAGGATACGCCAGAGATTGAGGTCGCCCGGATGGGCGGCGGCGCTACGCTCGATCAGCTCGGTCGCGCGGTCGCGCTCGCCCATCATCCAGCGAAGCCGGATCAGCCGATCATGGCCCGGATACCAGCCGGGATGCTGCGCCAGCAGCGCCTCGATCTCGGCGATCGCCCGATCGCTGTCGCCGGCCGCGACCCGCGCCGCGGCGCGGCTGAGCAGCATTTCGCCATTGTTCGGTTCAAGCGCGATCGCCGCCTCGCACAGGTCCACCGCGTCGAGCCCGGCCTCGAGCGCGATCTGCGCCCGGCCCTGGGCGATGCGGGCGCTGGCCGGCGCGATCCGGGCGGCGGCGTTGAACGCGCTGATCGCTTCGGCATGCTGATCGAGCGCGCGGTGAAGCAGACCGGTCCACTGCCACAGCAGCGGATCGTTGCGGCGCTTGGCCGCAAGCGCCGCAACATAGGGCAGCGCGCGCTCCTCGGCCTGGGCGGCGGCGGCGGCCTCGGCGAGCATGACCGCGACGGCGGCGTCGTCCGGACGGACCTTCAGCCGCGCGATGAGCTGATCGAGCTGGCTCATAAGGCTTGCGATACCGTCGCCGCCTCGGCTTCGAGCAACCGGCGTACCGCATCGCGTTCGGTGGCGCTGAGCCCCGGATGCCACAGGTCGACGATGAAGACGACGCGCAGCTGGCCGCTCGGATTCGCGGCCTCATGCTCGATCGTGTCGTCGAACACGAAGGCTTCGCCGCGCCGCCAGGCCCGTGTCTCGGCACCGACGCGGAACCAGCAGCCTTCAGGGACGATCAGCGGCAGATGGCAGACCAGCCGCGTGTTGGCCACGCCGTGGTGCGGCGGGATTGCCGCGCCGGGCGCCAGCAGCGAGAACATCGCGTTGGGCGAGCAATTGGCGATCCCCGGCTGAGGGAGCCTTTCGAGCAAGGCCGTGGTCCGCGGACAATGAACCGCGTTCGCCTCGATCCGGCGGCCATATCGCCACAGATGGATCGCGGTCCAGTCGCGGCTGTGGTTGAGCGCCTTCCACTGCGCGACCGGCGCGTCGGCGGGATATTGGATATAGGGGACGAGCTCGGCCCGCTCGGCCGCGGCCACCGCCTCGAACTCGGCCTGGATGATGTCGGTCGCGGCTTCGAGCTCGGCGAGCCAGGGAAAGCGGCTGCGGTCGTGGAACTCGCGTTCGCTCAGGCCGGGAAAATGGAAATGGGTGGGCTCGGCATGCCACACGCGGGTGCGCCGCAGGGTATTGTCGCGGAAGCGCGCGATCCGTGCCGCCTCCTCGGCGGTCGCGGCGCGCTCGGCCTCGGCCATCGCCGCGCGCAGCCGGCCGTCCCGCGCCGCGATCCAGCGGTCGCGGACCTCCTCGCCGCGTTTGACGGCTACCGCGAGTTGCGGGCTGGCGATCGCCGGGGGGCGTCGAGCGAGCGCCTGGTCATAGGCCTCGCCGGCATCGTCCCAGCCGAGCTGGTCCATCAGGCTGGCGCGCATCAGCAGCGCCATGAAGTCGAGCGGGGAAAGGGCGAGCGCCGGGCCGAGGGCATCGAGCGCCGCCTGGCGATCGCCCGAAGCGCGCAGCATCGCCGAGCGCTTGATATGGAGTTCGAAATTGCCGGCGTCGATCGCCAGCGCGCGGTCGAGCAAGGCCAGCGCCTCGCCGATCGCCCCGCGCGCCGCGGCGGCATCGGCGGACCGCTGAAGATCGGCTGACTGCGCTGACGTCATCGGAGCTCGATACCACCACTGACGGCTGAGGGAAGATCGGGGCCGCTTGAGACCACCATGGGTCGTTCGCCAAAAGAATGAGGCGGCGGAGTCTCCCCCACCGCCTCTTTCCGGTTCACCCCGAATTTTAGAATTTGAGGGTCACGCCTGCGTACAGATACCGGCCCATCGCGTCATAGACGTTCGGGAAGGTGTTGCCCGAGCAGAATACCGCGGTGCAGGCGTTGACCACCGACGACGTGCCGTTCGCGCCGATGATCGGCGGATCGTTGTCGAGGATGTTCTGGACGCCAAGCCGGAAGGTGTACTGGTCGGTGATGTCGAAGGTCGCCGAGACATCGAAATAGCTCTGCGCCTTGAGCTTCTCGTTGAACGCCGCGAAAGCGCCGGCGAGCGTCGGGTTCGAGCTCGACCGGTCAAGCTTGACGCTGCCGAAATAGCGCCAGGCAAGCGACAGGCCCAGACCGTTCAGCATGTTGTACGAGATGCGAGCCTTGTGGCGCCACTTCGGAGCCGGCGTGCCGCAGACCAGACCATAATAACCGGCGCAGTCGTAAGGCGCCGAGATGCCGTTGTTGGTCCGGAACTTGTCGAGATAGGTTCCCTGCAGGCTGACCGCGATGGAGCTGGCGCCGAGACGCCGACTATAGGACGCGCCGACGTCGATACCGCGGGTCTTCACGCTGCCGATGTTGCGATTGAGGTCGCTGATGAAGCCTGCGGACGAACGCCACAGCGAGCCCGTGGCGTCACGCTGGATCAGGCTACAGAAGGTCGGATCGCCGGTAGCGATGCACTGCGCGATCGTGACGTCCTGGCCAAAGGTCGAGATCAGGTTCTTCACCTTGATGTCGAAGCCGTCGATCGTCGCGTTGAACCCGGGCAGGAAGCTCGGCTGGAAGACCAGACCGATCGTCTTGGTGTCCGACTTTTCCGGGGTCAGATTGGGGTTGCCGCCGATCAGACCGTTGAACTGGCCGGCGGGATTGGCGGCGACGGGATATTGGGACGGATCAAGCCCGGTGAGGGCGCACTGTGCCGCCGTGGCGTCGGGCTCGGACCCGGCGCAGGGATCGGAGCTGCCGTTGAGGGCGACCCGGACCGGCGCGAACAGATCCTGTACGTTCGGAGCCCGAACCGCGCGGTTGTACCCGGCGCGGAAGGTGATGTCCCTGACCGGCGCGAACTCGAGGCCGATCTTGTAGGTGTCGGTGTTCACGCCCGTGCTGTAGTGCGAATAGCGGTAGCCGCCTTCGAGCGACAGCCGGTGGACGAAGCCTTCCTGGACGATCGGAAGCTGGAACTCGCCGAAGAGTTCCTTCACGTCGAACGAACCGCTGACCGGGAGCGTCGCCGCGCCCTGGCCGGTGAGATCGCCCTGCTGGAAGGCCTGGTCGGTATTCAGCTCGAGCGATTCCTTGCGATACTCGAAGCCGATGTTGATGCCGAGGCCCTGATCGGCCCAGGGCGTCTTCAGGCCATATTCGCCGAGCGCGCCGGTGATGTTGGCGTTGAATACCCGCTCCTGCGTATTGCCGCGCTGGAAGCCGGGAATCTGAACATAGTTCAGCGCCGCCGGGGTGATGAAGCCGGGGCCGCCATATTGGTCATAGGGAACGCAGGTCGTGTCGATGCCCGATAGAGCCGCGCGGCAAACCGGAAGCCCGGTGGCCGGGTTGGTGACCACGTCGGTAGCGAGGTTCAGACGCCGCGCCGAGAACTCGTTGAAATAGGTCTCGGCGTAGTTGGTGCGGCCGAACACGTAGGACGCGTCGTATGAGAAGGCCTTGTTGATCTCGCCCTTCATCCCGACGACGACGCGGAAGCTGGTGTGCTGGAGGTCGTCGCGGCGGGGGCCGCCCTCGACGTTCCGGCGAAGACCCTGGAGGAAGCCCCGGTTATACTGGGCGCCAGTCGTTTGGTCGGTGAACACGAGCGGGACGGCGCCTTCCTCGACGATCGGAAAGCCGTTTTCGAGAATGCGGGTGACCAGGTTCGGCTGCGCGCAGACGAGCGCCAGCTGCTGCGGCGACAGAAGCGGGTTGTCGCAGTTGACGCTGAGCGTGTTGCCGAAGTTGCCGGACTCGGCGATCTGCGCGACCGTACGGTCGTCCATGAACATCGCTTCCATATAGGGATGGAAGTGCTCGTTGATCTCGTAATCGGCGAACACGCCGGCGGTGTAGCGCTCGTCGGGCCGCTGGAAATAGTTCAGCGGCGCGAAGTTGTACGGGGTGAAGCCCGGGATGAAGGTGCGGCCCGGGCCGGTCTGCAGGGTGTTCGATGCCCAGTCGAAGAAAGTGCCGTTCGCCGAAGTGGCCGAGCCGCCGCAGCTGAGGGCGCTCGCCGCGCTGACCTGCGAGGCGCAGGACGAGAAGTCACGACGGTTCTGGGTGACCGCCTTGAGCTTGCGGTAGCCGGCATAGGCCGTGAAGTGGCCCTGGTCGTCATCGCCGAACTTGCCGCCGAACGAGACCGTGAGATCGATCGTGCCGCCGTCGTTGACGCTGCCCTTGGGCTGGGTGAAGCCGCGCGCCGCGTGCGCCGCATCGAGGATCGAACTGTTGTTGTTGTGCTGATAGAGGCTGTACTGGGCGTCGATCTGGAACCCTTCGAAATCGGTGTCCATGATGAAGTTGACGACACCCGCGACCGCGTCCGAACCATAGGTCGAGGAAGCACCGCCGGTCAGCACGTCGACGCGCTTGACCAGTGCGGCGGGGATGAAGTTGATGTCGGCCGCCGAGCCGTTGTCGCTGGTGGGGTTGCCGGGCATCAGGCGGCGGCCGTTGATCAGTACCAGGGTGCGTTCCGGACCCAGGTTGCGCAGGTTGACGGTGGCGGTGCCGGTGGCTCCGTTGGCGATGTTGCCGCCCATGTCGCCGAACACCTGCGGAAGGCTGTTGAGCAGATCCTCGGTGCGAGTCACGCCCATCTGCTTGATTTCCTGCGCGCCGACGACGGTTACCGGCGCCAGGCCGGTCAGGTTTGGCTGCGGAATGCGCGTCCCGGTGACGATGATGACGGCGTCGTCCGCTTCTTCGGCCGCCGCCGGGGCGTCCTGGGCATAGGCGGGGGCGCCCGCGAGTGCGATGCCGAGCGCGAGCGAGGCCGCGCTGCAGCCCAGCCCGAACCGGCGGGCCCTGTTGGTTTTTCTGATCACTTTCCAGTCCCTTTTCTGGAGTGAGCGGGGGAAATGGGTCCGCCCGCGCTCAACCTTCGTAAAATGGCGCGGGCGCTGGCACGCCGCCTCCACTTTATTCAGGCATGTCAGCAGGTGTGCAAGAAATGCGATCAGGCTGTAAAGCGGAGGTTCATCGCACGGGCATGTTGCGCCGAGATTGTCGCCTTTTTGCAACAGTTGCGAAATGTCGTTGCTTATAGGCCCCGTAAGATAGTTATATTATTTCCCGAACAGCAGAAAGGGTGGATAGCGTGCTTAGAACGACAATGCTCCTGGTCACCGGACTGGCGTTCGCAGCGGCCGCATCGGCCGAAAAGCCACGCAGCCGCCCCGAGCTGTTCGACAAGCTCCTCGATTGCCGGGCGATCTCCGACGGCGGGCAGCGTCTCGCCTGCTACGACCGGTCAGTCGGCGCGCTGGAAGAGGCGGAAAAGAAGAAGGACCTTGTGGTCGTGGACCGCAAGGAGATCAGAGAGGCCAAGAAGTCGCTATTCGGCTTCACCCTGCCCAAGATCGGCCTGTTCACCGGCGACAAGGACGACGACAAGGACGAGGTCCGGGAGATCCAGAGCGCGGTGGAAGCGGCACGGACGGTCAAGGGCGGGGACTGGTTGCTCACGCTCGCCGACGACGCCGGCACCTGGGAGACCAACAGCCAGGTTTCGGTAGCCCCGCGGCCGGGTGACAAGGTGCGGATCAGGAAGGCCTCGCTCGGCAGTTATCTCGGCCAGGTGGGGATAAACCGGGGGGTGAGGTTCCGAAGAGTGCAATAGATCGCCCTCGAGCTTTCTGCTCGCTGTCCAATCAATGCTCCATCGCGCCCGCCAGCCCCGCCGGATCGATCCGCGCGTTGCGCCACCTCATGCCCCAGTGGAGGTGCGGCCCGGTTGCGCGCCCGCTCATGCCGATCGCGCCGATCCTCTCGTCCTGCCTGACCGCCTGGCCGACGGCCACATCGATCCGCGACAGATGGAGGAAGGCGCTGTTGAGACCCAGGCCATGGTCGATCATCAACAGATTGCCTTCGAGGGTGAACGGCGTCTGCGCGGCGAGGATCACCACGCCGTCGGCCGGGGCGACGATCTCGGTGCCCGTTGGCCGGGCGACGTCGACTCCCGCATGATAGGCGCCCGGTTCGCCCGCATAGATGCGCTGCGATCCGAACACGCCGCTGATCCGCCCCGTCACCGGCCAGGTAAATCGCTGCCGCCAGCCCGCGGCTCCCGTATGGGCTGCGCGGGCGGCGGCGATCCGCTCGAGCTCGATCTTGCGGCGGGCGAGGAATTCCGGAGTCGGCGAGATGCCCCTGGGCAAGGTTGGCAGCGACTCGATGCGCCAGATCCTGGCGGTCACGGGCAGCGAACGGCGGTGGATCGATCCGTCAAGGAGCCGCGCTTCGATCGTTGCCGTGGGCCCTTGGTCGCGATCGAAGGCGATCAGGAAGCGGCCGTCGTCGGCAAAGCCGATCGGTTCGCCGTCGAGCATCAAGGTGATCGTCCCGGCGGGGACGGCACCCGTCGCCAGCCCGCCCTGCTCGATCCGGCCCCTCAGGCGGAAATCGGCCCCGTCGACGACTCTGGGCGGAATGATGAGCGGGGGCGGGGGGCCGAGGGGTACGACGGCCGGGGCGCAGCCCGCGAGCAGAAGGACGATCAGCGCGGCGGCCGGGCCGCGCGCGGCTGGCTTCAAGCCAGCTGCTCCGCTTTCGTCGCCTCGACGGCGCTTGCATAGGCTTCCTGCCGCGCGACGCTCCAGTAGCGCAGATCGTCGAGTGCGATCGGCATGCCCGAAATCGCGCAGACGACATGATCGCCGGGCACCAGCACGCGAAAGCCGTTGGCGAGATAGTTGAGTTTGGCGAGGCGGCCGGCGTTCATCAGCATAGGTTCTTCCTTATACGGCGCATATGGGATCGGCCGCCCCGATCTAGAAGAGGTCCCGCTGGCCCGCGCCGCCCTCTCCCGCTGTCTTGCCTCTCGCATAAGACGGCTTGGCGCCATTCTCAACCCGCGCGTCCACCGTGCCGTCGGCGAAGTGGAGGGTGAGGAGGCCCGCCGCCTTCGCCTCGGCCGCCTGCGCGAGCACCCCGCCGCCGCGCTTCTCGACGCGGACATAGCCCCGCAGGAGCGGTTTGTCGGGATGAAGCTGCCGTGCGATCCGCCATAGCCGGTCCAGCGTGGCTTTGCCCTCGTCGATCTTCGTCCTGATGGGCTTGTCGCTCAGCCGTGCGGCGACAAGCCGTTCCCTTGCGCGATCGAGCTTCCGGTCGAGGAGGGAGGGGCGCAGCGCGCCCGATGCGTGCGCCAGGTCCCCGCGTGCGACGGCGATCCTCCGGCCCAGCGCGCGGGGCAGCCGGTCGGCGACGTCGTCGAGCCGCTGCTGCTGGCTCGCGAACAGGCCCTCAAGCGCCGGGAAGCGATCGGCGATGGCCTCGAAGCGCTCGCCGGCGCGCTCGCGATAGCGCCGCGCCAGCCGCTCCGCGCGCGCGCCCAGCTCGCGGACATGACGGGCAAGCTCCGCGCGCACCGGCACGGCCATCTCGGCGGCGGCGGTCGGAGTCGGCGCGCGGCGGTCGGCGGCGAAATCGGCGAGGGTGGTGTCGGTTTCATGGCCGACGGCGGAGATGATCGGGATGGGGGATTCGGCGATCGCGCGCACCACCACCTCCTCGTTGAACGCCCAGAGATCCTCGATCGAGCCGCCGCCGCGCGCGACGATCA
>CAMLSA010000101.1 GCA_946482655.1 uncultured Sphingomonas sp. | reverse complement strand
GCCGGCTCCGGTCGCGCGATGCTCCGAAGTAACCCAGCATGAAGGCTGCCACGAGGAAATAGGCTGACCGCATGATGAGAATGTTGAGTTCCGAGTCGCCATCCTCCACATCCGGCCAACCAACGACGATAAGCACCGTTTCCAAGGCGAGCGCCCCGCCAATCGCGCCCGCCATGCCCCAACGCATCGTCGTTGCCAGCAGGATGAAGGGCAAAAAGGCAAAGAACGGGCTCGTCAGCTCGTCGGTCAGGAACGAAAGACCTCCCAGAACAATGACGTCTATCGCGTGAGACAGCAGATGAATTGGAGCATCAGGAGGTTGCCTCTTGGGAAGCAGAACCAGCACCGTGGCGAACAGGATATAGCCGCCCAGGACAAACTCCGACTCACGGAAATAATGGGCCGGCTGCGTCGGGTCGAGATAGATGGCAATCCAAGCAAAGACGGACGTGACAAGACGCCCTATGCAAATCAGCCATTCCGGATCGAACGCTTCAAGTGCTTCACTAGGCCAGCGGCCGATAGCCGCAGTGGCTAAACGGCCGCGACGCCTGTCCGTGTGATCCTGCGAAGCGCTATACATGACATCCCCAGCAGGACCGTTATGCCACTCGGATCTCGTGATACGAACGCCATTCCGAGGTAGGAAATCGCACTATTAAGCTTAAGCGTCGGACGAATGGCGACTTCGAAGCCCGTGGCCGGACTGTCGCCCATCTGCTGATGGGTCCCATCTCATCATGATCGTTATGCCTCAGGAACCAGCTGCTTTATCTGGGGGTTGCATGCCGGTGGGGCGGGCAGCGAAGAGGGAGAGTCCCATGGCCCAACTTTCCGGCGGTTCGTCCGCGGCCATCCGCATGGATCAGCTGAGCATCAGCGACCTGCTCGAGGGGACGGTCCTGGCTCGATCCTCGACGACCTATTCGCTCGATGCGGGCAACGGAATCCTCGTCACCTTCACCGGAACGGGCCTGACCTACGACGTCGAAAACCGGCCCACCGGTGGAATGATCGTCACATTCGACATCAGTTTGAACGGCGCCGCGCAACTCAATGTCACCGATCTGGCGACCAGCGCCGCCCAGCTCTCCGGTCTCGCCCAGGCTAGGGACGACGCCGGCGCGCGGCAGCTGATTTTCGCCAACGCGGACGACATGCGGGGCACTTCCTTCGACGATGTCCTGATGGGCCTTCCCAGCCACGACAATCTCAACGGCGGCGCGGGCGCCGACACGTTGCAGGGGGGCACGGGCAACGACCATCTCTGGGGACATTCGGCCAGTGGCGGCACGGATGGCAACGACCTGATCCAAGGGGACGATGGCAGCGATTATCTTCAGGGTAACAGCGGCAGCGACGCGCTGGATGGGGGGAGCGGCTCGGACCGGATTCTCGGCGGCCAGAACGACGATATGATCAACGGGGGAACAGGCAATGATACCGCCAACGGCAATCTCGGCAACGACACGATCAGCGGTGGCGACGGCAATGATTCGCTTCGTGGCGGCCAGGGCAACGACTCGATCTCGGGTGGGCAGGGCCACGATATCCTAAGCGGCGATCTGGGCGTCGACACGTTGAGTGGTGGTAGCGGCGTCGATTCCTTCCTTTTCTCGGGCACCGCCGCGATCCACGCCGGCGCAGGCGCGGATGTCGTGACCAGCTTCGAGGATGGTATCGATCGAATCGGTGTCGGCTACACTGTCGCCTCGCTGCTCACAGGATCGGCGCAAGCGACGTTCTCGGCTGCGGCGACCGCTGCGCAACAGCTTTTCGACGGACGCTCGGGCAGCGCCGAAGTCGCGGCGATATCGGTAGGTAGCGACACCTTTCTGTTCTTTTCCAGCAATGGAGGGAATGCGGCGGATTCGGCCGTCATGCTGATGGGCGTCAACGCGTCGTCCATAGACAGCGGCGATTTCATCTGAGCTGGACCAGCGTTTCAGGGCCCGACATCGGCAGCGATGCTCTTCAGGTGATAGGCCGTTCTTGCCGCAAAGCCGAGCTTGGCCGCGACCCGGTCGTTCCATTCATAGGGGTCCGCGCGCAGGACCGGCTCGCCGTCACCGTCGAAAAGCACCGTTTGATAGAGCATACGGACGGGGATCCGACGCGGCAAGGGCACGAAGCTTTCCTTTCCGGTGGCAAGCGCATCCCGCCATTGGGCGGTGACGCCTTCGTCTCGGGCCAGGATTTCGGCGAAGCCCAGCGCGTCCTCCACGCGCACGCAGCCATGGCTCCGGTGCCGCTGCACCAGCTGGAACAGCGACTTGGCGGGCGTGTCGTGTAGGTAGATCGCATATTTGTTCGTCATGTCGAACTTGACGAGCCCCAGCGAGTTCTTCGGTCCGGGATTCTGGACTATCCAGCCATCCTTCCAGGCCATGTCGTTCGCCCGGAGATAGCCCGGGCCCTTGGCCGCGATTTCCTTCCTCTCGATCGAGCGCGGCACCGTCCAGGTGGGATTGGCGACCAGACGGAAGATCGGCGAACCCAGCTGCGGCGTCCGCGCATCGGGCTTGCCGACCACGACCCGGCGAACGTCGACGAGCTTGCCGTCTCGCCAGTAGCTCAGCCGCGCGGCGGCGAGGTTCACGTCGATCCGCGTCGCGGGCGGGTTGCGCACCAGCCATCGCAGCCGCTCCATGTTCACCGCGATGGCCCGTGCGCGCTCGGCGTCGGTAAGGTTGAGAATGGCGAGCACGTCGGCTCCGATCACGCCGTCCGCCCTGACGCCGTAATCGCTCTGCATCGCCTTCGTCGCCGCCACCATGGTCGGGGTGTAACGCTCCCCTTTTTGGGCGGCCTCGTCCAGATAATCATATGCGACGAGCTGCCGGGCAATGGCGGGTATGCGAGGATCGGATGTGCCGGGATTGATCGGCTCGCTTACCGGCGCGATCGCCCGCTTGGGCACGGCATCTTGCTTATGCAGGGCGAGATACCGGTCGGAGAGCCGCCGGTAAGTCGCATCCTGAGGCGCGAGGCTTTGCAGCCATTCATCCACCTTTTCCGATCGGAGCGCGGCGGCCAGCCCCTCGCCGAGCTTCGGATCGGGCCGGGGAATGGTATAGATGTGGTACAGCTTGGTCGGATCGATTGCCCCACGCGCGAGCGCCGCGGCATAGGCGAGAGCGGCCCGCGTCAGCGCAGCCTCGCCTTCGGGACTTCCCGCGTCGCCGCCCGGTTCGAACGCGATACGATCGAGGCCGTGCGCGGCACGCGCAGCAATCGCGTCGCGCAACTGCCGCGCGGTCTTCCCTGTCCATTTCGCCTCTTGTTGTTCCGAAGCCGAATCCGACCAGGGCCAGCCCAAGTTCCGTTCCCCGCAGCCCGACAATGCAAGCGCCATCGCCAACAGTGATGACGCGATCAAACTTCCACGCACACGTAGTTCCTCCAGCTAGATGAACAACGCTGCGGAGTGCGCTTTCGCTCCAGCGAAAGGGTTGTCGTCCCATCACGAGTAAAGCGGTCCGCGGGGCCATCTCCACCCGATCGCCGTGAAACGGCCGATCATAAGAAACTTTTTAGGAACATCATGTTCTGGTACCCTGCCGGCAAGGGGTCGGCAGGTCGGGCGCATGCTTCGACAGGCTCGGAGGCGCGTGCTTGACCGATAATCCTCCCGACGGAGCTCTGCGGCAGATCGCGCAGATCGCCGCCTTCCACGAACATGGCCCTCCCCCAGCGGATTTCGCGAGCCTGTTCCTCGCTGGGCTCGCCCGAGCGGAAAAGAGCTTCGCCGGCCAGATGATGTTCGACCGCCGGTCGCCCACATTCCGCCGGCTCTGCACGCTGCCCGAATATTATATCGAGCGGTGCGAGGTGGAAATCCTGCGCAATCAGGCGGTGTCGATAGCGCGTGTGCTGGGGCCCGCCGTCCAGTTGATCGACGTGGGGCAGAGTTTCTGCCCGCAGGCCGCGCAACTGCTCGCGACGCTCGAACGCCCCTGGGGCTATGTCGCGATCGATCGCGAGAAGGACGCCCTGATCGCCGATGCCTGCCACGTTCAGGCCCGCTATCCGAAGTTGTGGGTGGAGGCTGTCCGTGCCGACATCCGGCAGGCCTTCGATCTCCCTTCCAATGCCGGCGGTGGACGGCGGGTCGCCTACCTGCCCGGCAACGCGATCGGCAATTTCGACCCCACCGAGGCGCTGGCGCTGCTGTCGTTGTGGGCGCGTGAACTGCGGCGGGGTGGGCTTATGCTGATCGGCGTCGACCTGCGCAAGAGCGTGCTGATCATCGAATCGGCCTATGATGATCCGCACGGCGTCAATGCCGCCTTGATGCTCGATCTGCTGCGCCGGGCCAATCACGAACTGAATGCCGATTTCGACGTTCGGCTGTTCGAGCATCACGTCCATTACGATCCGGATCGCGGACGTATCCGTTCCGAACTGATCAGTGTCGTGCGACAGGATGTTCGGGTCGGAAACACCATCGTTCATTTCTACGAGGGTGAGACGATCCACATTAGCGACAGCTGGAAATATTCGCTCGAGGATTTCCAGGCGCTCGCGCGAGGCGCCGGGTTCCGCCCAGTCGATGTCTGGCTCGATGCCCACCAGTTGTTCAGCCTCCACCTGCTGGCGGTCGGGTGAAAAAACTCTCCCTGCCGAACTCTTGGCAGGAAGGGGGGCTTTAGCTAGCAAGGAAGCATGGCGGGGCCCAGTTTCAAGATCGAGAAAGCGCACCCGTTGCCGCTGGCGGGCGTGGACGAGGCGGGGCGGGGGCCGCTTGCCGGACCGGTGGTCGCGGCGGCCGTGATTCTTGATCGCAGGCGGGTTCCAAGGGGTGTCGACGACAGCAAGAAGCTGAGCGCCGAGGCTCGCGCCGAGCTCTGCGGCAAGATCCGCGCGGTCGCGCATGTCGGCGTCGGCGTCGCCACGGTCGAGGAGATCGACGAGATCAACATCCTGTGGGCATCGATGCTGGCGATGGAGCGCGCGGTGGCAGCGCTCGGCATCGAGCCGGCGATGGTGCTCGTCGACGGCAACCGCTGCCCGCGCTGGAGCCGTCCCTCGCAATGGGTGATCGGCGGCGACGCCCTCTGCCTGTCGATCGCCGCTGCGTCGATCGTCGCCAAGCAGGAGCGTGACCGGATGATGGCCGCCTACGACGCGCATCATCCGGGCTATGGCTGGGCTCAGAACAAGGGCTATGGAACGCCTGCGCATCTCGACGCTCTGGCACGACTCGGCCCGTCGCCGCTTCACCGCCGCAGCTTCGCGCCGGTCGCCCAATATTCCTTGTTCCCGGCGGCCGAGGCGGTCGCCTAAACCCCGCCGGTATAGTCGAGGCAACCGCGCCGGAAGCCCCAGCTGTCATTGGGACATTGCTCCGACGAATTGACTTGCGCCAAGCTCGCCCAACGATAGCCAAGATCACGTTCGGAGCAGCCGTAGCAGCCGGCCGAGCTCGTCTCGGCATGGCCGCCATCGGTGTGGATGCCGTCAGCGCGGGTGCCGGCATTCTGGACCAGAAGCGGTGGATTGATTGGACCATATCGATTCTGGCGCAGATCATGGACCGCCGTCATCCCTCCCAGCAGGCCGCCGACGCCGGCGATCAGCGCGCACAGGGCCGGTGGGGACAGGCGGTTGAGTTGTGTCCGCATGTCGGCAAAACGCAGCGTGCATGGCGCCGTTCCAGCTATCTCGACAGAAACATATCCTGGTGAGTCCTTCACGCCACACCACTAGCGGTTGAGTCCCGGCCCGGGGTTGAGACTCCATATGAAGTGGTGGACTCCTTTCGTTCGCCTCGCTTGCGCCACATCTCAGCTTTGCGGGCCAAACTATTGAGCTTGACCCGAGAGTCCTGATGACTCACCCTTTGAGGCCACACAGGGGGTCTGTCGTTTATGGGTGTTCTCGAGAAGATTCCGGCTGGCCGGAAGGCGCCGCGCGGCGGTAAAACGGACGCGCGCCCGGAAGCCCGGCTGCCGCTCAACGAGATCATCCGCGGCGATTGCATCGCAACTATGGCGGCCCTGCCCGATCGCTGCGTCGACATGATCTTCGCCGATCCGCCCTACAATCTCCAACTCGGCGGCGATCTCCATCGCCCCGACGGCAGTCAGGTCGACGCGGTCGACGATGACTGGGACAAGTTCGACAGCCTCACCGCCTATGATCGCTTCACCCGCGAATGGCTGGCTCAGGCGCGCCGCATCCTCAAGGATGACGGGACGATATGGGTGATCGGCAGCTACCACAACATTTTCCGGGTCGGCACCGCGCTCCAGGATGAGGGTTTCTGGATCCTCAACGACATCGTCTGGCGCAAGGCCAATCCGATGCCCAATTTCAAGGGCACGCGCTTCACCAACGCGCATGAGACGCTGATCTGGTGCTCGAAGGCCGAGAAAGCGAAATACACCTTCAACTACCGCACGATGAAGGCGCTCAACGACGACATCCAGATGCGTTCGGACTGGACCTTGCCGATCTGCTCGGGCGGCGAGCGGCTGAAGGACGATCACGGCCATAAGGCGCATCCCACCCAGAAACCGGAGTCCCTGCTCTATCGGGTGATGCTCGCCTGCACCGAGCCGGGCGATCTGGTGCTCGATCCCTTTTTCGGCACCGGCACGACCGGTGCCGTCGCGCGCCGTCTCGGCCGCCGCTGGATCGGCATCGAGCGCGAAGGCAAGTATATCAAGGTCGCATCGGAGCGCATCGCGGCGACCCTGCCGCTCGACGAGAGCGCGATGATGTCGATTCCCGAGAAGAAGGCGACGCCGCGCATCGCCTTCGGTCTGCTCGTCGAAAGCGGCCTGATCGCGCCGGGATCGACCCTCACCGACGCCAAGCGCCGATGGTCTGCCAAGGTCCGCGCCGACGGTGTCCTCGCCGCGGCGGACGGCAAGACCGGCTCGATCCACGGCCTTGGGGCCCAGCTTCAGGGAGCGCCATCGTGCAACGGCTGGAGCTTCTGGCACATCGAGACCGAAAACAGTCTCGAACCGATTGATGCGATCCGCCAGCGCCATCTTGCGGAGATAAGCGCGTAGGGCCTAATCAGAAGGCGCTCTGTTCGGACGCCGTCTCATGACCTTGTCGCGCCACGCCCGCCTCTATTTCCTGCCGACCGCATTCGTCGCCTCCCCATTCGGCCGAAATGGCGAGGTCGCACGGCTGGCGGGTGGACTGGTCTGGTTCTCGGCCTATGAGGTGATCGCAGTCGATGGCGGTGCGCGCGTCGCCACGGAGCTTGTGCCGGTGCAAGACATCGAAGGCTTCATCGATGCCCTGACCGACGATCAGGCCGTTGAGGCCCGCCAGACGATCGCGCGAATCACGGCGAGCCGGCCGCCCTGCCACCTTGGCGAGCGCGTCCTGCGTTTCGATCAGCCGCAGGTCATGCTGATCCTCAACATGACGCCCGACAGCTTCTCGGACGGCGGCCTTCACAACGACGATCCCGAACGCACCGCAAATGCCGCGCTGGCTATGGTCGCGGCGGGGGCGGCGATCGTCGATGTAGGCGCGGAATCGACGCGGCCTGGGGCATCGCACGTCCGGGAGGGCGACGAGATCGCGCGGGCCGAGCCGGTGGTGCGGCGGCTCGCGGCGGCCGGCGCGATCGTCTCGATCGACACGCGCAAATCGGGGGTGATGGCGGCGGCGCTGGCGGCGGGGGCCGCGATCGTCAACGACGTATCGGCGCTCGATCATGATCCGCAGTCAGCCGCGCTGCTCGCGGCCCACGACTGCCCGGTCGTGCTGATGCACCATCAAGGCGAGCCCGCGACGATGCAGAAGAACCCGCATTATGGCGATGCGCTGATCGAAATATATGATTGGCTCGCCGAGCGGATCGCCTTCGCCGAAGCCGCCGGGATCGTGCGCGGGCGGATCATCGTCGATCCCGGCATCGGCTTCGGCAAGACGTTGCGCCACAATCTCCAGATATTGAACGGCCTCGCGCTGTTCCACGGCCTTGGCTGTCCCATCCTGCTCGGCGCCAGCCGCAAGCGGATCATCGGCGCTCTATCGAGCGAGGCCCCGGTCGACCAGCGTCTCGGCGGCTCACTCGCGCTTGCGCTCCACGGCGCGCAGATGGGGGTGCAACTGCTGCGCGTTCATGACGTGTCCGAGACACTCCAGGCGATCCGGGTTTGGCGCGGGCTGCGCGACGAGGCGCTGACCTCTTTTTGATCTGCTCTCGGCGCCAGTGCCAACAAATTACGCGTCGATCACCTCTTCATCCACCGCCGCCGCGTTGGCCTGGATGAAGGCGAAGCGATGCTCGGGGTTCTTGCCCATCAGCCGGTCCACCAGGTCGCGGACGCTCGCGCGTTCCTCATATTCCTGGGGCAGGGTGACGCGCAGCATCGTGCGGGTCTTGGGATCCATCGTGGTTTCGCGCAGCTGCATCGGGTTCATCTCGCCGAGTCCCTTGAACCGCGCGACATCGACCTTCTTGCCCCTGAACTCGCCCGCCTCGATTTCGGCGCGGTGGACGTCGTCCATCGCGTATAGGCTCTTGGTGCCCGCGGTCAGGCGGTAGAGCGGCGGCTGGGCCAGATAGAGATGACCCCCGCGGACCAGATCGGGCATCTCCTGGAAGAAGAAGGTCATCAGCAGGGTGGCGATATGCGCGCCGTCGACATCGGCGTCGGTCATGATCACGACACGCTCGTAGCGCAGCAGATCGAGGTTGCACTTCTCACGAGTGCCGCAGCCCAGCGCCTGGATCAGGTCGGCGATTTCCTGGTTGGCCCCAATCTTGGCGCTGTTCGCCGAAGCAACGTTGAGGATCTTGCCGCGGATCGGCAGGATCGCCTGAGTCTTCCGGTCCCGCGCCTGCTTGGCGGATCCGCCCGCGCTGTCGCCCTCGACGATGAAGATCTCGGTGCCCTCGGGCGCGTCATTGGCGCAATCGGTGAGCTTGCCCGGCAGGCGGAGCTTGCGGCCCGAGGTCGCGGTCTTGCGCTTGACGTCGCGTTCGGCCTTGCGGCGCAGGCGATCGTCCATCCGGTCGAGCACGAAGGCGAGCAGTGCTTTGCCGCGCTCCATATTGTCGGCGAGGAAATGGTCGAAATGGTCGCGCACCGCATTCTCGACCATCCGCGCGGCGTCGGGCGAAGTCAGCCGATCCTTGGTCTGGCTCTGGAATTGCGGATCGCGGATAAACACCGACAACATCTGCTCGGAGCCGGTGACGATGTCGTCGGCGGTCACATCCTTGGCGCGCTTGTTTCCGACCAGATCGGCGAAGGCGCGGATGCCTTTCACCAGTGCGGCGCGCAGCCCCGCCTCATGCGTGCCGCCGTCGGGGGTTGGGATGGTGTTGCAATAATAGCTGTACGAACCCTCGGACCAGAGCGGCCAGGCCACCGCCCATTCGACCAGCCCGTTATTGTCACCCGGAAAATCCTGCTTGCCGGTGAAGAACTGGGCGGTGGCGCATTCGCGGTCGCCGATCTGTTCGCGTAGATGGTCCGACAGGCCGCCGGGAAACTGGAACACGGCCTCGCTAGGGGTGTCGTCGCCGATGAGCGCGGGATCGCAGCGCCAGCGTATCTCGACGCCCGCGTAGAGATAGGCCTTGGAGCGGGCAAGCCGCATCAACCGGCCAGGCTTGAAATGGGCGCTCGTCCCGAAAATCTCCGGGTCCGGGGTGAAGGACACGCTGGTTCCGCGCCGGTTGGGTGCGGCGCCGAGCCTTTCGAGCGCGGTAAGCGGATGGCCACGGGAAAAGCGCTGGCGGAACAGCTCCTTGTTGCGCGCCACCTCGACGACCGTGTCGGTCGACAGCGCATTGACCACCGAGACGCCGACACCGTGCAGCCCCCCCGATGTCGAATAGGCCTTGCCGCCGAACTTACCGCCCGAATGGAGCGTCGTCAGGATTACCTCGAGTGCCGATTTTCCGGGGAACTTGGGATGTGGATCGACCGGCATGCCGCGGCCGTTGTCCACAATCGTCAGGCGGTTGCCGGCCTGCAGCGACACCTCGATCCGGTTGGCATGGCCGGCCACGGCCTCGTCCATAGAATTGTCGAGCACCTCGGCGGCGAGATGGTGATAGGCGCGCTCGTCGATCCCGCCGATATACATGCCGGGCCGCCTGCGAACCGGCTCGAGCCCTTCAAGCACCTCGATCGTCGAGGCATCGTAATTGCCGGAGCTGGTGGACGGCGCGGAAGCGAAGAGATCGTCGTCGGACATTGGGTGGAGTATAGGAGGGCGGAACGAAGAAAGGGAAGGGTAGGGCCGGAGAAATCAGTGGATAACGGGGCCGTCCTTCCTCGGCAGGGAGACGAGATCGTTCACCCGCAGCGCATCTTCACCACCTTGCCGTCCGACCCGGTCTCCAGGTTGAGCCGTTCAGGCCGGAAATCCATCGTCACCGCTTGGTTGGGACCGATCACGCGCACCGCTTCGGCCTTAGCGGCAGCGCGGGCTTGCTCGGCGATGGCGGCAGCATCTTTGCCGATAAAAGTCTCTGCGGGCTTGGCGTCGCAGTCTGTCTGTGGCTGCGGCGGCACGGCTTCCATCGTCGTGCATCCCGACAGCGCGGCGAATATCGTTCCGGTCATAGCGATGCGCATCGCCTGCTCGGATCGATGTTTCCGGAACCACGCCTCGCCACGTTCGAGCACCTGGGCTCGGCTTACCGGACGCGCGGACCGCCGAAGGGCAGCGGCGGCGGCGGGCGGCGGTCACGCCGGGGCAACTGTGCCTGATAGGCGATCGAGCAATGATCGAGGCAATAGGGGAACCCGGGATTGATCGGCTCGCCGCAGAAATGGAAGTCGGGCTCCCCGGGATGGCCGAGCGGCCATTTGCAGATCTTGTCGTTGAGATCGAGCAGGCTGGTCTTGTCGGCGACCTCGGCGCTCGGCTTGGCCGGCACCAGGCGGCGCGGCGGGGCCGGGGCGATCGGCGGCTGCTGGTCGCCGGGGCCCTGGCGCATGAAGCCACCCGGGCCGATCGAGACGATCCGCGGCTGCGGCTGCGCGGGCGCGGCCTGCTGAGCCGGCGCGGCGGCGGCCGGCGCCGCGGCGGGCGCGGGCGCGGCGGGCTTGGGCGCCGGCGCTTCCGCCTTCGCTTCGGGCGCGGGCGGAGCCGCCTTGGCGCGCGGCTTCTTCGTCTCCGGCTCGTTCGGCTTGACCGGCGACGGCCGCGCCTGAAGGCCGAGGCGGTGGGCCTTGCCGATCACCGCGTTGCGCGAGACGCCGCCCAGTTCCTCGGCGATCTGGCTCGCGGTCATCCCCTTGGTCCACATCTCCTTCAGGCGATCGATGCGTTCATCGGTCCACGAC
>CAMLSA010000100.1 GCA_946482655.1 uncultured Sphingomonas sp. | reverse complement strand
ACGGCGCACCCTGGAACCACAAAATCCGCAGCGAAGGGAAAGGCGACAATCTGTTCCTCTGCTCGGTGGTCGCGGTCGACGCCAAGACTGGCAAGTACAAGTGGCACTATCAGTTCAATCCCGCGGAGACCTGGGACTATAACGCCTCGATGGACATGCAGCTCGCCGACCTCGTGATCGACGGCAAGCCGCGCAAGGTGATGATGCAGGCGCCGAAAAACGGCTTCTTCTACGTCATCGACCGCACGAACGGGAAGCTGATCTCGGCCGAGAAGATGGCCCATGTGACCTGGGCCAGCCATATCGATCTCGCGAGCGGCCGGCCGGTCGAAAACCCCGCGGCGCGCTTCCCCACCGATGAGCCGTTTGACCTCTTCCCCGGGCCGACGGGCGCGCACAGCTGGCTCCCCTCGGCCTATAGTCCGAAGACCGGGCTGATCTATCTGCCGGTCTCCGAGATGGGGGTGCGCTATGACGCCAAAGGCTTCGGGCGCGGCTGGCGGCGGCCGCCGGACAACTCGATCAACGGCGCCTATAACCTCGACTTCGGCTACGACATGAGCGGGGTCGAAGGCGCCCCGCCCGCCAGCTCGGTGCTGGTTGCCTGGGACCCCGCGATACGCCGCGCCGCCTGGAAAGTGCCGACGGCGGGGGTGTTGAACGGCGGCATATTGGCGACCGGCGGCGGACTTGTCTTCCAGGGCGAGGCGAACGGCCGCTTCACCGCCTATGACGCCGCCAGCGGCAAGGCGCTGTGGCGCTATGACGCGCAGGCGGCCGTGCTGGCGCCGCCGATCACCTACCGGGTCAAGGGTATCCAATATGTCACGGTCCTGGCCGGCGTCGGTACGGGCGCGGGCCTTTTCCCGCAAGGCACGCCGATCGACTATCGCACCCAGGCGCGGCGAATCCTCACCTTTGCGCTCGACGGCCGCAAGCAACTGCCCAGATCCGAGCCCGTCAAGCTGGTCGCCGCGGCGGATCCCGATTTCAGGACCGATGCCGAGAGCGCCGCGCGGGGCGGTACGATCTACGCGCGCAACTGTTCGATCTGCCACGGCTACGCCTCGGTCGCGCAGGGCAGTGCGCCCGATCTGCGGACATCGGCGGTCCCGACCTCGGCCGAGGCATTCGCCGAGGTCGTCCACAAGGGGGCGCTCGTCGCGAACGGCATGCCGCGCTTCGATGAATTCAGCGACGCGAACCTCGCCGATATCCGCCAATATCTGCGCACGCGGGCGGCGGAGCTGCGCGGGCAAGCGAACCGGTGAGACGGACGGGACCCTGACCACCCCCGGCACGCAAGGCCCGCCCTCGCCGGCATGACGAGATGGGGAGCATCACAGCAGGTCGAGCGCGTGCAACTCCTCGATCAGGACGTCAGCCCCCCGGAAAACATGTCCCCGCATCCCTGCCGCCTCGGCGCCGCGGACATTGTCCTCCCGGTCGTCGATGAAGATCGCCTCGGCGCCCGCGAGACCGAAGCGCTCGAGCGCGAGCGCGTAGATCGCCGGATCGGGCTTCAGCAGCCGCACCTCGCCCGACACGAGGACGTCGGAGAACAGATCGAACATCGCCGCCTCGCGCAGGCGGAAGGGGGGCCAGAATTCATGGCTGAAATTGGTGATAGCATAGAGCGGCACGCCGTTCGCGTGCAGCGCCCCGACGATCGCCGCCATGCCAGGCAGCGGCCCGGTGACGGTTTCGGAAAAGCGCGGACCGAAGGCGGCGATCGCGTCGGCGAAGCGGGGCCAGGCGGCGATCAGTTCGGCGCTGGTCTCGGCGAAGGCGCGGCCGGCGTCATGCTGGCTGTGCCATTCGAGATTGACGACGTCGCGCAGGAACAGGTCCAGCTCGTGGCGCGGCACGAGCGGCTCGAAGAATTGCCGGAGGTTCCAGTCGTAGAGCACGTTGCCGACATCGAAGACGACGGCGCATGTGCGGCGCTCGACCAGGGGATCGATTAGCCCTGACGCGCCTTGAAGCGGCGGTTGGTCTTGTTGATCACATAGGTGCGGCCACGACGACGGATCACGCGGTTGTCGCGATGACGGTCCTTCAGCGACTTCAAGGAATTGCGGATCTTCATGGCCGTAACGCCTGCCTTCACTATTCGATGCTGTAAAACGAGGCGCTCTCCTATGGGGAAGGTTTCGATGAGTCAACCCACTCCGCCCCGTTGGAGACGCCGCGTTCAGCCTCTATCCATGCGAATCGATGCAGCCATTTCGTTGCTGTTGCGTTTCGATGCCGTGCATCGATGGGAAGGATGAGACGATGGCCGCCAAATCCCTGTTCGCGAAGGTCTTGCTTATGGGCACCGCCCTCGCGCTCGCCGGCTGCGCGGCGCAGATACCCGAATCGCGCGTCACCCGCTTCCATCTCGGCCAGCCGATCGCGCCCGGCGAGCTTGCCGTCGAGCCGCGCAATCCGGCGCTGGCGAAGGATCTCGAGTTCCAGGCCTATGCCCGCATCGTCCAGAGCGAGTTCGCGCGCCTGGGCTTCCGGATCGCTCCCGAGCTCACCAAATCGGAGCTGGTCGCCGTGACCGAGGTCCATCGTTCGTGGCGCCCCACCGGCGAGGCGCGGGGCAGCTCGATGTCGATCGGCCTGGGCGGCGGCAGCGGCGGCGGCTGGCATGGCGGCACCAGTGTCGGCCTCGGCGGGGCGATCAGCTTTCCGATCGGCAAGTCACGGCGGAACATGGACGTGCTGACCCAGTTGTCGGTGCAGCTCAAGCGGCGCTCGGACGCTACGGTAATCTGGGAAGGCCGCGCCGAGAGCGTCGCGCGCGACGGCACGCCCTATGCCAATCCGGAAGCGTCGGTGGCGCGCCTCGCTGCCGCGCTGTTCGAGGGCTTTCCCGGCCGGTCGGGTGAGATTATCACCATCAAATGAGCGACGGACATGACAGCCGATTTGGCACCATCAGCATTTCGAGCGGCTTCGACAGCGGCAATATCGCCCTGATCGGCCGTAAGGGGGCCAGCTTCGACCTGGCCATCGCCAGGGACCATCAGTCCGACTTCTACCAATGGTTCCACTTCCGCCTGACCGGGGCGAAGGACGTGCCGGTGTCGCTCAGGATCGGCAATGCCGGCGGAGCGGCTTATCCCGACGGCTGGAAGGATTACCATGCCTGCGCCTCCTACGACCGTGAGGACTGGTTCCGCCTGCCGACCGGCTATGGAAACGGCACCCTGACGATAGCCTTCACCCCGGCGGCCGACAGTGTCTGGCTTGCCTATTTCGCGCCCTATTCGATGGAACGGCACCATGATCTTGTCGCGCGCACGGCGGCAATGCCCGGCGTCGTCCACGAAAGGTTGGGTGCCACTCTCGACGGCCAGGATCTCGATCTGCTGACGATCGGCGAGGGGCCGAAGCGGATCTGGTTCTATGCCCGGCAGCACCCCGGCGAATCGATGGCCGAATGGTGGATGGAGGGCATGCTCGAGCGGCTGACCGACCCCCACGACCCGGCCGCGCGCAGCCTGCGCCGGCGCGCGACATTCCATATCGTCCCCAATATGAACCCCGATGGTTCAAGACGTGGTCATCTGCGAACCAATGCGGCGGGGGTGAACCTCAATCGCGAATGGCACGAGCCGACCCTCGAGCGCAGCCCCGAGGTCTATCATGTGCTGAACCGGATGAACGCGACCGGAGTAGACTTCGCCATGGACATTCATGGCGACGAAGCGATCCCCTATGCCTTCATCGCCGGGTTCGAGGGAATCCCCAATTGGACCGACGCGCAGGGCCGGGCCTATCGCCTGTTCCGCGACACGCTCGCGCGGCGTACCCCCGATTTCCAGACGAAGCATGGCTATCCGGCCTCGGGCAAGGGCAAGGCCAATCTGTCGATGTCGACCAACCAGATAGCCAACCGCTTCGGCTGCGTCGCAGCGACCCTGGAAATGCCTTTCAAGGACAATCTCGACCTGCCCGATGCACGCCGCGGCTGGTCTCCCGAGCGATCGAAGCGGCTCGGCGCCGAGTGCCTGGGCGCGCTCCACGAGGTGCTCGATCAGCTGCCCGCTCGCGCCGCGCGGCCGTTGTAGACCCTACGCCTCCAGCTCGACATCCCAGTAGAGCCAGTCCCGCCAGCTCTGGTGGAGATAATGCGGCGGGAAGCTCCGGCCGTTTTCCTGGAGCTGCCAGCTCGTCGGCCGGATCGGATGCTCGAACAGGCGCATGCGCGCCTGGTGCGGGGTGCGGCCGCCCTTGCGCAGATTGCATGGCGCGCAGGCGGTCGAGACATTCTCCCAGGTGGTGCGTCCGCCCTGCGCGCGAGGGATGACGTGATCGAAGGTGAGATCGGCCTGCGAACCGCAATATTGGCATGAGAAGCGGTCGCGCAGGAACAGGTTGAAGCGGGTGAAGGCCGGATGCTCGGACTGCTTCACATATTGGCGGAGCGCGATCACCGAGGGCAGCTTCATCGCCAGATTGGGGCTGCGCACCTCGCGGTCATATTGGTCGACGATGTCGACACGCTGCAAAAAAACCGCCTTGATAGCGGTTTGCCAGTTCCACAGCGATAAGGGGTAATAGCTCAGCGGCGTATAGTCGGCGTTGAGCACCAGCGCTGGGCAACTGTCCGGATGCCGCATGAGATCGGAATGGTACATGAGCGAGCCAGGCCTCCGCACGAGATGGAGAGCCCCACCCGGCACCAGCCCCAACGACCTTCCGTTCGCACACCGGAACGCCTATGGCCGAACCGGCCGCGCCCTCGTGGCCACCCTTTCGCTGGAAATGGTGACATGGGCATGACAGCATTTTCACTGACTCCTCGTCAAGGGTCCGAATGCGCGAAGCCGTAATTTCCCGATTCGCGCCGAGCCCGACCGGCCGGCTCCACCTCGGCCACGCTTTTTCGGCCTTGATGGCGCACGATTTCGCCCGCTCGCGGGGCGGGCGTTTCGTGCTGCGGATCGAGGATATCGATCCCACTCGCTGCCGGCCCGAACATGTCGCCGGCATCGTCGAGGATCTGCGCTGGCTGGGTCTGGACTGGGACGGCGAACCGGTCTTCCAGTCGGCGCGGCTGCCGCTCTACGCCGGGGCGCTCGACCGGCTCGGCACGGCGGGGCTGACCTACCCCTGCTTCTGCACCCGCGCCCGCATCGCCGCCGAGATCGCCGCGAGCGCCGCCGCGCCGCACGGGACGGACGGACCGCTATATCCAGGGACGTGCCGGGCGCTGCCCGAGACGGAACGCGCCGCGCGCGTCGCGGCGGGAGAGCCGCACGCCTGGCGTCTCGACGTCGCCAGGGCCGCCGCGATGGCCGGCCCGCTGTGCTGGCGCGACGAACATGCGGGCGAAATCGCGGCCGCCCCCGAAAGCCACGGCGACGTCATCCTTGCCCGCAAGGACGCGCCGATCAGCTATCACCTCGCGGTCACCGTGGACGACGCCGCGCAGGGCGTCACCGACGTGGTGCGCGGGCGGGATCTGTTTGCCGCGACCCATGTCCACCGCCTGCTCCAGGCGCTGCTGGACCTGCCCGTGCCACGCTATCATCATCACGAGCTGCTGCTCGACGAAAGCGGACAGCGGCTGGCGAAACGCGCCGGCTCGCCGGCCCTGGCGTCGATGCGGGCGGAAGGGGCGGATGCGGGGAAGCTGGTGAGGAGGCTGCGAGCGATATCCTTCTCAACATGGACAATGCGTGCCCCTCCCGCCTAAGCGCCAGCGCATGACCACCCTCCTCTCGCACCACCGCCTCGCGATCATTGCCGTGCTGATCGCCGCCTTCGCGATCTGGGCGCGCGGTTGGGGAATCTGGGCGGAGCCGATGTGGCTCGACGAGGGCTACAGCGCCTATGCCGCATCGAAGGGCTGGCATTTCCTGTGGCATGTCGTGCCCCGCTACGAGACGCATCCGCCCTTCTATTATTCGCTGCTGCGCACCTGGACGCTGATCGCCGGCGACGGGCTGGTCGCGCACCGGATGCTCGGCGTGCTCTGCGGCGTGGCGCTGCTGCCGGTGATCCTGTTGGCGGCGCGGCGCGCGGCGGCGCTCGTCGGCGCAAGGCCGGGTGGAGTGATGCTCGCCGCTCTCGCGCTGGTCGCGGTCTCACCGCTCCTCGTCGAGATGAGCCGCGAGGTGCGGCCCTATCCGCTGATGATCCTCATCTATGCGGGCGCGACATGGGCGCTGCTGGCGATCGCGGCGCGCCGTGCCGAGGGCCTGCCGCTCGCGGGACGCGCCTTCGCCGCCTATCTCGCCTGCGTGGCGCTGATGCTGTGGCTGCACAATCTCGGGCCGCTCTATGCCGCCGCGCTGGGCCTCGCCTTGCTCTGCGCGGCGCGGGTGCGGAGCATGGCCCGGGCCGACTGGCTCTGGCTGGCCGGCGGCCATGCGATCGTCATCCTCATCTGGCTGCCCGCTCTGCTCATCCTGCTCGATCAGGCTCCCGAATGGGTCAAGGCGACCTGGCTCAAATGGTCGACCCGCGACCTGTGGCGCCGCGCCACCGTGATGTTCACCGGCCCGACCGACGACATGCGCGTGGCCGCCGCGATCCTCACGCTGCGGAGCGGCGAATTGCTGTGGCGTGCGCGTCACGGAAGGCGGCTGCTCGCCATGCTGCTGCTGCTCGCGCTGCTGCCCGTCATCGTCTCGCTGATCGTCTCGGCGACGATAGCGCCCGTCTTCATCGTCCGCACCATGGCCCCGCTCGCCGTTCCCGCGCTCCTGCTGATGGCGCTCGCGGTGGGCGGGGGCGGACGGCGTTTCGGCTGGCTGATCCCGATGGCGGCGCTCGCCTGGCTGTGCGGATCGCAGATCGCGATGAACATCACCGCGCGCGAGCAGCCCAGGCGCGACTGGTACCGCACGATCGAATGGCTCGCCCCGCGTTTCCGCCCCGGCGACATGGTGTTCGCCTATCCCAACGAGGGCGCGCTGCCGTTCGATCGCGCGGTGCGGGATCATGGCCTCACCATCCCGAGCCGGCCGATCCCAACCGCGATCCCGAGCCTCGATCCGCCTCCGGGCAGCTGGTATGTCAGCGGGTCGCGCGGCGTTCCTTCGCTCGACCGCAAGCATCTCCGCATGATCGCCGAAGAGCCTGCGACGCGCGCGGTACCGACGATCTGGCTGTTGCGGCTCGGTCCCTGGGCCTATGACGAGGGCGACGTGTTTCTCCAGGAGCTGTCGCGGGGGCGGGTCGAGATCCGCCGGTTCAAGGATGGTGCGATCGACGTCGTGGGGTTGCGGCGCCAAGTTCCTCCGCCGCTTCGGGGGAGAAGGTAGGGGTTACAGCCCGTCCCTGCGCCCCAGCAGCCGCAGCCTGAGCGCGTTGAGCTTGATGAAGCCCGCCGCGTCGCGCTGGTCATAGGCTCCGGCGTCGTCCTCGAAAGTGACGACCTTCTCTGAATAGAGCGAATAGGGCGACTTGCGGCCGATCACATGGACGCCGCCCTTGTAGAGCTTGAGCCGGACGGTGCCGGTCACCTTGGCCTGGCTGTGATCGATCGCCGCCTGGAGCATCTCGCGCTCGGGGCTGAACCAGAAGCCGTTGTAGATCAGCTCGGCATAGCGCGGCGCCAGCTCGTCCTTCAGATGCGCGGCGCCGCGATCGAGGGTGATCTGCTCGATGCCGCGATGGGCGAGGTGGAGGATCGCGCCACCCGGCGTCTCGTACATGCCGCGCGACTTCATGCCGACGAAGCGGTTCTCGACCAGATCGAGCCGGCCGATGCCGTGGGTGCGGCCATGGTCGTTGAGCTTCGCCAGCAGGGTCGCGGCGCTCATCCCCTCGCCGTTGATCGCGACCGCGTCGCCCCGCTCGAAATCGATCGTGATGATCTCCGGCGCGTCGGGTGCGTCCTCGGGATTGACGGTGCGCGAATAGACATAGTCGGGCACCTCCTCCCACGGATCCTCGAGCACCTTGCCCTCGGACGAGGTGTGGAGAAGATTCGCGTCGGTCGAGAAGGGCGACTCGCCGCGCTTGTCCTTGGGCACCGGAATCTGGTGCGCCTCCGCGAAGGCGATCAGCGCGGTGCGGCTGGTCAGGTCCCATTCGCGCCACGGCGCGATCACGCGGATGTCGGGGGCGAGACCGTAATAGCCGAGCTCGAACCGGACCTGGTCGTTGCCCTTGCCGGTCGCGCCATGGCTGACCGCGTCGGCGCCCACCGCCCTCGCGATCTCGATCTGGCGCTTGGCAATCAGCGGCCGGGCGATCGAGGTGCCGAGCAGGTAGAGCCCCTCATAGAGCGCGTTGGCGCGCATCATCGGAAAGACATAGTCGCTGACGAACTCCTCGCGGAGATCGTCGATGAAGATATGCTTGTCGGGCACGCCCATCAGCTTCGCCTTGGCCCGCGCGGGCTCGAGCTCCTCGCCCTGGCCGAGATCGGCGGTGAAGGTGACGACCTCGCAATTGTAGGTCTGCTGGAGCCATTTGAGGATCACGCTCGTGTCGAGCCCGCCCGAGAAGGCCAGCACCACCCGCTTCACGTCATTCGTCATTTCGATCTCCAGCCCCGCCCGTGTCGGCGCGCGGCCCTTGCCATGCGGAACGAGCGCATTCAAGCTGGTAGCGCTGTTTGATGTCTGGAGAATGGCATGCGTATCTGGCCGGGCCTTGCATTGGCCGTCCTGTCGGCGGTCGCGGCGGCGCAGGGCCTGCCGATGACCCGCGAAGGCCTGGACAGCGCACTCGCCCAATATTTCGCCGGCGCCGACGGCAACCGCGACGATCGGCTCGACCGCGCCGAGACCGCCGAGGCGCTGGGGCAGGCCCGCACCCTGCTGACCATCGAACGAGACCCCGAGCCCTTCGTGATGGATGTGGGCCCCGATGGCCGCCCGCGCCTGATGCTGAACGAGAAGGGGCCGCTCAGCCGGGGCGGGATGCTCGACATGCTCTACCGGCTGAGCGATCGCAATAATGACGGGGCTCTGGCGCTCGTCGAGGTCCAGGCGGTCGGCCGCGCCGCCTTCGACACGGCCGACAAGGACCGGGACGGAATATTGGACGATCAGGAACGGCAGGCCGCGACGGAGAAGCTGCAGCTGTTCCGGGGCGTGCTGTCGGCCGGCAAATAAAGCCGCCATGCTGAACGTCATTCAGATCCGGCTCAGCAAATCAGCCCCATATTTCACGCTCGACACAACAATTTCAGCACAGAACTATGGATGCAAGATTCGGCCTTCAAAAGCCATTCCAGGGCGGACCGATATTTTCCCCTGTCGTTGTCGGTTCGCCCACCCTTTCGTTTCATGTTGAGGATGCTGTTGATGACCAAGACACCCTGGATCGCCGGCGCCGCGCTGGCCGCACTGCTGGGCGCGACCGGCTATGCCTATGCGATGCCCGATGGCCCGCCCAGGACCCGCACCGACGTGCAGGCGCGGATCGCCGATCATTTCAAGAAGGCCGACGGCAATGGCGACGGCTATGTCACCAAGCCCGAGGCCGAAGCCGCGCGCGCGGCGGGGAGGGCCGAGCGCCGCGAGAAGATGTTCGCGATGCTCGACGCCGACAAGAACGGCGCGCTCTCAAAGGAAGAGTTCGCCGCGCCCCGCCCGCACGGCGAACATGGAGCCGCGGGCAAGCCCGACGGCCATGACGGCAAGCATCGCGGCCATCGCGGCTGGCGGATGAAGCGCCATGGCGGGATGGGGATGGGCATGGGCTGGTTCGACCGTGCCGACGCCGACAAGGACGGCCGGGTCAGCCTCGCCGAAGCCTCGGCGCGCCCGCTCGCGATGTTCGACAGCATCGACACGAACCGCGACGGCACGCTCAGCGCCGAAGAGCATGAGGCCGCCCGCGCCGCCATGCGCACCAAGTGGCGGGAACGCCGCGACGGCGCCACCAAGGGCTGAGCGATCAAACCCTCTCCCGCGTACGGGAGGGGGTTTGTCACCGGGGAAGCGCCTGCTCCGCCTCGCGCATGTAATCGCGGGTGATGGGCAGGGCGTAGCGGTCGCGGATGTACTGGATCTGATAATTGCACAGATTGCCGTGGTAGAAGGCCGCCCGAGCCCCGGCGAGATAGAAGGTCCACATCCGGAAGAAGCGCTCGTCATAGAGCGCGACGATCGCCTCCTTCGCGGCCATCGTCCGGTCGTACCAGCGATCGAGCGTCATCCCGTAATGGAGCCGCAGCGCCTCCACGTCGGACACGATCAGCCGCGCCTGCTCGCTCGCCGTGACGATCTCGGACAGCGCCGGATTATAGCCGCCGGGAAAGATATATTTGAGGGTGAAGGCATCGGTCTTGCCGGGCACGCCGAGCCGCCCGATCGTGTGGAGCAGCATCACGCCATGCTGCTCGAGCAGCTCGCGGCATTTGTGGAAAAACGCCTCGTACTGCGGCACGCCGACATGTTCGAACATGCCGACCGAGACGATCCGGTCGAACCGGCCGGTGACGGCGCGATAGTCGATCAGCTCGAACCTCACCCGGTCGGAAACCCCCGCCGCCTCGGCGCGCGCGCGCGCGACCTTGAGCTGCTCCTCGGATAGGGTGATGCCGAGCACCTCGACTTGTGCCACCCGGTTCAGATAGAGCGCCATCCCGCCCCAGCCGCAGCCGATGTCGAGCACCCGCTGGCCGGGCTTCAGATGCAGCTTCGAGGCGATATGCGCCTTCTTGTCGGCCTGTGCCTGGTCCAGGCTGTTGCCCCTGTCGGTGAAATAGGCACAGCTATACTGGCGGTCGACGTCGAGGAAGAGATCGTAGAGCCGGTCGTTGAGGTCATAATGGTGCGCGACGTTGCGCTTGGCCGCCCGCGCGGTGTTGAAGCTCTGGATCCGCGCGCGGAGCCGGTCCCTGATCAGCATGGCGTAGGTGCCGCGCAGGGTGATGCGGCCTTCTTCCCATTTTCCGTTCGCGCGGACGAGGTCGATCAGGTCGCGGATATCGCCCTGCTCGATGATCAACCGTCCGTCCATATAAGCCTCGGCGGCATAGAGATGCGGATTGCGCGCGATGAACCGCGCGACTCCCTTGTCCGCGAACCGAACCGTTACGGGCTTCAGTTCCGGAGCGGGCGTCCCATAGGTCCTGCGGCTGCCGTCGGGAAAAATGATCGTGAACTCGCCGCGCTTGAAGAGGCGGCCGACAAACTTGTCGAATAGCGACATTTACGCGCGTCTCCTATGCCCCGCATAAAGACGCGCTCGCGGAACGATGCAAGAGGGGAAGCGATAACCCCGGTTAGCGCCGGACCTGCCGTCCGCTCCGCTTCCCGATCCTCTTGCTATCCCAACGCCGCCTGCTTCTCTGCCGCCAGGCGGTCGAGCTCGGCCCGGCTCTTCTTCTCCGACGCCGATTTGAGCTGGCCGCAGGCCGCCATGATGTCGCGCCCGCGGGGCGTGCGGACCGGAGCGGATATGCCTGCCTTGAACACGATATCCGAAAAGCGGGCGATTCGATCGGGATCGGAGCATTCGTAATCGGCGCCCGGCCACGGATTGAACGGGATCAGGTTCACCTTGGCGGGAAGCTTGTACTTCCTGAGCAGCCGGACCAGCTCGCGCGCATCCTCGTCGCTGTCGTTCTTGTCCTTGAGCATGACATATTCGAAGGTGATCCGCCGGGCATTGTTGGCGCCCGGATAATCGGCGCAGGCCTGGAACAGCTCCTCCAGTCCATATTTGCGGTTGAGCGGCACGATCTCGTCCCGTACCTCCTTGGTCACCGCGTGGAGCGACACGGCGAGGTTGACGCCGATCTCCTCGCCCGCGCGCGCCATCATCGGCACCACGCCCGAGGTCGAAAGCGTGATCCGGCGCTTCGACAGGCCAAGACCGTCGCCGTCCATGACAATCTTCAGCGCATCGCGGACATTGTCGAAATTGTAGAGCGGCTCGCCCATGCCCATCATGACGATGT
>CAMLSA010000099.1 GCA_946482655.1 uncultured Sphingomonas sp. | reverse complement strand
GGCCGCTTCCCCGAGCGCGTGCTCGAGAAGGCGATCGAGCGGATGATCCCGCGCGGCCCGCTCGGCCGCCAGCAAATGCGCAATCTGCGCATCTTCAAGGGCTCCGAGCATCCGCACGCCGCCCAGAACCCTGAAGTGCTCGACATCGCGTCGATGAACCGCAAGAACAAGGTGGGCGCATAATGTCCGACAACCGCCAGTCCCTCACTGATCTCGCCGCGCTGACCGGCGCGACGCCCGCGCCGGCCGCCGCCGGAGAGACCCCGGCCTTCACCACCGACGAGGCGCCCGCGGCGCCAACCCCGGCGGTTTCGACGATGCCGCTGCGCGAACAGATCATCGACGCCCAGGGCCGCGCCTATGCGACCGGCCGCCGCAAGGATGCCGTCGCCCGCGTGTGGCTGAAGCCCGGCACCGGTAAGATCACCGTCAACGGTCGTGATCAGGAAGTCTATTTCGCGCGTCCGACGCTGCGTCTCGTCATCAACCAGCCGTTTGGCGTCGCCGAACGCGAGGGCCAGTATGACGTGATTTGCACCGTCAAGGGCGGCGGCCTTTCGGGTCAGGCCGGCGCGGTCAAGCATGGCATCAGCCAGGCGCTGACGAAGTATGAGCCGGTCCTGCGCGCACCGGTCAAGGCCGCGGGCTTCCTGACCCGCGACAGCCGCGCCGTCGAACGCAAGAAATACGGCCGTGCCAAGGCGCGCCGCAGCTTCCAGTTCTCGAAGCGCTAAGCCCTACGTTCCTGCCCAACCACATCAGGGGACCGTGATTCACGGTCCCCTTATTTGTCTGCCCGACATCGGGCGGGCGCGCCTCAATCGTGAACAAGTGCAACATCGCTCGCCGCAGTGCTGAAGCGCACAGATCACCAGGGAATGAACGATCGATAGAGCAGCTCGGAGCAACCGACCGTAAATCTGCGGTCATCCCCGAGGAGATCGTCTATCGAGTCGCGGACGGCGGCGTCCGGCCGGATCAGGCTGCCGAGCCGTGATCGCTCCCCCAGGTGCGCCCCTGGGCTCTGCTGTGAACGGTGGCGTACCGACGCGCCGTCAGCTCTTGGGCCGGGTGTAGGGAACGAACTGCCCGAGGCCGAGCAGACCGGACGAGAGATGCGAACCCGAGTCGAGCAGCCGGACGACGTCGATGCTGCACAGATCCGAACTACGGGTGTCCGTCAGCAACACATCGCCGCGATCCAGGAAGTTTCTGCCGAAAACCGGACGATTGAGATACCAGGTACGGCCGGCCTTATAGATGATGCCGGTCTTCTCGAATATCTCGCTTGACTGAATACGATATTGGGGGATGCAGTCGACCGGCTTGCCGGCCACGCGACCTTCAAGCGCCTTGGCGATCCGGGCCTCGGGATCGAGCCTCGCCGCCTGGACGGGAAGGGTCGCTGCAATCAACATACCGCCGATCAGGCACCATCTAGCGCGCATGGCAGGTTCTCCATTGAGGTTGGCAATATGGGGTTCATCTCCTGAACCCGCAATAGTGGGACGGAGGCGCGGAACAATTTCCTTGCCCCCGGATGAACGCGGGAACTCCGTCATTTCTGGCCCGTTGCTGGTGACAAGTTTAGTGAAGGACAGTGCCATGAAGAAGTTGTTCATTCTTAGCAGCGCCGCCCTGCTTTCTTTCGGAGCCGCGGCGCCCGCCTCGGCGCAGAGCGCAGGACATATCCTGCGCGGCGCAGGGATCGGTGCGGCCGGCGGAGTGCTCGCCGGTGCGATCATTCCCGGCCTGGGCGTCGGCGAGGGTGCGCTGATCGGCGCTGCGGGCGGCGGACTCTACAATACGTTGATCAACAAGGAACGCCGCCGCACATATCGTAGCCGCAGCCATTATTCGCGGCCGTCCGCCACGCGTAGCAGCAGCCGCTCGTCGACCGCGCCGAGCTATCCCACCTACCGCAGCTACCGCGCCAACTGAGCCGGACAGCGATGAACAGGGCCAAACCGGCGCGGGCGATCGTCATGCTCGCGCTGGTTGCCCTGGCGGGCTGCGCCACGGCTCGCCCACCCAAGGAACCCGGCCCGCCGACAGGTGAGCTTCTGCTCGACATGGACGAGCCCGTCATCGCACTCAGGATCGGCAAGGTTCCGCTGCGGCTGCGGGTCGGCCTCGAACAGAAAAGGCTGATCGAACTCAATCCCGACGCGGCCGAACGGCTCCGCGCCAATCCCCCCTACAAGAAATTCGGGTTCAAGACCGGCTTTGAAGCACAGGTCGGGCGCGAAACCCTGAAGGGCATCGAAGCCGCCGCGCCGATCACGATCAACCGCCGGAAAATGCTCGTGCTCGTCGCCTCTCACGGCCGCGATTGCTGCGACGGCGTCGATGGCGAGATTGGGCTCGGCCTGTTGCCCTACGCAACGATCCGTTTCGTGCGACGGGCCGCCGCCGACCCTGGCCATAGCGCCGAATTTCTCATCGACGACAGCAGCGAGCATGGGCCGCAGACGGCGGTCTCGGTCGGCAGATCCCGGATCTTTGTGCAATTTGCGCTCGATCGCCCGCAAACGGTCGCAACCTCCTCGGCCGGTGCGATTCTCGCACAGCGCTATGGCGGCCGGCTTGGCGGCCGCGGCACCATCATCGGCGCGTTCGGCGTTTCCCGCCCGACAACCTTGCTGACGTTGAAGCGTCCGGCTGACATTGCTGGCTTCCGCTTCGAGCGGCTGCTCGTCCGCACTGCCGATTTCGCCGGAAAATACGCCTTTCCCGCCGATCCCGATGAGCCGGACGATATCGTGGTCAGGAAGAAGACACGCCAGCAGGATGCCTGGCCAGTGATTTTGATCGGACGCGACCGGCTCGACGCCTGCAGCGAAGCGCGTTACGACACGATAGCGCGCACGCTTTCGTTGCGCTGCGCTCCCGGTCGGACGCCATGATGGGGCGGTTCGTGCGGCCGATGTTGCTCTTGTCTCTGATCGCGGCCCCTTGGGGCGAAGCCATCCAGGCGCGTGAGAGTTCGCTCAACGAGCGCGTGTTCGACAAGAGCTGGAGCCTGGTCGCCGACCGCTATTGGGACCGGACCATGGGCGGCAACGACTGGGAGGCAATCCGCGACCGCTATTATCCGCAGGCGATGGCCGCACGTGATGAGAAGCAGCTCTATGGCGTTATCAACCGGATGCTCGACCAGCTCGACGACAGCCATGTCTATGCGACGCCCCCGGGAAAGATCGCCTGGTCTCGCGAAGATGAAAACCGGAGCGAAGTGCCGCTCGCCCGCCGGGCGACGCGGCTGGAGGGGGGACTGTTGCTGCTAACTTTCAATCAGTTCGATCCGGGCGACGACCGCTGGATCGCGCGATCGATCGCCGAAACGCCCGGCCTGCGCGGCGTGATCCTCGATCTGCGAAGCAATGGCGGCGGGCGCGACGATGTGCTCGATAAGGTCGCGGGGTTGTTCACCCCTCGCCGCGAGGTGCTGATCCGCCTGACCGGCAGGAAGACGATCGAGGAAAGGACCCGCGGCGCCGGCCGCAACAGCTATCGAGGCCCGCTCGCGCTGATCGTTGGTCCGAACACCGCGAGCGCCGCCGAAATCCTAGCCTTCTTTCTTGGTGAATCGGGACGGGCCCTCACGGTGGGCGAACGTACCGCTGGCGCGGTAACCGGCGGAGTCGACCATCGGCTGCCCGGCGGCGGCCGGTTGACCGTCGCCGAATATGATATCCGCACCGCCAACGGCACCCGCCTCGAAGGCAATGGCTTCACGCCCAAATATCGCGTTTCCGCCGCGAGGACACCGCGCGACCTGGCGCTCGGGAAGGCGGTGGCGCTGCTCCGGGGGACGGCTGACCGAAGCTGACTGCTTGAACTCCCGTCCTCCCCATGCTTGGGACGGGACATGACGATCCGCACCCTGTTCGTGACGCGCCTGTACGAAGCGATGATCGACAAGCCCGAACTGCTCGCCGCACTCGACCGCTCTGTCCGGACGCTCGCGGAAGAGGACCGCGCAGGCCAGGCATGGTCGAAGGAGCACGGCTATCGCGGCTATACCTCCTACGCCTCGCTCAACGACCTTCCCACGCGCGATCCGGCGTTTGCCGATCTGGTGAAGCTGCTGAATGGCCATGTTCGGCGCTTTGCCAAGGAATCGCATCTCGACCTCGCCCGCAAGCTCCGGCTGGACAGCCTGTGGGTCAATCTGCTCAAGCCGGGCGGCGCCCATTCGGGCCATATCCATCCGCATAGCGTGATGTCGGGTACCTTCTACGTCAGCGTGCCGCCCCAATCGGGCGGGCTCAAGCTGGAGGACCCCCGCCTGCCACTGATGATGGCCGCGCCGCCCCGGGCTCCCGACGCGCCCGAGGACAGCCAAAGCTTCGTCTATGCCGAGCCAAGGGCCGGCATGGTGCTGCTCTGGGAGAGCTGGCTCCGCCATGAAGTCCCCGCGGGCACGGGCAAGGGCGACCGGATCAGCGTCAGTTTCAATTATGGCTGACGCGCGGAAATAGCCGAGTCCTCGGAAGCGGACGGCACCTACCTCTTGGGCGCCACCAGCGCGAACAATGCCCCGTGCGGATCCTCCGCATTGACGATCCACATTCCGCCGGGCACCTCATGCGGTCCCTGAAGGATCTTGCCGCCATTGTCGGTGATCCGGGTGATCGCGGCGTCGATTGCATCGACACGCACGTAAAAGAGCCAATAAGGCCTGGATGCCTGCGTGTCGTTGAACATGGCGCCGCAGATGGTGCCACACTCGGCGCTTTCGGCCGCGGGCTCCATCGCGAAGAACTGGTAAGCCCCCATCGGCCCCATATCCATCTGCCCCGTACCCGCCCAGCCGAACTGCGAGGAGTAGAACTCAAGGCCCTTCTCCCAATCGGTGCTGTGCAGCTCGTGCCAGTCGACCTTGCCGACCGTGCCCATCGGCAGCGCGGGCATGTCCGGTCCCTCGGGCTGAAGCAGGTTGAATGTCGCGCCCTGGGGATCGGTGACCACCGCGAAGCGGCCGACCATCGGGATCAGGTCGGGCTCGCGATGAACGGCACCGCCCGCCGCACGGATCCCCGCCACCGCCGCATCGATATCGGCGACGTGGACATAGCCAACCCAGCCGGGCTTCATCCCCTGCTCACACGCCTCGGGGGGGATGGGCATGATCCCTCCAGTGCCGCAGCCATTGGCTTCGAGCACCGTATAAGGATGGCCTTCGGTGGCGAAGGGCGTCAGCTTCCAGCCGACCACCTTTGAATAAAACTGCTGCGCGGCCTCATGGTCGCTGGTCATCAACTCGTACCAGAAGAATTGGCTGGTCGTCGCCATCGTCGGCCTCCCTTCAAACGTTCGCGGCGGCCTTTTCGATCGTCGCGATATCGAGCTTCACCATCTTGAACACTTCGGTCATCGCCGCCCTGGCCCTGGCCGGATCGACCATGAGGCGGCCAAATCCTTCGTAGAGGATCTGCCAGTGCAACCCATAGCGATCGGCGAGCCAGCCGCACTGCTGGGCCTTGCCGCCGTCGAGTAGCGCGTTCCAGACCGTGTCGAGCTCGGCCTGGTCGCGAGCCTCGAAGGTCATCGACACGGCCAGCCCATATTCGGCATCCATGCCGCCGTTTAGGGCCTGCATCTTCTGGCCGGCCAGGGTGAACTCGACCAGGAGGATGTCGCCGGTCTTGGGGCCGGGCGTATCGATCGCCGATTTGTGAACCCTGTCGATCCGGGAATCGGGCAGGATGGACACATAGAAGTTGGCGGCCTCCTCGGCCTGGTCCTTGAACCATAAGCAGGGCGTGACCCGTGACATGATATCCTCCTTCGCTTTTCGGTCGGCGCGTCTGCGCCCGAACGCCGGTACGACGGAGCCGCTGGTTGTAATCCGACATCGCGACAGAATTTTTGCGATCGGGCGTCAATCGGGGACGGCGGAGCGCCGCAGCTTGAGCACCTGTTTGTCCTTGCAGCTCGCCTGGCCGAAGGGATGGAATCCCAGCTTTTCGGCGATCCACAGCGAGGGGCCGTTGTCGGGATCGATGATTCACACCATCCGCTCGGGCGCGAAAGCGGTTTGCATCCAGTGCAGCATTGCGCGGGCCGCCTCGCTGGCATAGCCGCGACCGTGGACGTCGCTAGCCATCATCCAGGCGAACTCCGGATAAGGATCGAAATCCTCGCCGAGACCGCGGTGGAAACCGGCGAGCCCGACCTCGCCGACGACCCGCCCGGTCAACCGCTCCTCGACAAGCAGCAGGCTTCGTAATCATCTATCCGGTGCGGACGCCGGATCAACATTGGCGTCTCGATGGCGGGGCCGAGATTCCTCCGTGGACGGGCTTTATTCGACCACCTCGCCGGCATCGACGCCCCAAATCCGCTCGATCTGGACATAGCCCCGCTTGCCGCCGACGTCGAACAGGCACCAGCCGCTTTCGCATCTGCTGATCTTGCCGACCACGCCGGGCTCGGCCTGCCAGTTGAGCGCCGCGCCGCTGTTCGGATCGGCATGGAGGCCGGCCGGACCGTCGCCGGTCACCACCGCAGTTCGCTGGGCACTGAGCAGGGTGGCCAGCATCCATCCCTCGGTGCCGTCCTGCTCACGAATGCGCCGCCAGTTGCCGTAGACCTGGAGCACCTGCACCGGCAGGTCGCGGCGCCGATAGCGCCAGGTGGCGGGATAGGTCCGTTCGGGCCCGGTCCGCATCAGCGCGTCGCCGGTGGCGATCGACGCCCAATAGGGAGTCCTGCGCTGCTGCGCCTCGCTCGTGCTCGCAATCAACAGCGTACCCAGCAACAGCCAGCCCGGTTTCTTCAACGTCGTCCCCTGTTTCGCGTACCCAGCCGCCATAGTAGAGTCCCGCCGTAGCCGTTCAAGAGTCGAGACGCCCCGCTTGCGCTCGGCACCAGGCAGGATTAGCGCGGAAGACCATGGCCGAATCCGAACGCCCCCGCCACCCGAAGCTGATCGTCACACGCCGCCTGCCGCCGCAGATCGAGGCGCGCATGAGCGAACTGTTCGACGTCGAGCTGAGCGAGGACGATATCCCGCTGAGTGCCAAAGGCCTGGCGGCGGCGGCCGCGCGTTGCGACGTGCTCGTACCGACGATCAGCGACCATATCGACGGAGCCGTGATCGCCGCGGGTAGGGGCCGGCTGAAGCTGATCGCCAATTTCGGCAATGGCGTAGACCATATCGACCTCCGTGCCGCCCGCGCCGCCGGGATCATCGTCACCAACACCCCCGGGGTGCTGACCGAAGACACCGCCGACATGACGATGGCGCTGATCCTGTCGGTGCCGCGCCGGCTCGCGGAGGGGGAGAAACTGGTACGCTCGGGCAAGTGGACCGGATGGAGCCCCGGATCGATGCTCGGCCATCGCATTAACGGCAAGCGGCTCGGCATCGTCGGCATGGGCCGGATCGGCCAGGCGGTCGCGCGCCGCGCACGCGCCTTCAACCTGACGATCAGCTATCATAACCGCCACCGTCTTCCGGAGGTGGTCGAACAGGAGTTGGCCGCACGCTACGAACCCGATCTCGACCGGTTGCTGATCGACAACGACATCATATCGATCCATTGTCCGCACCGGCCCGAAACCGAAAACCTGATCAGCGCGCGCCGCCTGGCGCTGCTGCCGCCGCATGTCTACCTGATCAACACCGCGCGCGGCCCGATCATCGACGAGGACGCGCTGATCGACAGGCTCGAGCGCGGCGAGATCGCCGGTGCGGGACTCGACGTGTTCGCGCATGAGCCCGCGATCGATCCCCGCCTGCTGGCGCTCGACAACGTCGTCCTGCTGCCGCACATGGGGTCCGCCACGTTTGAGGGGCGCGCCGCCACGGGCGAGCGCGTGATCATGAATATTCGTCAATGGGCAGACGGCGATCGCCCCCGCGACCAAGTGTTCGAAGGCTGGGTCTAATCGCGGATATGAACGGCCGTTTCAGGTCCGGTTCATTTGCCTTCTGCCATGAAAACTACGCCAGATGAACGGCGGAACATTAGCATAGTGGGCCACGTTTTTTCTGCGGCAAGTTTACTGGAAGGGAATTGTCATGAAGACGACCAAGTTCATCGCGGCGACCGCTGCCCTGTCCCTTGCAGGCGCCTCCGCCCCCTCCATGGCGCAGAGCACCAACCAGGTCCTGAAGGGCGCCGGTATCGGTGCCGCGGGCGGCGCCGTCGCGGGCGCGGTAATCCCTGGCCTGGGCGTTGGCGAAGGCGCGCTGATCGGCGGTGCCGGCGGCGCGGTGGTCACCGCGCTCACCAAGGGCAAGCACCGCTATTATCGCGACAGCTATGGCCGCAAATATTGGGTCGATAAGCGCGGCCGCCGCCACTATAAATGAGGCTAAGGCCTAACATGAAGGGCCGTCGGCGGGCGGCCCTTCAAGGCCGCTCGAAAAACCACGGCAAAACTCGGCGTTGGAACGCCAGGACACCGGCCCGCATAGCGGCTACATGCCCCGCGGCCAACGGCTCGGGGCAATCGCTTATACCTTCGCCACATCTGCCAACGCGCAGCAGGGCCTGCGGATTGATCCGCTCGACCAGGATCAATACGATGGCAATCCAGGCGGCCGCCGACCGATCCGCTTATTTTGACCGTCACCGGCTGCAAAGGGAGGACGTGCGTGAGCGAGACCACTGAATACACGCCGCCGAAGGTCTGGGTATGGCAGGAACGCGACAGCGGTGCCTGGGCCGCGCTGAACCGGCCAAGCGCCGGCGCAACTCACGAAAGCGAGCTGCCTGTCGGGCGACACCCTCTCCAGCTCTATTCGATGGGCACGCCCAATGGCATAAAAGTGACGGTCATGCTCGAGGAGCTGCTGGCGCTGGGCCACGAAGGCGCGGAATACGACGCCTGGCTGATCAAGATTTTCGATGGCGTTCAGTTCGGTTCCGGCTTCGTCGCGATCAACCCCAATTCCAAGATCCCTGTCATGGTCGACCGGAGCCTCGATCCGCCGGCGCGCATCTTCGAATCCGGTGCGATTCTCACCTATCTTGCCGAGAAGTTCGGAGCGTTTCTGCCCACCGATCCGTACGGCCGTGCCGAATGCCTGTCATGGCTGTACTGGCAGATGGCCAGCACGCCTTATGTCGGCGGTGGGTTCGGCCATTTCTACATGTATGCGACCGTGAAGATCGAATATGCGATCAACCGCTACACGATCGAAGTAAAGCGGCAGCTGGACGTGCTCAACCGCCGGCTGGCCGAAACCGAATATATCGCCGGCGACCGCTACACCATCGCCGATATGGCGATTTGGCCATGGTACGGCCCGCTGGTCGAAGGCAGGCTCTACGAAAATGGGGCCGAATATTTTCAGGTGCAGGAATATGCCCATCTGCGGCGCTGGTCCGACATGATCGGACGACGTCCAGCGGTGCAACGGGGCAGTCTGGTCAACCGGACGCTCGGGGCCGAAATCCCGCACCTGCCGGAGCGGCACGACGCGAGCGATTTCGACGGAATCGACATACCGGTTTCCGGAAGTCCCACGTTCAATTCAAGCTCGATTATTCCCGGCGCGAGCGACGACCAACGATGATCCCGTCCATATAATATGGATCGAAATGCCTGAGCTTGACGAAGTGGCGATTCTCAGCTGGCGATGTTGATCAGGAAATCTCCAGACGATTCTCGCAAGTGCTTGAGCAGTTCGTTGCAGCTCTGAAAATGCTGTCCCAGCGACTTCAGCCGTTTACCCACCAGTTCACTGTCTTTCCGAATAGCGGCCGCCGCGTCCGAAACAGCTCCCGCGACTTGTGCGGTCTCGTCCACGGACGAGGAGATTGTCGCGACAGCCCTGATCTGCGTCTCGACAACACTCTCGATACGCGACGCCGTGTCGTGCATGTCCGAGACGATGGCTTCCACGTCCTGATTGGCGGAAACCGTGTTCTCGGTGGCGCCTAGGATGATCGCGATTATGCTGGCGATCTCATCGGTAGCACGGGAAGTCTGCGAGGCGAGCGCCTTCACCTCCTGTGCCACGACAGCGAACCCGCGGCCGGCGTCTCCGGCACGAGCCGCTTCGATATTCGCATTGAGTGACAATAGCTTGGTCTGATTGGCGATGTCGCGGATGATGCGGAGGATAGCCTGAATTTCATTGGCCTTGCTCGCCATAATTCGCGACGTGTCCGCAGCTTTGGCAGCGCTGACGGCGGCATGGGAGGTCATATCCGTGGTGAGTTTGACCTCATGCCCCACGGTGTCGATCGCATTGATCAGATCGCTCGAGCTTTGGGCGACGTGCTGCATCGAAAGGGCCGATTGATTGGCCGCGACGGCGACTTCCGCTGATCGATCGATCATCACTTCGGTAGATTGTTCCGCCTCCACCACATGCTTCTCGATTTCGGAACTTACTTCCAACAGACGGGAAATGGAGCCGCCGACGGCTTCTCCATATAGCTTGGCTATTCCCTCGCGACGTTCATCGGCTCGATGCTGCTCGATCGCGCGCACTTCGGAAAAGATGATCTCGAACTCGATCACGCTTCGACGATAGGCGGCGGTAACCAATGTGGCGCTGTCCAGCGGTTCCAGATCCAGCGCAGCGATTATCTCGGCGATCGCTTCGTTGGCCCGCGTAAATCCCCCGGCGGCTCGATGAAGCGGTAAGCCGGCATCCACGACGCCCTGCCCAAGATCCGCGATGGAACGGAACCACGCAACGTCCGGCCGCCGGGTGAGCGTCAGCTCGAACATCGCCGCGCTCATTTTTGTCGTGGCTTCCAGATCCATCTGGGAAAGGATTTTCGGGTCCAACTCCGCAATCATGAAGTCCGTCTGCACAGGGATGATGCGATGAAGATGTGGCTTGCAAATGTCCCAAAGACGTAGCCAGCGCTGGCGTAGCACCTCGTCTATTCCGAAAGATTCGACGCGTGCGGCCACCGCTTCAGCAGACCAGCGCTGTATGGATTGCTGTATTAATCTTACCGAATCCGCCATGAAAATCTCTCTATGGCACGCATCTGATGACAAGGGCGTTTTTCGTAAAGGAAATAGGAAAATAAACTCTTACCACGACCCGAATCCACTGCACGGGTTCCGGTATTCCAACCCCGATGGTTGTCGTTTCCCAAGCCTATTCACGTCCGAAAGTGCAGGGGAGATCGCTTCACCGCCGCCGGCGATGAATGCGATTAAGCACTGAACTCTCTAGCTCTTGATCTTCCAGCCGCGGTCCAGAACCGCATAGTTGATCCAGATCAGGATCGCGTTGAGCAGCAGCAGCCCGATAACCCCGATCAGGATCGGCGAGTCGGTGGTCCCGACGACGCCGTAGCGGAAACCTGAAATCACGTAAAAGAAAGGATTGGCATGGCTGACGGCGCTGAAGCCCGGATGGAGACTCTCGACCGAATAGAAGGTGCCCGAGAGCAAGGTGAGCGGCCCGACCACGAAATTCTGGACCGCGGCGGCGTGATCGAACTTCTCGGCCCATATCGACGTGAGCAGCCCCACGAGGCTGAGCAGCACCGCTCCCATCAGTCCGAACCAGATCATGTGGAACGGATGAGCCGGGATCACGTCGACTTCCGGCCAGAACAGCATCGCTCCCCACAGGGCGAGGCCGACCAGCAACGCGCGGGTGACCGAGGCGCCGACCAGCGCGACCAGCATCTCGCCGGTCGACAGGGGCGGCAGCAGATAATCGATGATAGTCCCCTGCATCTTGCCGGCGAGCAGCGAGAAGCTGGCATTGGCGAAGGCCGCGTTCATCATCCCCATGACGATCAGGCCCGGAGCGACGAAAGTCGCGAAAGGATGGCCCATCACCTCGCGCCCGCCCCGGCCCAATGCGACCGAGAAAATGACCAGATAAAGCAGCGTGGTGAAGGCTGGGGCCCAAATAGTCTGCAGGTGGACCTTGAAGAAGCGCCTCACCTCCTTCACATAGAGGGCGCGCATTCCCCCCCAGTTGAAGAACGGG
>CAMLSA010000098.1 GCA_946482655.1 uncultured Sphingomonas sp. | reverse complement strand
CCGCCATATTCAGCAGGGATCCTGAACGTGAACAGACCAGCGGCGGCGAAATCCGCGACTTGCTTGAATGGTAGTTCGCGCTTCTGCTCGCGATCGATTACACCCGCTGAGATACCCGGCAAAAGTGCTTCGAGCCGCTCTTGAAGGTCCGAGACTGAGCCCGGGCTGGGGCGAGTGATGATACTCGCCTGACTTTCATCACTCATTGGAAAACTCCTGTATCTGCACGCGGGGGTAGAACTGAGGCCGTCCCACCATTGCCGAACGAACATGCAGCTTATGATTCGGAAGGCCGGGAAAGGCCGTAATGGTCGCGCAGGGTGGTGCCGGAATATTCGCTTCGGAAGATGCCCCGTTGCCGCAAGATCGGCATCACGTTCGATACGAAGGCCTCGAGACCATCCGGCAGCACGTCCGGCATGAGGTTGAACCCGTCGGCGGCGCCGGCATCGAGCCAGGACTCCATATCATTCGCTACCTGTTCAGGCGTGCCGACAACGACACGATGGCCGGTACCGCTGCCCAAGGCTCGCAATGCGTCGCGGAACGTTCTTTTCGCGCCACTGGCAACGGTCACTGCGGATTGTGCGAAGGTGTGGCTACCATCCTCACGGATCCTCAAATTATCGGGCAGTGGCCGGTCCGGCTCGATCGTGGCGGGGTCGATGTCGAGCAGATAGGCGAGCCTGAAGATGTTATGATGTGCGGGCAGCATGTCCCATAATTCGTCTTCGCGCCGCCTGGATTCTTCTTCCGTCGATCCGATCACAGTTTCCAGGCCCGGCAGGATCAAGATCTTGCCGGATCGGCTGGCGGTATGGGCCACGCGCGCTCTAATGTCTTTGGCAAAGGCGATGCCCTCATCCAGCGAATTCGCGAGCGAGAAAATGACATCAGCATGATTGGTGGCTAATACTCGACCCGGCTCTGAACCCCCTGCTTGCACGACGACGGGATGACCCTGCGGGGATTGGGGCAACTGGAAAGGCCCGGCTACCGAAAAGTGTTCGCCGGCATGATTGATGGGACGGATCCGAGAAACATCGGCAAACAGCCCGCTCCCCTTGTCGCCGGTGAAGGCGCCTTCTCCCCAACTCTGCCACAGCGCCTTGACCACGCGGGTGAACTCGTCGGCTCTTGCATAACGCATCGCGTGTGGAACTAGTCCTGAGCCGAAGTTGCCTCCAGCCTCGAGACTGGCCGACGTGACGATGTTCCATCCGACGCGTCCGCCGCTCGCATGGTCCAAGCTCGCGAACTGGCGAGCCACGTTGTACGGTTCATTGTAAGTGGTTGACGACGAAGCGACCAGACCGATGCGCTCAGTCCGTGCCGCAATCCCCGCCATGGTGATCAACGGGTCGAGCGCAAGAGTTGGCGAGGTCGAGAGATCGCTGCTGACTGCAGGAGAATCAGCGAGAAACACGGCATCGAAGCAGGCCTTTTCAGCAAGTTGCGAAACCTTGATATGGAAATCGACATCCATGAACGCGCCCGGATGCCCAGTCCTGTACCGCCACGCCGAGGCAAAGGCTCCAGACGTGTATATATTGATATTAAGATGAAGCCTTTTCCTGGTCATCGCTTTCCGCCCGTCATGAGTAATCAGACTGTCTCGCGGAAGTGCCGGTCCGGCCTTCGCTCGATCATCAGATACACATGCTAAGGCAGTCCGGCGCGCATGTGGCGGATTTCATTTTCGAGATCGGAAGAAAAGTTTCGATCGCGTTCGGATGCTGTGAGAGAGTCACACGAAGGTCTGCGAGTATTTTCTGGTGCGGACAAATGACGTCCCGTTCGCAGTCACTGCGCCTGAAGCTCCGCCGCTCTCCTTCTCGGAAAGCCGTAGAATCAGCAATCAATCAGCTTGTCTACGCCCACCCGCGCACAGGCTCCTAGCGTTACTTCGGCGAAAGCTCGAGCCCAGCAGTCTTCGCCGGATGATGGGCTACTTCTGGCCGGCGACGCTCTTCTCCTGGCCCTTCGGCGGGACCTTGTCGTTGGTCTGCGCGGCAACGATCGCGGGCGGCGGACCTTTGGCAATAGCCGCCGCGAGCTGGGTCGCGGGGGCGCACTCGGACTTGCACAGGGCCTTTACCCGGGCCAGATTGGCGCGGGCGCGCTCGACGGCGCCCTTCTGAACCATCGCCTCGCCCTGTGCCGACAACGCATTTACGTCGTTAGGCTCGAGCGAGAGCGCTTCGAAATACATCCGGATGGCCTTACCCGGCAGCTGCTGCGCCTGGGCAACGCGTCCGAGCGCGACAAAGGCGGCACGGTTGCGCGGATCGACAGCGAGGGCGGTCTCCAGTGCGTCGTTGGCGGCGGACAGGTTACCGGCCTTCATTGCCGCCTGGCCCTCCGCCAGCAGCGCCAGCGACTTGGGATTGATCTGATCATCGGCCTTCTGGCCGTTCACCCCGCTCGAAACCGCCAACAAAGTCAGCGACATAGCAATCGCAACAGGCGAAAAACGCATCAACATCTCCAACATATCGGCATAGCGGCCTTCTATCATGCGCGGAGCAACCTGGCGACGAAAAATCCGTCGGTATGGTCACGCGCCGGGCTGAGCAGCTTGCCGGGACCTCTATAGCAGCCAGCGGTGAACAGATCCTTTTCGGGGCGGAAAGCAGGCGACCGGGCCAGAAAATCGGCCACTTGCCCCGCCCCTTCCTCATCGAGCAGCGAGCAGACCGCATAGACCAGCGCTCCACCGGGCTTGACCAGACCTGCCGCGACATCCAGCAGCATCGCTTGGGTTTCGACGAGCTTGCCGAGCCGATCCGGTGTGAGCCGCCAGCGCGCCTCGGGATTGCGACGCCATGTCCCGGTTCCGGAACAGGGCGGGTCGATCAGCACCACATCGCAGGCGTCGGCGAGGTCGGCCAGCGAATCATTTTCCCGGCGGGGATCGAGCAGCCGTGTCTCGATGATGCCCGCAGCGGCCCGCTCTGCCCGCGGCACGAGGCGCGAAAGCCGGGCGCGGTTGGTGTCGGTGGCGATCAGCCGCCCCTCTCCCGCCATGCTGTCGGCGAGCGCGAGCGTCTTGCCTCCGGCGCCCGCGCACAAGTCGAGGACGGTCATTCCGGGCCGCGCCCGGGCCGCCGCGGCGATCAGCTGGCTACCTTCGTCCTGGATCTCGATCAGGCCATCCCGCCAAGGCTGGGTGGCCTCGACCGGAGTTCCCTCGGGCAGGCGCAGGCCGTGTGGCGCGAAGGGCGTCGGCGCCGCTTCCGGCAGCAAGGCCGCCACGCTCTCGCGATCAGCCATGCGTCGGTTCACCCGGACATCGAGCGGTGCGCGTTCGAGCAGCGCCTCATGCTCGGCCGGGTCGATTTTCTGTGCGAGCCAGTTTGGCAGCACGCCCGCGACACTGCCCAGTTCCTTATCATTGATCGGCGCAGGCGTGTGCGGGGACCCATCGAAGGCTGCGGCAAGCTCGACGTCGCCGCGCGCGACTCCGATCAACGCCGCTCGCCCGCTTTTCGGCAGATCGCCCGCGTGCCGTATTGCGCGATAGACGAGGTCGCGTATCGCGCGCCGATCCTTCGAGCCCGCGTAGCGCCGCGTCTTGAAGTAGCGCGCGATCAGGGTGTCGGCGGCCGCGCCACCGTCACGTGCGGCGATAATGATCTCGTCGAGCAGCTCGATCGCCGCCTGCGCCCGGCCACCGGGCGTCATATGGACTCACCGCGTCGGATAGTTGGGCGCCTCGCGAGTGATCGATACATCGTGAACATGGCTTTCCTGGAGGCCCGCATTGGTGATGCGGACGAACTTGGCCCGCTTCTGGAGATCGGGGATGGTTTTTGCACCGGTATATCCCATCGCCGCCTTCACGCCCCCGACGAGCTGGTGGATCACGTCGCGCGCCGCGCCCTTGAAAGGTACCTGGCCTTCGATCCCCTCGGGCACCAGCTTCATCTGGTCCTTGATATCCTGCTGGAAGTAACGGTCGGCCGATCCACGCGCCATCGCGCCCACCGAGCCCATGCCGCGGTAGCTTTTATAGGCGCGCCCCTGGTAGAGGAAGGTTTCGCCTGGCGCCTCTTCGGTGCCGGCGAGCAGCGAGCCCACCATGACGGCGCTCGCGCCGGCGGCAAGTGCCTTGGCAAGATCGCCCGAGGTCCGCAGCCCGCCATCGGCAATCACCGGGATGCCGGATTTGGCAGCTTCCTCGGCCGATTCCATGACAGCGGTAAGCTGCGGCACGCCAACACCGGCCACCACTCGGGTGGTGCAGATCGAGCCCGGCCCGATTCCTACCTTGATACCGTCGGCGCCCGCATCGATCAGCGCCCGCGTAGCCTCGCCCGTGGCGACGTTGCCGGCAATCACCTGGACCGAATTGGACAGCCGCTTGACCCGCTCGACGGCGCGCGAGACCTCCCTATTGTGGCCATGCGCGGTGTCGATCACGATCAGGTCGCATTCGGCATCGATCAGCGCCTGGGTCCGCTCGAACCCCTTGTCACCAACCGTTGTTGCCGCGGCGACGCGCAGGCGCCCGCTGGCGTCCTTGGTGGCGTTCGGGTAATTGACCGCCTTTTCTATGTCCTTGACGGTGATCAAACCGACGCAGCGATAGCCGTCGTCGACCACCAGGAGCTTCTCGATCCGCCGCTGATGCAGCGTACGACGGGCTTCGTCCTGGGAAACGCCGGTCTCCACCACCGCCAGATTCTGGCTGGTCATCAGCTCCGATACCGGCTGATTGGGGTTTTCGGCGAAGCGTACGTCGCGATTGGTGAGGATGCCGAGCAGCTTGCCGCCCGTTTCCACCACCGGAATGCCCGATATCTTGTGACGCGCCATCAGTTCGAGCGCGTCGGCGAGGGTCTGTTCAGGGTGCATGGTGATCGGATTGACCACCATGCCCGACTCGAACCGCTTGACCGCCCGGACGGCCGCCGCCTGTTCCTCGATACCGAGATTGCGATGCAGAACGCCGAGGCCGCCAAGCTGCGCCATCACGATCGCCATGTCGGCCTCGGTAACGGTGTCCATCGCCGAGGAGAGGATCGGGATATTGAGCCGGATCGCCCTGGTCACCTGGGTCGCGGTGTCGGCCTGGCTCGGCAGCACATCGGATTCCCCCGGCCTCAGAAGCACGTCGTCGAAGGTAAGGCCGAGGCTGATGTCCATGAAGTCGAATCCCCGCGAGGTGGTGAAGGATTCGAGGCCATATATGTCGAGGAGGTGGCGACCGCTAGTGTGCATTCCCATTTAGCGCCGCGTCGGTCTCCCCTACGGCACGCCATCACATTAATCCTCACCGTGGATCACCACGCGGTTCCGGCCGCCATTTTTTGCACTGTAGAGCGCCTCGTCGGCCCGGCGGAGCATGTCGCCGTCGGCTTCGCCGGGGAGCAGCTGCGCGATGCCGGCCGAGAAAGTGACGGTGCCCAGCGGTTCGCCGGTCGTCTTCGAGACGAGGTGACGGCCCGAAAGCTCGTCGCGAATCTCATCGACCCGCATCGCCGCCCGGCGCGCCATTATCCCGTCAAACAGGATCAGGAACTCCTCGCCGCCGAATCGGCCGACGAACGCATCGTCGCCAGCGCCCTCCGCCAGCGCATCGGCAACCATCTTGAGGATCCGATCGCCGGTGTCGTGACCGTGATTGTCATTGATCGACTTGAAGTGATCGATGTCGCAAAAGGCCACCGACAACGGCGTGTCCTCGGCAACGGCCTGCGCCATTGCGCGGGCGAGGCGGGCCTGGAAGGCGCGGCGGTTGGCGAGGCCCGTCAGCGGATCGCTTTCGGCAACCGCTTGAGCCTCGGCGAGATCGCCCTGCAGCGATTCCATCCGCGATCCCATTTCGGCGAGCCGGAGTTCGGCGTCGTGGGTCTTACCGATCATTGTCCGGGTAAGCTCGACCATCAGCTCGAGCGCGCGCGACGCGGGTTCGCCGCCCTTGTCGAGCGCGGTGGCGCCCTTGTCGAGCGCGCTCCCATAGGCCTTGGCATCGGTGCGCGATTGGCCGACCAGGCTTGACGCGAGGGTCATGCTCTGATGCGCCTGGTCGATCAGCTTCTCGAGCAGTTCGGCCGAGACCTGGTTGGAGGCCACCTGGGAGATCTGCTCGGCAGCGTCGGCACGCAGCACACCGTCGCGCACGATCGCCGCTTCGACCAGGGTGACGAGCCCCGGATCGTTGCCGCCCAGATAGTGATAGGCAAGATCATAGTTGACCGGAGTCGGATCGAGCCGGTGGGCACGGAGGAAACCGCCGATCCGGGTGAACAGGTCGCTCGACGTCGGCTCCGCGGCGGCGGCTTCGGCGATCGCCGCCGGTTGAGCGGCGGGATCCGCGGTCAATCGGCCGAACAAGGCATCGAGGCTCCAGCCCCTACGGCCGGCAGACGAAGGTGGTTTGGATTCGTACATGACACCCGCTCAACAATTTGCCTGACGGGCTTAACCATCGCGCCTTAATTTTCGATGCTGCGATCATGGTGAACATTTCGTGTCCGGATCGCCGGTGCGGAAAGGAAAAAGGAAGGGCGCCCCCACCGAAGCGGGGGCGCCCTCTCGAAGGCCATTCGGTTTTGCCGATGCGATCAGGCCGCCTTGGGTGCCGCCTGACGGACGCCTTCGTCGACATGCTCCGCGAATTCCGCGAAGTTCTCGATGAACTGGCGGACCAGCTTCTGGGCGGTCGCGTCATAGGCGGCAGCGTCGGGCCAGGTCTCGCGCGGGTTGAGAATCTTGCTATCGACCCCCGGCACGGCGACAGGCACCTTGAAGCCGAAATTGGGATCGATCCGGAACTCGGCATTGTTGAGGCTGCCGTCGAGCGCCGCGTTGAGCAAAGCGCGCGTCACCTTGATCGGCATGCGGTGGCCGACGCCGAATTGCCCACCGGTCCAACCGGTGTTGACCAGCCAGCAATCGACGCCCCCCTTGGCGATCCGCTCCTTGAGGAGGTTGCCGTAGACCGAAGGATGGCGCGGCATGAATGGCGCGCCGAAGCATGTCGAGAAAGTCGCTGAAGGCTCGGTCACGCCGATCTCGGTGCCGGCCACGCGCGCCGTGTAGCCCGACAGGAAGTGATACATCGCCTGATCGGGGCTCAGCTTGGCGATCGGCGGCAGCACACCATAGGCGTCCGCGGTCAGGAAGATGAGGTTCTTCGGAACCGGGCCGAGATTCTCGGCGGACGCGTTGGGAATAAAATTGATCGGATAGGAGCCCCGGCTGTTCTCGGCGAGGCTGTCGTCGTCCAGGTCGATCTCGCGGGTGTCGGGATCGATCACGACATTTTCGAGGACCGTGCCGAAACGCTTGGTCGTAGCGAAGATCTCCGGCTCGGCCTCGGGCGAGAGGCGGATCATCTTGGCATAGCAGCCGCCTTCGAAATTGAAGACAGCCTCATCCGACCAGCCATGTTCATCGTCGCCGATCAGCGTTCGGCTCGCATCAGCCGAAAGCGTCGTCTTGCCCGTGCCCGAGAGACCGAAGAAGATCGCGGTGTCACCCTCGGGACCGATATTGGCCGAGCAGTGCATCGGCATGACGCCGTCCATGGGCAGCTTGTAGTTGAGAATGCCGAACACCGACTTCTTCATCTCGCCCGCATAGCGGGTGCCGCCGATCAGGATCAGTTTCTCGGTGAAATTGACCGCGATCACCGTCTCGCTGCGGGTGCCGTGCCGCGCCGGATCGGCTGCGAAGGTCGGCAGGTCGATGATCGTGTACTCGGGAACGAAACCGGCCAGCTCGGCGGTGTCGGGACGCACCAGCAGGGTGCGGATGAACAGGCTGTGCCACGCCAATTCGGTGATCACGCGCGTATTGACGCGGTGCGCGGACTGCGACCCCCCGAACAGATCCTGGACGAATAGCGTGTCCTTGCTCTTCAAATGGGCCAGGAAGTCCGCCTTGAGCGCGGCGAAATGCTCGGGCGTCATGCCCTTGTTGGTCTTGCCCCACCAGACGCTCGCCTCGGTTTCAGCGTCGCGGACGATGAATTTGTCGTTCGCCGAACGACCGGTGTGGGCGCCAGTCCTGACGACGAGCGGGCCGTCTTTCGACAGCATCCCTTCGCCACGCTGGATGGCCAGTTCGACCAGCGGCGCGGTTCCCAGGTTCCAGTGAAGCCCGGCATCGACATCAATTCCCTGTTTGTCGAGACCAAAGGCGGGCGTGAGCTGAGGCACTGCATTCTCCTATTCGGGTGACCCCCGGTTGCGAGGTGGCACTCCTAATGTAAGCCCCAACGGAACGCCCCCGACCCCGGCGGGTTCATCCATCGTGCCTTTATCTTTCCGACCGCGCATAGTTTCAAAGCCGGGGATCGTAAAGGGTTCGCGCAGCATAGTTGAACCCACATTAGTGCTGCGCTAGGCAATGCGCGTATTTTCCGGGTCGTGGCGTGTCGGCCGGATTGGTTGGGCCCGCGCATACTGGGCCAAGTTTTCTGGGGAGGCCATCCGGTCCCATGTCGCCCACGATCGCGCTAGTCGATGACGATCGCAATATCCTGACCTCGGTGTCGATCGCCTTGCAGTCCGAGGGTTTCGCGGTCCGGGTCTATTCGGACGGCGAAGCCGCGCTCAAGGCATTGCTCGACAATCCGCCCGATCTCGCGGTCCTCGACATCAAGATGCCGCGCATGGACGGCATGGAGCTGCTGCGGCGGCTGCGCGAGAAAAGCAGCATCCCGACGATCTTCCTGACGTCCAAGGACGATGAGCTCGACGAGGCGCTGGGCCTCGCCATGGGTGCCGACGACTATATCACCAAACCCTTCTCACAGCGGCTGCTCATCGCCCGCATCCGCGCGATATTACGGCGGGCCGAGGCGCGCGCCGCCAGCGGGGACCAGCCGGACACCCCGCCAGCGGAAAAAATCGTCCGCGGCAGGCTCGAAATGGATCCCGCCCGGCATCGCGTCCAATGGAACGGTCAGGATGTGACGCTGACCGTCACCGAGTTCCTCATTCTCGAAGCGCTCGCGCAGCGCCCCGGCTTCGTCAAATCGCGCGACCAGCTGATGGACACCGCCTATCAGGACGATGTCTATGTCGATGACCGGACGATCGACAGCCATATCAAGCGCCTGCGCCGCAAATTCCGGCAGGTCGACTCCGAGTTCAAGGCGATCGAAACGCTTTACGGCGTGGGATACCGCTTTGCCGAGGAATGACAGCGCGCTGGGCACGCCGGAGGCTGCGGCCCGGACCTCGCTCACGACGCGCATCCTGGCGGTCAACATCTTCGCGCTCGCCATGCTGGCCGGAGGTTTCTTCTATCTCGACAGCTACCGTTCGCAGCTGATCGATGCACGGCTCGAGGAGACCGCCACCCAGGTCAGGCTGATCGCCGAAGCCTACAGCGTGACGCCGGAAGCAGGCCGCGGCACCCTGCTTGCCAAATTCGGCAAGGTCACCGACACCAGGCTGCGCGTCTATGACTATCCATCGCGCCGCGCGCGGGCGGACGGCGTCGCCATGAAATTCGACAGCTGGACCTTGTCTGGCCCGACCTATCAGCTGCGCGATCCGACCCAGGAGGACTGGCAGAAGCGCGCGGCCCGCTTCCTCGATCGATCGATCGACCTGGTCGTCGGCGCCGACCGTCCACAGCGATTCCAGGAGCCCCAAGCGGACACGCTCGCGGCCTGGCCGCTCGCGCTCGCGGCGGTACGCAGCCGGGATATCGTCACCGAAGTCCAGCGTGCGCCGGATCGAACGCCGATGATCCTTGCCGCGATCGACGTCCGCCGTCCGCGTGGCGGCGGCACGGTCCTGCTCTCGACCGAGAATCAGCGCGACATCACCCGGATCGTCCGCGCCGAACGGCTGCGGCTCGGCGTGGTGCTGCTATTCGTCGTGCTGGTGTCGGTCAGCCTGTCCCTGTTCCTGGCGCGAACCATCGTTCGCCCGCTCCGCCGGCTTGCCCTGGCCGCACATCGGGTCCGCCTGGGCCGCGCCCGGGAGGTGCAAGTCCCCCGCCTGCCCGAGCGGCGCGACGAGATCGGCACGCTGGCCCGCGCACTGTCGGACATGAGCTTCGCGATCCGTCAGAGAATCGACGCCACCGAGGCCTTCGCCGCCGATGTGACGCACGAACTCAAGAACCCGCTGGCATCGCTCCGGTCGGCGGTGGACAGTCTCGGGCTCGTCGGCGATCCCGAACTCCAGAAGCAGCTGATCGACGTCATTCGCGACGATGTCGGCCGGCTCGACCGCTTGATCACGGATATCGCCGAAGCCTCACGGGTCGATGCCGAACTGGCGCGCGCGCGCTTCGAATCGATCGATCTGGGCACGATGATCGAAGGCCTGCTCACGACGCGCGAGGAGCGCGGCCGCAACGGCAATGTCCGGGTCGCTTTCGCCCGCCCCCATCGCGGTACCGCCGTGGTGTTCGGCGATGGATCGCGGCTGACGCGGGTGGTGGAGAATCTCGTCGAAAACGCAGTGTCCTTTTCGCCGCCCGGAGGGCTCGTTCAGGTCGCAGCCACACGCGATGGTGATGATGTCGTCATCAGGGTTGAGGACGAAGGGCCGGGCGTACCGTCGGAGGCGCGCGAGGCCATCTTCAATCGCTTTCACAGCGATCGCCCGGATGGCGAGCAATTTGGCCGGCACAGCGGGCTCGGCCTCGCCATCGCCAAGGCGATCGTCGAGGGACATAATGGCACTATCATCGCAACCGACCGCGACAATGCCTCCTCCGGAGCCAAATTCGTGATTCGGCTGCCGGCATGGAGCCGCTGAGCATGCCCGGCGACAATATCTTTCATGCGACCAGCGTCATGATCGACGGCCGGGTAATGCTGCTCGCCGGAAAGTCGGGAAGCGGAAAATCCGATCTAGCCTTGCGGCTGATCGACCGCGGCGCCATCCTGGTCTCGGATGACTACACCTGTCTCGAAGCGCGCGACGGCATCCTTTATGCCAGCCCTCCCGCGCGCATTGCCGGCAAGATCGAGATTCGAGGCATCGGCATCGCCGAGATGGGGTTCGCGGACGAAGGGCCGGTGGCGCTGATGCTCGATCTCGACGCCACACCGAACCGCTTGCCCGATGAACCCCTGCCCACAACCAGTTTTTCGGGAGTGGCCGTTCCGGTTATAGCGCTGGCGGCGCTCGAAGCGTCGGCCCCGATCAAGGCCGAACAGGCCCTGTTTCGTCATGGGCTCGGAGTAGCGGCATGACCAAAGCGCCGGGGCCGCGACAGATATTGTTCGTCACGGGCATGTCGGGCGCGGGCAAGAAGACCGCGCTCAAGGCGCTCGAGGACATGGGCTGGGAGACGGTCGACAATCTGCCGGTGTCGCTGCTCGACCGGCTGCTGGCGGCCAGCCCGCCAGAGGGCAGTCTGGACAATGACCGCCCGATCGCGCTCGGCATAGACAGCCGGACCCGCGATTTCGACAGCAGGCGGATCATCCATCAGGCGCGGGCGCTGCGCGATGGCGGCCGCGATACCTCGATCCTGTTTCTCGACTGCTCTGGCGCCGAGATCACAAGGCGTTACTCGGAAACACGCAGCCGCCACCCGCTCGCGCAGGATCGCCAGATCGAAGATGGAATAATGTATGAACGCGAGCTGTTGGCGCCCCTGCGCGAAGCCGCCGACGAACTGATCGAGACGACGGGCCGATCGACCAACGAGTTGCAGGCACTGCTCCGGCAGCGCTTCGGCCAGGCCGCCGGTGCGGGCGCCACTCTCACCGTGATGTCCTTCGCCTTCTCCCGCGGGGTTCCCCGCGAGACCGATCTGCTGTTCGACATGCGATTTCTGCGTAATCCCCATTGGGTACCGGAACTCAAACCGCACAGCGGACTTCATCCCGATGTCGCTGCCTATATCGCTAGCGACCCCGTTTATCTTGAGGCAAAGACCCGGATCGAGGAGCTGATCTTGTTGCTGCTTCCACGCTACGAAGCCGAGGGCAAAAATTACGTGACGGTGGCGATCGGGTGCACCGGTGGGAAACATCGATCGGTGCATTTCGCCGAATCGCTTGCAAGCCGGTTGCGCGGGGCGGGATTTTCGCCCACGGTCCGCCACCGCGATTTGACTCAGCCGAAGTCGGACGCTCGGGAGAGCACCCTGCCAGGTACAGGATCGGGACCAGTGGAACGTTAGGCGAATGATCGGA
>CAMLSA010000097.1 GCA_946482655.1 uncultured Sphingomonas sp. | reverse complement strand
GTGATTGCCGATCACCTGCGCCGCGACCATCGTCAGCATCTCGCACTGGGTCGGATTCACCTTCCCCGGCATGATCGAACTCCCCGGCTCGTTCTCGGGCAGGATCAGTTCGCCGAATCCCGAACGAGGACCCGAGCCGAGCAGGCGGATGTCATTGGCGATCTTGGTCAGGGCCACCGCGAGCGTGCCGAGCGTGCCCGACAGATGGACGAGCGGGTCGTTCGAGGCGAGCGCCTCGAATTTGTTGGGCGCGGTGACGAAATGGAGGCCGGTCAGCTGCGATATCTCGGCGGCGATCGCCTCGGCGAAGCCGGGCGCGGTATTGAGCCCCGTGCCCACCGCGGTGCCGCCCTGAGCCAGCTTCGTCATGCCGCCGTCGACCGCCTCCTGGAGGCGCTCGCGGCAGGCGACCAGCTGGGCCGCATAGCCGGAGAATTCCTGGCCGAGGGTGAGCGGCGTCGCGTCCTGGAGATGGGTGCGGCCGATCTTGACGATGTCGTCCCAGCCGCGGGCCCTGGCCTCGAGCTCGGCCAGCATCAGATCGAGCGCGGGGTAAAGCCGGCCGTGGACGCCGAGCGCGGCGGCGATGTGGAGGGCGGTCGGGAAGCTGTCGTTCGACGACTGGCCCATGTTGACGTGGTCGTTCGGGTGGACCGGGCTCTTGCCGCCGCGCCGGCCGGTCAGCAGCTCGTTGGCCCGGCCGGCGATCACCTCGTTGACGTTCATGTTCGACTGGGTGCCCGAGCCGGTCTGCCAGATCACCAGCGGAAACTGGTCGTCATGCCGGCCGCCGATCACCTCGACGGCGGCGGTCTCGATCGCCTTGGCGAGCTTGGCGTCCAGCCCGTGCGCCCGGTTCACCCGCGCCGCCGCCTGCTTCACCAGCGCGAGCGCGTGGACGATCCCGATCGGCATCCGCTCCTCTGGTCCGAACGGGAAATTCCCGATCGACCGCTGCGTCTGCGCGCCCCAATAGGCGGCGGCAGGAACTTCGATCGGTCCGAAACTGTCGGTTTCGGTGCGGGTGTCGGACATCGACGTCCTTTCGCCTGTGGCTGCCTTCATTTCGGGGACACTATACTAAATAGCGATCGCCGTCCGCAGCATCGCCATGCGCTATTTAGTATAGTGTCCCCGAAACGGCCTGAAACGGTCCTGAAACGGCGCCTATTTCTTTCGCGTGAAATCGACCGAGACGACGTTCGATCCGTCCTCGACCGGGGCGGCCGGGGGTGGGGGGGCATCGTTGCCGGCCGAGCTGTGGCCGGTATCGCCGTCGTCGTCATCGTCGACCTGCGCTTGGAACTGCAGTGCGAAATTGACCGCCGGATCGACGAATCCGGTCACCGCCGCGAACGGGATGATCAGCTTGGCGGGAACCTGGTTGAACGACAGGCCGACCTCGAACCCGTCGGGCTTCACCTTGAGATCCCAGAACCGATTCTGGATGACGATCGTCATCTCGTCGGGGAATCGCTCGACCAGGTGGCGGGGAATGTCGACTCCGGCGCCCTGCGTCTTGAAGGTAATATAGAAATGGTGCTCGCCGGGCAGGCCGCCGGCCTTTTCGACCTCGTCCAGCACGCGGCCGACCACGGCGCGGAGCGCCTCCTGGACGATCTCGTCATAGGGAATCAGGCTGTCGGGCGCTTGATCGCTCATGCCGCTGGGATGAACGCTGAGCGACGACCGGTCAAGTCGTGCGTTGCAGCGCGGCGCAACCTCGCTATAGCGGCGCCGTTCCGGTGTGGAGATGGACCACTCCGCTTGAAGTCAATGATTTGAGGGAGCGGCCATGCGGACCGCATCGATCACACGCAAGACCAGCGAGACCGACATTTCGGTCGAATTGAATCTCGATGGCAGCGGCGCCTATCAGGTGTCGACCGGCATCGGATTTCTCGACCACATGCTCGAGCAGCTGTCGCGTCACTCGCTGATCGACCTCAAGGTGAGGATCGCCGGAGATCTCCATATCGATCAGCACCACACCACCGAGGATTCGGGTATCGCGATCGGTGAGGCGCTCGCCAGCGCGCTGGGCGACAAGCGCGGCATCACCCGCTACGGCCATGCCTATGCGCCGATGGACGAGACGCTGACCCGCGTCGCGCTGGACATCTCCGGCCGGCCCTATCTGGTGTGGAAGGTGGCGCTCAGCGGCCCGCGGCTCGGCGAATGGGACACCGAGCTGATCGAGCACTGGTTCCACAGCTTCGCGCAGGCGGCGGGGATCACCCTCCATGTCGAGAATCTCTACGGCGCGAATATGCACCATATCGTCGAAAGCTGCTTCAAGGCGCTCGCCCGTGCCCTGCGCACAGCGACCGAGATCGATCCGCGCAAGGCCGATGCGATTCCTTCGACAAAGGGAATGCTCGGCGGTGTCTGACAGCGTCGCGCTCATCGATTATGGCGCGGGTAATCTGAGGTCGGTCGAGAATGCGCTCAGGGCGGCGGGGAGCAACCCCACCGTCACCGCGGATCCGGAGACCGTCGCCAAGGCCGATCGCATCGTGCTGCCCGGCGTCGGTGCCTTCGCCGCCTGCATGGGCGGGCTGACTGGGATTCCCGGCATGGTCGAGGCGATGGACCGGGCCGTGCATGGCCGAGGCGCGCCGTTTCTCGGAGTGTGCGTCGGCATGCAGCTGCTCGCCGACGCCGGTCATGAGCATGGCCGCACCGCCGGGCTCGGCTGGATCGGCGGCGACGTCCGGCTGATGACGCCGGGCGCGGAGTTCAAGGTCCCGCACATGGGCTGGAATGACGTGACCCCGAGCTGCCCGCACGCGCTGATCATGCCCGGAGAGGCCTATTATCTGCACAGCTTCGTCTTCGACGTCGTCGATCCAGCCGACCGGCTTGCGTCGACCGATCATGGCGGCGCGATCACCGCAGCGGTGGGACGCAACAATATCGTCGGCGTGCAGTTTCATCCCGAAAAGAGCCAGGCCTATGGGCTGGCCTTCCTCGCCCGCTTCCTTGCCTGGAAACCCTGATGACCATCACCGTCTTTCCCGCGATCGATCTCAAGGGCGGCCAAGTCGTCCGGCTCGCCGAGGGCGACATGGCGCGGGCGACCGTCTATGGGGATGATCCCGCCGATCAGGCCCGGCGCTTCGCCGAAGCGGGGGCGGACTGGCTCCATGTCGTCGATCTCGACGGCGCCTTCGCCGGCCGTGCGGTGAATGCCGGAGCGGTCGAGGCGATCCTCAAGATCTTCCCCGGCAAGGTCCAGCTCGGCGGCGGCATCCGCGACCGCGCGGCGATCGACCATTGGCTGCACATTGGCGTCGAGCGCGTGATCATCGGTACCGCAGCGCTCGAGAATCCCGATCTGGTCAGGGAGGCGGCGAAGGACCTGCCGGGGCGGATCATCGTCGGGGTCGATGCGCGTGACGGCTTCGTCGCGACTCATGGCTGGGCCGACGTCTCGACCGTCGGCATCACCGATCTCGCCGACCGTTTCGCCGATGCGGGCGTCGCCGCCTTGCTGTTCACCGATGTCGGCCGCGACGGGCTGCTCAAGGGCTGCAATGTCGAGGCGACGGTGGCGCTGGCGCGACACGCGGCGATTCCGGTGATCGCGAGCGGCGGCGTCGCCGACATCAACGACATCTACGCGCTGGCGAAACATGCCGGCGACGGGATCGAGGGCGTGATCACCGGCCGCGCGCTCTATGACGGGCGGCTCGATCTGGCCCAGGCGCTTGAAGTCGCGCGCGCATGAGCGTCCGTGTCCGCGTCATCCCCTGCCTCGATGTCGCGGGCGGTCGCGTGGTCAAGGGAGTCAATTTCATCGACCTCGCGGACGCCGGCGACCCGGTCGAGCAGGCCAAGGTCTATGACGCGGCGGGCGCCGACGAGCTCTGTTTCCTCGACATCACCGCGAGCCACGAGGAGCGCGGCACAATCCTCGACGTGGTCGCGCGGACCGCATCGGTCTGCTTCATGCCGCTGACGGTCGGCGGCGGGGTGCGCACCCCCGAGGACGCGCGCGCGCTGCTGCTCGCGGGGGCCGACAAGGTCGCGGTCAATTCGGCGGCGGTGGCGCGGCCCGAGCTCTGCGCCGACATGGCCAACCGCTTCGGCGCGCAATGCGTCGTCGGCGCGGTCGACGCGCGCCAGGTGGGGCCCGGCAAATGGGAGATCTACACCCATGGCGGCCGCAAGCCGACCGGCATCGACGCGGTCGCGCATGCGAAGCGTCTCGCAGAGCTGGGCGCGGGCGAGATCCTGCTGACCTCTATGGACCGGGACGGCACCCGCGACGGCTACGATCTGGCGCTGACCCGCGCGGTGGCCGACGCGGTCTCGGTGCCGGTGATCGCGAGCGGTGGCGTCGGCAAGCTCGACCATCTCGTCGAGGGTGTGACGAAGGGCGGCGCCAGCGCGGTGCTCGCCGCATCGATCTTCCATTTCGGTCAACACAGCGTGGCCGAGGCGCATGCCGCGCTGAAGGCGGCAGGTCTGCCGGTACGGGCTTAGCCGGAATCGTCGCCCCGGCTTCCGCCTGCGGCGACATTCCTTATTTCATCAGCACCAGCTCTTCCGCCATTGACGGGTGCAGCGCCACGGTCTCGTCGAATTGCGCCTTGGTGAGCCCGGCCTTGACCGCGATCGCGGCGGCCTGAAGGATTTCGGGGGCGTCGGGGCTGATCATGTGGACGCCGAGGACGACATCGTTTTCGGGATGAACCACCAGCTTGTAGAGCGAGCGCTCGTTCCGCCCGGCCAGCACGTTGCGCATCGGCCGGAAATCCGAGGTGTAGACCTTCGGCGCGCCATATTGTTCGCGCGCCTGGCGCTCGGTCAAGCCGACGCCCGCCATGGGCGGGCTGCTGAACACCGCATTGGGGACATTGGCATAGTCGACCCGGTGCGGCTTGTTGCCGAAGATGGTGTCGGCGAAGGCTTGGCCCTCGCGGATCGCGACCGGAGTGAGCTGGATCCGGTTGGTGACGTCGCCGACCGCATAGATGGACGGCACGCTCGAACGGTTATCCTCGTCGACGACGATGGCGCCCTTGCCATCGATCTCGACGCCGACGGCTTCGAGACCCAGCCCTTCGCCGCGCGGGGTCCGGCCGATCGCGTAGAGCAACAGATCGGTGTCGCACTTCTCATGATCCTTGAAATGAACGCAGAGCGAGCCGTCTTCCTGCTTCGCAATCGTCTCGAAGGTCGCGTTGAAGATGAACTCGATCCCTTTCTGAGTCGAGATCTGGAACAGCCGGTCGCGGATCTGCTCGTCATAGCCGCGCAAGATCTGGTCCGACCGGTTGACGACGGTGACCTTGCTGCCCAGCGCGTGGAAGATGCCGGCGAACTCGTTGGCGATATAGCCGGCGCCCGCGATCACCACCCGCCTGGGCAGCTCGTCGATGTAGAAGACCTCGTTCGAGGTGATGCCATGCTCGGCGCCGGGCACCTTCGGCACCACCGGCCAGGCGCCGGTCGCCACCAGGATGAATTTGGCGCTGATCCTGCGACCGCTCGCCAACGTGATCTCGTGGGGGCCGGAGACAGTCGCATGTTCGCGAAAGATCTCGACCTTGTTGTTGTCGAGCGTGTTCGTATAGAGGCCCTCGATCCGGTCGACATCGGCATTGACGTTGTCGCGCAGCGTCTTCCAGTCGAACCTGATCTCGCCGAGATCCCAGCCGAAGCGGGCGGCATCGTGCAGGTCCTCGGCGAAGTGCGCGCCATAGACGAGCATCTTCTTGGGCACGCAGCCGCGGATCACGCAGGTGCCGCCGATGCGATGCTCCTCGGCCACCGCGACACGCGCCCCATAGGCCGCGGCGACACGCGACGCGCGCACCCCGCCGGAACCCGCGCCGATCACGAACAGATCATAGTCGAACTCGGCCATCGGCCCTTTTCCTTTGCGAAACGGTCGTGCCCGATATGGCGATGACAGCGCGCCGGCGCAAACCGATCGTTGCGGCCGGAGTGATCGAGAGGTTGCGTCAGGGGGGAAGAAGAATGGGGTGGCGTCCACTCAGATCATTGGCTTCCGCGCGCGCTCTGCTCTATGCGCCCCAGCCAGAACAGGAGAGCAAAGGCGATGACGAAGATCACCCTCGACCACACGGTCATCAAGTCGAGCAACTTCGACATATCCGACGACTTCTACCGGCGCGTCTTCGGAGTGGAGGTGGTCAAGCCGATCGAGGAGTTCCGATTTTACCGTCTCGGTGCGGTGCAGCTCAACGTCCATGGACCGGACATGGCGATTCCGGCCCATCTGCTGGCGAAGACGCCGGTGGCGGCGGGCAACAGCGACATGGCGTTCGAATGGCACGGCCCGATCGAGGAGGCGCTCGCCCATCTTCAGGCGTGCGGGGTCGAGAGCCATACCGGGATCGTCGACACCTATGGCCGTCGCGGCAAAGGGCGCAGCGTCTATTTCCGCGATCCCGATGGGTCGCTGCTCGAGTTCATCACCTATCCCGAGGGGGATAACGACCTGCCCCTGGTAATGCCGGCTCAGGCAGATTGAGCGCTAAATCCTCCCCGTGCCGGGCAGGATTTTGATTACCCCAACGCGCGCGCGATCAACGCCCTGGTCGAGGCATCGAAACGCTCAGTCCCCTCGCTCTCGATCGAGCGGGCGATCTCCTTGCCGAGCTCGACCCCGAACTGGTCGAACGGGTTGATCCCCATCAGCACCGCATTGGCGAAGGTGCGATGTTCGTAGAAGGCGAGAAGCGCGCCCAGGCGCGCGGGATCGACCCGGTCGAGCAGGATCGTGGTCGAGGGACGGTCGCCCGCATAGGCGCGCGCCGGATCGTCATTGGGCTTGCCCGCCATCAACGCCGCGCCTTGCGCGAAGCAGTTGATCAGCAGCGCGCGGTGGTGGCCCTCGTCGAGCATGTGCTCGGGCTGGATCGCAGCGACGAACTCGACAGGCACGAGCCGCGTCCCCTGGTGGAGCAGCTGGAACACCGCGTGCTGGGCATCAGTGCCGACCCCGCCCCAGGTGATGGCCGCGGTCGGGCCGTCGACCGGCGAGCCGTCGGCCTTCACGCTCTTGCCGTTCGATTCCATCTCAAGCTGCTGGAGATAGGCGGGCAACAGCCGCAGCCGCTCGTCATAGGCGAAGACCGCGCGGGTTTCCGCGCCCCGGACGCGTGAATAATATTGATCGATGAAGGCTGCGAGCAGGGGGATGTTGTGCTCGGGCGGGGCGAACCGGAAATGGCGGTCCATCGCCGCCGCGCCCTCGAGCAGAGTCTCGAACGCTTCCCAGCCGAGGCCGAGCGCGGCGGGAAAGCCGATCGTGGACCAGAGTGAATAACGGCCGCCGACGCTTTCCGAAAAGGGTAGGATGCGAGTCTCGTCGACCCCCCATTCGACTGCCTTATCCGGCGTGGCGGTAAGGGCCACCACGCGCGAATAGGGGTCGTCGACATTGTCTTCCTCCATCCAGGCGAGAACGCTGCGCGCGTTCATCATCGTCTCGGTGGTGGTGAAGGTCTTCGACGCGACCACCAGCAGCGTGGCCTGCGGGTCGAAGCGCTTGAACACCTCCTCGAGCGCGGCGCCGTCGACGTTGGAGACTACCGCCACCTCGTAACGGTCGGCATCGCGTCCGAGCGCATCGACCAGCAGATCAGGCCCCAGTGCCGATCCGCCGATGCCGACATGGAGGATATGACGGATCGGGCCGAGCGCCTCGGCCTCGATCGCGTCGATCATCGCCCGCATCCGCGACTGGAAACCGCGGGCGCGGGCAACGCTTTCGGGAGCGCCCTGCCCGCGTTCGGCGCTATGCTCGGCCGCGCGGCCCTCGGTGACGTTGACGATCTCGCCGGCGAACAGCGCGTCGCGCCTGGCGCCGAAGCCGCTCGCCTCGGCCAGCTCGAGGAACAGGCCGAGCAGATCGGCCGAGAGATGGGTCTTCGAAAAATCGAAGATGATTCCCGATTCTTCGAGCGACAGGCGTGAAAGACGGTCGGGTTCGGCCTTGAACAGGTCGGCGAGGGACGTCTGGGGTGCGCTTGTGATCGCTTCCCAGGGCCCTTTGTCGGCGGTCATTGCGGATTCTCCGTGGTGCGGTGCAGCGAATGGCAGAAATTCGTCGGATTTCGAACTATGATTACCTCTTGTTCACCATTTCAAACCATCATCTTTGCTGAAAGAGCGACCGAATGCCATCAGCATGATGCCGAGGGTGCCGCAAACGAGGTCGATTTGGGATACCACGAATGCAGGACGACATTCTGCGCCTGGCCTATGAAGTCTCGCGCATCACGGAAGAGAAGGTCGACCGGATCGACCGGGTAATGAAGCAGACCGGCATGCTCGCGATCAACGCGCGGCTCGAAGCGGCGCGCGCCGGTGATGCGGGACGCGCCTTCTCGGTGGTCGCGCAGGAGCTCGGCCAGCTCGCCGGCTCCATCTCGGGTATCGGCGCCGAACTCCGTTCGGCGATCGCCTCGAACATCGCCTCGCTGCGCACCGCAGGCAGCCAGATGCTCGTCGATTTCAAGGGCACCCGCCACACCGATCTCGCCCGTTCGGCGGTCGAGATCATCGATCGCAACCTCTACGAGCGTTCGTGCGACGTGCGCTGGTGGGCGACCGACAGCTCGGTGACCGATGTGCTCGAAGACCCGACCGAAGCCAACATCGCTCATGCGACCGAGCGGCTGGCGACGATCCTGCGCTCCTACACCGTCTATCTCGACCTGTGGGTCGCCGATCGCGACGGCATCGTGATCGCGACCGGCCGGCCCGACCGCTACCCGCACGCGATCGGCCAGGACGTCTCCAGGGACGAGTGGTTCCGCGCGGCGATGGGCACCCAGACCGGCGACGATTTCCGCGTCTGCGACATCTCGACCAACCCGGTTCTCGGCAATGCCCAGGTCGCGACCTACTCGACCGCGGTCCGCGCGGGCGGCCGCACGCGCGGCACCGCCGTCGGCGCGCTCGGCATCTTCTTCGACTGGGCCCCGCAGGCGGCCGCGATCCTCGACGGCATCGGCCTTTCGCCGGCCGAGCGCGCGACCTCCCGCCTGATGTTGCTGGACGCCGGCCACCGAATCATCGCAGCGTCGGATGGCGAGGGCATCTGCACCGATCATTACCCGCTCCAGACCGACCGGCGTGAGAACGGCTATTATCAGAGGGACGACAAGCTGATCGCCTTCGCCTTGACCCCGGGCTACGAGACCTATCGCGGGCTCGGCTGGCTGGGCTGCATCGAAAGCGTGTTGAGCGAGGATTGATGGTCGCGACGTCTCAGCGCAACTGGCGCTCACCGGCTGACGTCGCTACAGAACCCCGATCATGGCTCCTCCCAGAAAACCGTCGGGCACTCCGATCCCGCCGCCCAAGCTCGGCCGCCGTCAGGCACGCGGCCTCGCCAGGCCGGTCAAGCCCTCGGTGCCCCATCCCGCCCGGGCCGCCGCCGCGCCGGGCAAGGAACCGCAGCGGATCGCCAAGCTGCTCGCCCGCGCCGGTGTCGCCTCGCGCCGTGAGATCGAGCGAATGATCGAGGATCGCCGGGTCGCCATCGACGGAGTTGCGATCGAGACCCCGGCGACTTTGCTCACCTCGCTCAAGGGCGTCACCGTCGACGGCAAACCGGTCGCGGCGCCCGAGGCGACCCGGCTGTTCCTCTACCACAAGCCCAAGGGTCTGCTCACCACCGAGCACGATCCCAAGGGCCGACCGACCATCTACGACAAGCTGCCGCGTGATCTGCCGCGGGTGATGCCGGTCGGACGGCTCGACCTCAATACCGAGGGGCTGCTGCTGCTGACCACCGACGGCGAGTTCAAGCGCCAGCTCGAGCTGCCGTCGACCGGAGTCGAGCGCGTCTATCGCGCCCGCGCTTATGGCAATGTCAGCCAGGAGCAGCTCGAGGACCTGATCGAAGGGGTCGAGATCGACGGCGTCCGCTACGGCTCGATCGATGCGAACATGGAGCGGCGGACCGGCGCCAACGTCTGGATCCAGATGAAGCTGCGCGAGGGCAAGAATCGCGAGGTGCGCCGCGTACTCGAGCATCTCGGGCTCGAAGTGTCGCGGCTGATCCGCATCGCCTACGGCGCGTTCGAGCTCGGCGATCTCCAGCCGGGCGAGGTCGGCGAGATCCTCCAGCACCAGCTCGTCGCCTTCCGCAAGACGCTCAAGGCACCCAAGGCGTAGCGGTGCGGATCATTGCCGGGAAGTGGCGCGGACGCCCGCTGATCGCGCCGGCCGGTGACGCGACCCGGCCGACGGCCGACCGCACCCGTGAGGCACTCTTCTCGATGCTGACCAGCCGGCTCGGCAGCTTTGAGGGGCTCAAGGTCGCGGATATCTGCGCAGGAACCGGCGCGCTCGGGCTCGAAGCCTTGTCGCGCGGCGCCGCGCACTGCACCTTCGTCGAGCGCGACCGCAGCGCAATCGACGCGCTACGCACGAATATCGCCAGATTGGAGGCCAAGGGTGAAGTCCGCGTGATCGCCGCGGAGGGGTTCAGCGGCGGCCCGTTCGATCTGGTGCTGCTCGATCCGCCCTACGGCACCGGACTGGGCCAGAAGGTCCTGCCGCAAATCGGCCTTGCCCCCGGCGGCTGGGCGAGCATCGAGACCGCGAAGAACGAGGTAGTCACGGTACCCGGCTTCACCGTCGAGGCCGAGCGCGTCCACGGCAAGGCTCGTATCACCCTGCTGACGCGCGAGCGGTCAGCCGCCCTCTAAGCCGCGTGCTGGACGCGCGACCGCGCCGCTTCGGCGACCGCGGGGGTCGACAAGTCGAGCAGGCTGATACCGTTGACGACCGCGAGCATCATCGCCGCCGCGTTGCGCGGTGTGACGCCGGCCGGGAAATGGACGCTGCGGACGATCCAATCGCTCCAGAACTCGCCGATCGTCACCGCGATCCCGGTATAGGCCGGATCGCCCCGCCCCGCGCGCGCCGCGATCTCGAGCCAGAGTTGGACATAGGGCCGGCCGACCGGGGTGGCCATCGCCGCGGCGGCGTGGCCGACCATGTTCTGCGGCGGTATCCGGACACCCCTGGTGGTGCTGGCGAGATAGGCGGAGAAGCGCGCGGCGAGGCAGGCGAGGACATCCTCCACCAGCGCCGCCTTGGTGCCGAAATAATAGAGCAGCATCCGGTCGCTGGTCCCGAGCCGCGCCGCCGCCGGCCGCAGCGACAGCGCGTCGAGCCCTTCGGCCAGCACGATATCGCCCAACGCCTCGGTGAGGCTCGCGCGCTTGAGGCCGCGCGCATCGGTTGCATTCATTCTGATATCCCCCCGGACCCAGAAGGGGGTCCGTAGCATATGCTACACGGCCGAGTCCCGGGGGAAATAGCTCGAAAACGCAAACTTCTGTCGCGGCCGGAACCACCCCGCGGGGATCATCCTCGCCGAAGCACGACCGACAGGTTGTTGGCGGGCATGTCGACGACGCGTTCGACGGTAAAGCCCCGCGCCTCCGCGAGCGCCGTGACGCTTTCCAGGTCACGCAGCCCCCAGCGCGGATCGCGTGCCTTCAGGCTCGCGTCGAAGGCTTCGTTGCTCGGCGCGGTCGGCACGCCCGCGCGGCGATAGGGGCCGTAGAGGTAGAGCGGGGCCCCCGCTCCGAGCCGCCGCGCCGAGCCCGCGATCAGCCCCACCGTCGCCTCCCACGGGCTGATATGGACCATGTTGATGCACAGGATCGCGTCGGCCTCCGCGATCGGCCAGTCCGGCGCGGCGGCATCGAGCAACAGCGGCGGGCGGAGGTTGGGCAGGCGCGCCATTTCCGCCCAAGCACGGATCGACTCGAGCGCGCCCGGATCGGGGTCGCTCGGTTGCCAGGACAGGGCGGGCAGCGCGCGGGCGAAATGGATCGCATGCTCGCCGGAGCCGCTCGCCACTTCGAGGACGGTGCCGCGTTCCGGAAGGATGGTGCGCAATATGGCGAGGATCGGCTCGCGATTGCGCTCGGCGGCCGGGGCGTGGCGTCGGGCGTCGGGCATCTTAATCGGCAGTGCTCATTCGGCCGCTTCCGACATATCCGCATCCTTCCACACCAGCACCGGCTTCCTGGCCGCCGCGGTCTCGTCGAGCCTGCGGCGCGGAGCGAGGGCCGGGGCCTCCTTGAGTGCGGTGTCGCCAGCCTTCGCCCGCTCGGTCACCGAGCGGAGCGCGCCGATGAACTGGTCCAGCGCCGCCTTGCCCTCGGTCTCGGTCGGCTCGACCAGCATCGCGCCATGGACGACGAGCGGAAAATACATCGTCATCGGGTGGAAGCCCTCGTCGATCAGCC
>CAMLSA010000096.1 GCA_946482655.1 uncultured Sphingomonas sp. | reverse complement strand
TCGCGCCACGCTCAATCAAATGCTCTCGGGCACCGTAGTTGCGCCAGCTGCCCCCCTGAATATGCGTCGCCGCCGACAAGTCTCCCGTTCACAGCTCCGGCGGCATCAATATCCGTCGCGTCCAGAAAACATTGAGGGAAGAGGTCTCTAAATGCTCGCTGCGGAATTTACGCCCGGCGCCGAACCGCAGGACATGATGGCCGAGGCCATCGCCGTCCTCGATCCGGTCGTTGCCTTGCTGAGCCTGGTGCAGATCACTGGCGATCGCACGCTTCTCGCCAAATATGGCCCGGCGATCGAAGGTGCCCGCGAGATGCTCGTCCCGGCAACCCCGGGACAAGAGCCGCCCGCGGTTGACGAAGCCGCAGTGGCCAAAGTCCGCGAGCTCCTGCTGGCGGCCATGCGGCGCGGCCAGCGCCCGGTGATCCAGGCGCCCGACCGGGCATTGTTTCACGAGATGGCCCGCCTCGCCACCGGGATGGACGTGCCGGAGCCGTCGATACCCGTCGGGCTCCAGCATGCCGGTTTCGTGACCGACACCCGGGTGCACCAGCCGGAGCGGATGCCCCCGGCCAATTTCAAGGTGCTGGTCGTCGGCGCAGGCATGATCGGTATCAACGCAGCGATCAAACTCCAGCAGGCTGGCTACTCCTACCAGTTGATCGAGGCCGAATCCGACGTCGGCGGCACCTGGCTGACCAACACCTATCCGGGCGCCGCGGTTGATACGGAGAGCCGGGTCTATTCCTATTCGTTCGAGCCGAACTCGGCCTGGTCGCGCTATTTCCCGACGGGTCCGGAATTCCTGACCTACCTGAACAAGGTGGTCGACAAGTACGGCATTCGCGACAAGATCGCGTTCGAGACGCGCGTCTCCAGTGCGGAATGGAACGAAGCCTCGTCCACATGGACCGTGAAGGCAGCGCGCAACGGACAGGACGTCACCTACGAAGGCAATTTCCTGGTCATGGCGACGGGGCCGTTCAACGGTCCCAAGTTCCCCGACCTGCCGAAGCTCGATTCGTTCAAGGGCCGGGTCGTCCATACCGCCGCCTGGCCAGCCGATCTCGACCTTGCGGGCAAGAAGGTCGTGCTCGTCGGTGCGGCATGCAGCGGCGTACAGGTCGCAACCGCGATCGCAGACCAGGTCGCCGACCTGACGATCGTGATGCGCCAGCCCGAATATATGTTGCCAAATCCGTTCGCCAGCGTCCGGATCGACCAGCGCGAAATCTACGCGATGGATCACATCCCGTTCGTCGCGCAATGGAAGCGGCTGCAAACCCTGGTCCAGGGCGGATCCGGGTCGCTTCCTGATGCCACCGGCCTCGCCATGCTCGACGAGGAATATCGCGATCGAACCGGGGGTATCTCGCCGCGCAACGACATGCTGCGCGACATGTGCCGCGAATATATCAAGGCGACGTTTGCCGACGATCCCCGAATGGTAGCACTGCTGACCCCGGACTATCCCTTTTTTGCAAAGCGCCCGATCCTCGATTGCGGCTATTACGCCACGCTGAAGAAGCCGAACGTCCATCTGGTCAAGGGCGGGATCGACAGCGCGACCGCCACCGGGTTGCGCCTGACAGACGGCATGCATCTCGAAGCCGACGTTATTCTGTTCGCCACCGGATACAACACCTATTGGGGGACACAGTTCGACATCACGGGCCGTGACGGCAAAACCCTGCGCGATATGTTCGATCCGACCCCATTCTCATACTGGGGCATGATGGTCCCCGGCATGCCGAATTTCATGATCCCGGCCGGGCCGCACAGCCACCTCACGGCCAACCACGCAATGCTCGGAGAACAGCAGGTTCATTACCTCGTCGAACTTCTGCAGGAGATGGTCGACAATGATCTCGCGACGGTCGAGGTAACCGATGAGGCCTGCAAGGCATTCCTGGACGACACCTACGAACGAATCCGCCATTCGACCTGGGCGAACAGCGGAACCGCGCACGGCTATTATCGCCATCCCAGCGGCCAGGTCGTCATCGCCATGCCGCGCCACAATTCGATGGTCTGGCACGCCCTGCGTCAGCCCCGGATGGCGGACTATCGGGTCACCAGTAAGTCCGCCGCCGCTCCCGCGCCGAAGAAGCCGGATATGGTTCTGAACATCTGACGGGTCGGGCCGCCTCGCGCGGTTCGTGGCCATGGCAGGTTCCCGTCCCGCCAGTGATGCGAAACGACGAACACTGGACAGGGCAAAAGCCCGAAGCCTACCAGCCGGGCGAGTCGATGGTCCGCGATTTCGCCGCGATGGCCCGGCCTTCAGCACCATGCGCCTCAAGCATGCATAGCGCGGCATCGCGCATGTTGTGCGGCGTTGCCAGATTGTCGAGCGACAGTACGTCGTCGGCGTGCCGTGCCCAGGCTTCCGGGGTGTTTTCATCGACCACGCCCCCCTTGCCCTGCGCGAGCACGACCCGATGGGCGCTGCCGCCGCCGACGTGGAAGCACTCGCCGTTGACGTCCGTGCCGTCGTGGACCAGCCACGTCACGAAGGGCGCGACCTTGCTCGGGCCGTAGTGGCGCTCAAGATATTCCCGGACGGAGTCGTCGGGGATCAGTTCGGTCAACCGGGTGTAGGCCATCGGCATGATCGCGTTGACATTCAGCCCGGTGCCTGCGGATTCGCCCGCCAGCGAACGGGTAAAGCCGATCATGGAGGATTTGGCGGCCGAATAATGCGCGCCGCCGACCGAGCCGAACGATGCGCTGGAGGAGGTGTTGACGATGCGCCCCGCCCCCGATCTCGCGAGGTGCGGCCACGCGGCCCGGCACATCGCCACCGTCCCGTCGAGATGGACGTCGATCATCCGGTCCCAATCCGCAGGCGGGATCTCGGCAAAGGGGCCACCGCCAATGAACCCCGCATTGTTGATGAGGATGTCGATCCGTCCGAACTTCTCGACAGCAGCCGCGACGATATCGGCGGCATGGGTGACGACGCTGCGCCCGTCCGCGACCGCAGTGCCGCCAGCCTGCTCGATCTCGGCGAGGACCTGGTCGGCGGGCTGGCTCTCGGGCTGCGTCCCGTCGCGCGTGTGGCCGAGGTCGTTGACCACCACCTTCGCGCCGCGCCGGGCGAGTTCCAGCGCATATTCCCGCCCGAGCCCGCGTCCGGCACCCGTGACGATCGCCACCTTGCCGTCAAACCGCAATTCACTCATCCTCGATCTCCTGCTTTGCGCAATTGCGTTGGATCATCCCCTGCCGCTTCGGGGCCGCTCCGGTCACAGGTACGGGCGAGTTCAGGTGGTCAGAATTCCACCTTGAGCTCGCCGCCGATCGTCCGCGGCTCGTTATAAGGCGCCGCTTGCGCCCTGTAACCCGACAGGTTCGTGCCGCCCAGGCCTATGACGAAGCCGCTGTAACGATCGTTCAACAGGTTTTCGGCGAAGACCGAGAAGCTGATCGCCTTGCCGGCCGGGATCGGATGCCGCCATTTGATCCGCGCATCCAGATTTCTGGCGGCATCGCTGCGAAAGAAATTGCGTCCGGGCACATCCGGCCCGCCCGACGCCGACGCAAACACCGGGCTTTGACGCGAATAGGTGGCGTGCGCGCTTAGCTCGTCATCGGCCACGCGCAGGAACATCCAGTCGCCACCGATCGACCAGCTAAATTTGGGTACGAACGGCAAGGTGAACAGGCCCGCGATATTGTCGTTCGGTCCATATGGCCCGTCATAGATCGATCCGGGCACCACGACCACTTTCGACACCTTCCCCTTCAGATAGCTGAATGATCCGCGGAGCAGGAAATCCGGCGTGGGCTGGAACACCGTTTCCAGTTCCAGGCCCTTGATGCTTGCTTTGCCCGCATTGTAGGTCGCGCCGATCGACACATCGACCGGATCGATGACCAGATCGAGCTGAAGGTCGTCGAATTTATTATAGAAAGCGGCGAGGTTGAACGTCAGCATCCGGTTGAGCAGCTGCGTCTTGATGCCCGCTTCCCACGCGGTGACCTTTTCCGGCCCGAATGTCTGCGCGAAATTGGGGCCGCGTTCCGCGGAGCCGCCCGCCTTGTACCCCTTGGAGAATTTGGCGTAGGTCATGATGTCAGGGGTCCACTGGACCGCCAGGTTTGCCATCGGGCTGAAGTTCGAGAATTTCTGGCGGTTGCTCGACCCTGGATCGATGATGGCGCCGTCCCGCACCGCAAAGCGCGACGCGCTGCGCTTGTCGCGGGTGTAGCGCCCGCCGACCGTTAGCTTGATCTTGTCGTCGAACACCGCGGGGTTCCAGGTCGACTGGAGATAGGCCGCAAAGGATTTTGACAGCGCCTCGACCATAGCGGTTCGCGACGTCGAAAAGCCGAACGGAATGAGGTCTGTCGTAGTGGTATCGTCGTGACCACCCTTCTCGCGATAGTAAAAGACGCCGGAGGTGAAGTCGAGCCGACCAGTCAAGTTTCCGATCAGCTGGACTTCCTGCGAATATTGCCGCGTCCGCAGATATTCCTGCGAGGTCGATCCGATCGGGAATGCAGATGTCGATAGGGCCAGCCCGAAATTGGTGTCGGACGTATATTCGAGGCCCCGATACCCCGACAAGGACCGCAGCGTCAGATTGTCGCCGAGCTCATAATCGATGGTCAGCTGGTGATCCACGAACTTTGTGGTGCTGTAATCGAGTGGACTGATCGTGCCATAAGTTCGGTCTGGATCATTGTTGTAGCCGGGGATGATCGTCGCCAGATCGGGATTGACAAAGTAGAGTGGGGTGGTGTCGCCCCGTCCCTGGTCATAGGCATAGTTGACGGTCAGGCGTTCGGTGGGCGTCCATTTGGCCGCGACGCGCCAGGACACCTGCTCGACTTCGCCGAAGTCGCGGGGATAGCCGACATTCTTCGTCCATCCGTCCTGCTTGGTGTAGGCGATTGATCCACGCAGCGCCAGATTGCCGACCGCTGCCGTATCGACGCTGGCCAGCGCGCGCACCAGATTGCGGCTGCCATAGGAAAAGGATGCCGTGCCGCCCCATTCCTCGCTCGGCTTCCTGGTGATGATGTTGACCGCGCCGCCGGTGATGTTGCGACCGTAGAGCGTACCCTGCGGACCACGCAACACCTCGATCCGTTCCGGCTCGCCCAGGTCGAGCAGCGCGCCTTGGGGACGGCCGATGTAGAAACCGTCAACGTAAAGACCTACACCACCGTCGCGGGTCAGCTGGCCGACGTCGCCTGCCCCCTGGCCGCGCATCGTGAAGGTCAGCGTATCGGACACTTTGGGGAACAGGGCGATGTTCAGGTTGGGCACCGCGGTCGACAGGTTTTTGAGGCTGGTGATGCCCTGATTGGCAATCGCTTCGGCCGACAAGGCCGTGATCGCGATCGGCACGCTCTGCAGCCGCTCCTCGCGCCGCTGAGCGGTGACGATGATGTTTCCCTGCGACTGGACGCCTGAAGTCTGCGCCCCTGTTGCATTCAGATCGGGTGTCTGGGTCTGCGCAGCGCTTGTGACCGGGATGAGCAGCGTCGCGGCGATCGATCCCGACGCGATGATGGATGAAAGCTGCAAGGATACGGCTGAGAAACGCCCCATGAAATAATCCCTCCCAATAGGCTATTTTTATGCTTTATGATGGATTGTTACGATTATCATAATTAGCAGTCTAGGGTTTTGATGAGAGGCATTTTTATCAAGCTGTGGCTTAGGCCGACTGATCTGCCATCTCCACCGGCTCCAAATCCGTCAGGGCAAGGCAACTTTCAATGCGGTGATTGAGAGAGGTGTTTGGGAAAAAATGCCGGAAAAACTGATTGGAGGGACATGTGAACGACCACGCCTCGACACATCCAGCGGACATCTGCATCAACGACTTGGCGGACCCGGTGATCACTCCAGCGATTGCCGCGGCACGCGCGGGACCGGCGGATTTCCCCGGCCATCTCACCGTCGATGAGGTGATCGCTCGGGCCAGCAAGGCGACGGGCGGCCTCTGCGATTTCGGTGAAGATCAGAGTTTCCGCGAACGCATGGCGGTAACACTTCAGGCGCTGGACGAGGATGAAGGCCTCACACGTGGCGGCCGTATTACCCTGTTGCAGCACATGGTTCGGGTGATGGCCAACCGGCTACGCATCGAGGATCTGGTCAAGCGCCATCCCGAGATCCTAGATATCAAGATCGACCGCCCCCTGTTCGTCGCCGGATTGCCGCGATCGGGCACGACCCATATGGTCAACTGGCTGGCGCAGGACGATCGGCTCCGTTCGCTCAGCCTGTGGGAATCCGAGGAGCCGGTTGCGACTGTGGACCTGGCGCCTGGCGAAGAGGATCCGCGCTTACGGCGTAGTGCAGAACTGTGGGGCGCGCATGACGCGATGCTGCCGCACATGGCGGCAATGCACGGGATGGATGCCAACTCGATCCATGAAGACAATGAACTCCTCTACATGGATCTCAATTGCTATAGCTGGGAATTTCAGTCGCGCATCCCGCGATGGACCGACTATTATTTCGCTCACGATCGCACGCCAAGCTATGCTTATGAAAAGAAGGTGTTGCAGGTACTGACCTGGCATCGTGGCCCCAACCGCTGGCTGCTCAAATCGCCCCAGCACATGGAGAACCTTGCCGCAATCAAATCGGTATTCCCCGACGCCACCATGATCGTCATCCATCGCGATCCGATCGCCGTGCTCCGTTCGCTGACCACGATGCTGAGCTATTCCGATCGCATCCGTCGCGATCCCATCGATCCCCCCGGCCTCGCCAACCTCTGGGTGGGCCGAATTGAAAGACTGCTGCGTGCGTGCCTCGACCAGCGCGACGCTTGGGGAGCGCATCAGTCGCTGGATGTCTTGTTCCGCGAATATATGGCGGACCAGGAAAATGTGATGCGCCAGGTCTATGCTCTGGCCGGGCTTGATCTAACGCCCCAGGTCGAAAAACGACTTATCCGCTATTTGAACGAAAACCCGCGTAACAAGCACGGCAAGGTGCTTTATGATCTGGAAGGCGTCTTCGGCGTCAACGAGGAAGTCATCCGCGAGCGCTTCGCTTTTTATTACGAGCGGTATCCGGTTAAGCTGGAGAGATAAACGCCTTCTATGGGTTCGCCTGAAACGCCGATCCCTATCTCTACTCCGGCCCACCTGTTCAGCGGAACAACCACGGGGAAGGGATTCGCCAGCACATGCGGACCTAGTCCGTTTGAGGGATGACGAATTTCTCCAGCCGCGCTCAATCAAGCGCTCTCGGGCCACCGTAGCTGCGCCAGCTGCCCAGATAAAAACGATTTTTGTGGGAGGTGCGCGTGGGCTGGTCGAACCTGCGATATGATTTCGGTGGCGCCTCGGTTGTTGTGACCGGCGGAACAAGCGGCATAGGTGCCGCGATAGCAGCTGCATTTGCAGAGGCTGGCGCTTCGGTGACGATCACGGGCACGCGCGCATCGGCTTCAGACTATGACTCCGATTTTTCCGCTTACCGCTATTTGCGGCTCGACATCGAAGAAAATGCTTCGATCGACGCCGTCGCCGAGGCGATCCCGAAATGCGACATAGTGGTCAACAATGCGGGCTTGGCCTTCTATCCGCTGGGGTTGGACGAACATGATCCCGATGTCTTTGCCCGCGCGATTCAGGTTCACTTGCTCAGCGCCTACCGCCTCGCTCACCGCCTTTCTCCCAAACTCCAATCCAGCGCGCTGCCTGGCGGCGCGAGCATCATCGGCATCGGATCGGTGACCAGCTTCATGGGCTTGTCGGTAACGCTGGGCTACGGGGCGGGTAAAACCGGACTACTGGGCATGACGCGCGGGCTGGCCGTAAGCCTGGGCGACAAGGGCGTCCGCGTGAATGTCGTTGCCGCCGGTGTCGTCGAGACGCGCATGACCGGCGACATGCTGGCCGCCCGCGAGGCCAGGGACAGCATCGTAGCACGCACACCGCTTCGCCGTGTGGGCGAATGCGCGGATGCTGCGGGTGCCACACTCTTCCTGGCCAGCGACGCTGCCAGCTGGATCACCGGGCAGGTCATCACCGTCGATGGGGGTTACACAATTCACGCCTGACGACGAGCGACTTGCCAGGTGTGGAAGGAGAGAAGCGATGGATGCTACAGAACGCCTCAATTCCGGGAGAGCCTGGGAAGACTTCTGCGACACGCTGAAGAATGCGGGCCGCATCATCGACAGTTTCGGGTCCGATGAGATCGATCAGCTGGATCGTACCGAATGGTTTCGCTTCCTGAGCCGCGTCGCCCGCAGCGCATTGGAGCGCTTTCCCGACAATTGTGAACCGGAGCGGCCACGCCTGCGCGAATCCACGTGGCGGCAGTCGATCAACTTCCAATCGCCCGATCAGGATCACCTGCTCGCGGAATTCGTGGACGGCAGCCATGACTATGTCATCCGGGGCAATCGCGGCGACGCGCCCTATTTCATAATCGCCAGCTGGCGAGCGCCCCAGCCCGCGCATCCCGGCGCCAGCGACTGGGCGGCAAAGGGCGTTGCCGGTCTGGCCGAGTTCAATCCCACGATATACCGGACCACCGGCTTCATCACGTCCAGACAGGTGCATTTCGACGCGGATGGCAATTTCGAGATTTTTGTAGGCCAGAACCGCCCTGAAGGTGCCGTCGATTTCCTGCCGATCACGCCCGAATGCGTCGGCCTGCTCTTCCGCACTCTCTATCACGACCGCACGAACATCGTTGGTCTGCGCGCCGAGATCGAACGGGTGGACCATCCCGACCGCCGTCCCGTCCGCGCAGACGAAATGGCCGATGCGCTGGCCAAGGCGGGCCAGTGCGTGCTGGGCTATGGCGAGCTGGTTCGGGGTTGGTGGCAGGACAATCTGGGCAATCGTCCCAATCGCATCCGGTTCGACAAGGAGGTTTACATGTCGAACGGGGGCGTCCCTGATCGGCATCATGGTTTCGGCAGCTGGGAATGCAATGCCGACGAGGCGCTGGTCATGGACTTCACCCCGGGTCCCTGCGCCTACTGGATCTTGCAGCTGTGTTCGATCTGGCAGGAAAATCTCGACAATTACGAGGATGGCAACGGCCACGTCACGAAGTTCAAGTGCAGCTACGGACCTGACGGCTCCGTGCGGGTGATTGTTGCGGAACAGGATCCGGGGATCATCGGCAACTGGATATCGCCGTTTGGACACGTCCGTGGCGGAATGAGCCTTCGCCTCATCGATCCGCAGGGCGATCCGCCCGCTGTCACTGTCCGCCGCCTGCCCCTCGCTGCGTTACGCGAAAGAGGAGAGGCGGCGCTGGATGGCGTTGAGCCGATCGTCAGCGGTGAGGTCGCGTGATTTCTCGCTATCGTTCGGACGAGCGCATCCTGTGCGCGGGTACGTGTATCGATGTGCCACTACCCGATCGGCTCGCACCGGCGCGCAAGGCGGGTTTCACCGCGATTTCGGTCTGGTTGCGCGACATCGGTCCCGACGGATTGGAGGCAGCGGCCGAAACCGTAGGTGCAGCGGGGTTGCGGGTAGCGGAAGTGGAGGGCGTGCTTTGCTGGTTGCCCGATCACGTTACCAGCGAAAGCTGGATCGCGCCTGATATGAGTCAGATGACAATCGACCGGCTGATTCCCGTCGCGACAGCCCTGGGTGCGCCGACCCTCTCCGTCGCGGAGCTGGCTGGCATCCCTTTCGACGGCCCGCTGATGGCGACCCATTTCGGTGAGCTTTGCGATCAGGCGGCGGACCATGGGCTGCGGGTAGCGCTGGAGTTCATTCCGGCGGGCGGCATTTCCGATCTCGTCAAGGCCTGGGACGTGATCGACCGCGCAGGTCGGCCGAATGGCGGCCTGGTGATCGACAGCTGGCATTTCTTCAGGACGGGCGCGCCTTTCGACCGCCTGGCCGCCATTCCTGGCGACCGCATCTTTTCCGTCCAGATCAACGACGGCCCCGCTGCGGCTGACGGCGATCTTGTCAACGACATGGTGCACCGCCTGTTGCCGGGTGAGGGTGAGTTCAACCTTGACGCCTTTCTCGACGCCATAGGCGAAACGGGCACCCGGGCACCGATCGGCATTGAAATTTTGTCGCCTGTTCTGAACGCGATGCGTTCCGCGGACGCCATCGCCGCCTGTGGGCGGGCGCTTGATCGCCTCATGCCATCTCCGAAGGAAGTGAATCCATGACCCAGCCTATCGCCGCCGTCGTTGTCGGCACCGGTTTCGGCCTGTTCACCCATGTCCGGGCTCTGCGAGAAGCGGGGATCGAGGTCCGCGCCATCGTCGGCCGCAATCGCGCCCGCGTGGCCGAACGTGCCGCCCCACTCGGCATCCCGCTAGCCACGGATAGCCTTGCTGAAGCATTGATGGATCCGGCCATACAGATCGTTACCGTCGCAACGCCGCCTCACGCCCATTATGCGCCAGTCATGGAGGCGATCGCCGCAGGCCGTCACGTCGTGTGCGAAAAGCCGTTCGCGAAAGATGCCAATCAGGCACGGGAGATGCGGGACGCGGCGAACGCAGCGGGCGTATTCCACATGCTGGGTGCTGAATTTCGCTTCGAAAGCGCCCAGGCGTTACTGCGCCGCGTAGTATTGAGCGGAGCCATCGGCAAGCCGCTCGACTTCCTGCGTATTTCTCAACTACCGGACGATCTTGGTCCGGACGACCAGCTCGCGGAATGGTGGGAGGACGAGGCGCAGGGCGGCGGTTTCCTTGGTGCCTTCGGGGCGCATATGTTCGATCAGGTCGACCATCTCTTCGGCCCGATCGAGAAGGTGAGCGGCCAGCTCCAGATACTCGCGCGTGGCCGGCCGCATCGCACCGCCGATGACAGCTATTCGGTTCAGTTCCGCTGCGTGAGCGGCGTGGCGGGCACTATCGTGGCGACAATGGCCTCACCCGGCCCGCCGATCATGGCGACAAAGGTCGTCGGGACCGAAGGCGGCGCATGGATTCAGAGCGGAGCGAACTATGGCGATCCAGAAGAGGTCTGGGTGAAGAATGCCGCCGGGTCGCGGCGTGTCGAGATGCCCGACGACCTGGTCAGTCCGCCGCCGACCCCTTTTCCCGTCGCGGAACTGATCCAGACGGCAATGGACCGCTGGCACACTAGCGGCTTCGATATTCCGCCCTATGCGCGCCTGTTCGGCGAGATGAAGGCGAGAATAGAAGGCCGCGAGCCTGCCCTTCCAGAGCGGGCAGCGACCTTCGACGACGCGGTTCGTGGTCAGGCCGTCCTCGACGCCATCCGCCTGTCATCCAGGAGATCGCAATGGCAGGCCATTTCTACATAGGCTCGCGCAAATAGGTTCGCGCAAGGAGAGCTGCCTTAACGTCATCGCGGACGTCAAGGAGCGCAGTTTCGGAGTTACGACGGCCCGGTGAGCTTCCCGCTATTCGCGGTGTATCAGGGGCCAAAATGATAAGCTGGCGGCGCAGGATGAATATTCACGATGAAGCATCCCGCCGCAAATTATGAAGAGGAACGCAAGGTGGATTTGAAGCGATACGGGCCATGGGCAGTCATCATCGGCGGATCAGAGGGCGTCGGGGCAAGCTTCGCAAGGAAGCTGGCGGCCGACGGATTCGGTCTATTGCTTGTTGCGCGCAAGATCGAACCACTGACGCAGCTTGCTGACGCGCTGCGGGCTGACGGGGCCGACATCCGCCTCCTGCAGATGGATGTCACGCGTGCGGATTTTCTGGACCGCGTGGCGGAGGCGAGCGCCGACATCGACGTGGGCCTGCTGATCTATAATGCGGGCTCGGTCGCACCGACATCCTTCCTCGATACGCCGTTGGACTCCGCCCTGAATGCCGTGAGTCTGAATGTCGTCGGGCCGTTGAAACTCGCGCATCATTTCGGTCGCACGATGTCCGCTCGCGGTGGAGGCGGGATCATTATCCTGGGATCGGTGGCGGGCGCTGCCGGTGGGGCGGGCGTGGCCGTCTATTCGGGCACGAAGGCGTTCAGTCAGCGTCTCGCCGAAGGCTTGTGGGCCGAATTGCGCCCCGCCAACATCGATGTGCTCTCGCTTGTAATTGGCACAACGCGCACGCCGTTCATTGAACGCGCGGGCCTCAAGCTGGATGGAATGGGAACGCCACCCGCTGAGCCGGACGACATTGCCCAGTTCGGCCTCGACAATATCCAGAACGGCCCCGTGATCACGCCGCCCGAACTGGCGGAGGGCTTCCACGCGCTTCAGGGGATGCCGCGCGCACAAGCGGCTGAAGCCGTGACGCAAGGAACTAAAAGCCTTACAAACGAAAATCGGTGAGGACTTCTGCCCGGCTGATCCCGTTCGCTTGACGGGAGCGTCCGCCACGTGCGGAGCGGGACGCTGCCGGGACCGACCTTTGCGTGGCTGTCAGGCGTTGCCGCTCGCCATGTCGCACGCCGCAAGATAGCCGAAGGTCAGCGCCGGGCCGAGGGTCACACCCGCGCCCGGGTAGCTTTCTCCCATGGCGGATGCCGCATTGTTGCCCACTGCATAAAGTCCGGGGATCACACGGCCCGCCTCGTCCATCACCCGAGCACGGGCATCCGTCGCCAAGCCGCCATTGGTGCCGATATCGCCGGGATAGATGGGCATGGC
>CAMLSA010000095.1 GCA_946482655.1 uncultured Sphingomonas sp. | reverse complement strand
GCCGTGCAAGTTCCCGAGATTGTCCCGGCCTCTGAAAGATCGACGCCGTGCTCCAACACGCCGGCCCGTCGCCGTCCGAGACGGTGGGAGGCCTAACGGGCGGCAAGGATGCTTACATTGTCATCCTCGATGCGGACTGCGGTGAGGACGCCGGTTTCGTAGGCCCCCGTATCGATGCCTATGCGGCGCGGCCCTATTTGCGGCTGGTCACTGTCCCAAGTGTGGCCATGGACGATGATGCGATCGTGCGACGCTTCAACATCGAGGAAATCCTCGCGTATCCAAAGCAGATCATTCTCGGCCTGATCGGCCAACGCCACGCCGGGCCTCACCCCCGCATGCACGAATGCATAATCGCCCGCGCCGACCATGAGTTCAAGGCCCTCGAGGAAGCGCAGATGGGCGACGGGCAAACGCTCAAGCAGGTCATCGCGCGCGGCGAGGTGCGCTTCCGGAGCATCGTCGGGCGCCGGCGGCGTGACGCCGTAGGACTGAAGGGTTTCGGAGCCCCCGAAGCGGAGCCAAGCGGTCGTCCGTGTCGGAGCCGATATATAGTTCAGCATGACCTGCTCGTGATTCCCTTTGAGGAACTGCAGATGAAATGGGCGCCGGCGCTTGAGCCAGCAAAGCGCATCGAGCACCTGACGCGAGGCGGGCCCGCGATCGACATAGTCCCCACAGAAGATGAGCGTGGCCGTCCTGCCACGGGCATGGGCTTCCGCATCGCCTGCGATCTGCGTCAGAAGGTGCCGAAGCTGCTCGTAGCAGCCGTGGATATCGCCAACGGCGTAGATAAGCTGGCCGTCCACCTTGCCGGTCGGCCAAGTTGCTTCCGCTGTCTGCATCGAAGCCGCCAACGCCATCTCAGCTATTGCGCGCACGTCGGCCGCTTCGCACCGCATCGAGCTGTTGGGCCATTTGGCGATAGCCGATCGCGACACGGCGCGGGTCGGAGTTTGCTCGTCTGCGCAGTCTGGACCATTGGTTGCGATAGGAGACCAGCACGCGCCGATCCACGCCGGCCCGGGCCGCGTCATGGTAGGCGTTGCGAAGCTGCCGATCCGCATTGACAATTTGCGGCCGCATGCACCAGGCAAGATCGACGCGCCTAAGCGAATTGCACGACTCACCTCCATGCCGACGATCCGCTCTAGCGGTCCGTGTCGTGGCGAGCCGCCGGGTCCCCTTGTGCTTAGGCTGATAGGCCGCCAAGCTCCGCCTGGGGAGAGATTCCACCGCCGCGGGAGCCTCGGTCCCATATTGATTCGCCATGCTTGCCGGCATCGCGGAGACTGCCGGGGGCTGGGCCGAGGCGAGCGCCCGCCGCGCTTCGGGCACCTGCGACACGGGCGGTGCGGGCAGTTTCGGGATCTGCCCCGGGGACGGGTCGGGAGCGCCGTGCTGCGCCAGCACGATCAAAGCCGCGAGCGCTCCCGCGAACACGACGCCGGGAAGGGCCAGAACCCGCGTCACCCCGAAGCCGTTGGGTGGTCGGGAAGAGCGAGCGACAATGGGGACTACCGTTCGGGACCCAGGGGTTCGGGATCCGGGCGAAGTCATGTCGTTCGGGAAAGGATTCGCCGTCCCGAAGATACCCTCCATGTCTTGCGAGACCAGCCTGCCCCCGATTTCCGGGCCCAGATTCTCGGCCCTGCTTGCCGGACTTGCATTGCCACCTGAATGAATATCCATCGGATCTGCACCCCAGCTAAACCGACCAGCGCATCAGTGGCCTTCTGCAAACGAGGGAGGGTTTATTCTGTTCCCGGCAGTTTGCCGGCCAGAAAGCCTCCGTCGTTGTCCAGCCGACATCTCTGGGCCACCAGCGAACCTTGGAGCTTAGCCCGGCCAGCTCAATGCGGGATCGGATCGGGCAAGGAACATTTCAATTCAGGACGAGTTTTCGAGGCTTACGCGTTGGAGCAACTACATGGTGCGCCTCAGATCGTTTCGTAGCCTGCGGTGTTGGCTGCGTGGGCGGCACAAATGGGAACCGATGGGTAAACCTGGCCGCGAGCGCTGTGTACGGTGCGGGAGACGCGCCTTCAGCTACTTCTTGTGACAGGCAGGCAGCGACCCACTCGTTCGTCCTCCCCTTAAATATCGCCCTTAACGGCCGTGCTTAACCGTCCCTAACCCAAAATTAACCACAGCTGGCGCACTGGTGGGTTCGCATTCACGCGAAAACCAGCGAGGGCAGCACGCCGATGTCAGGAGTTTCCGCCAGTTTCCGGTCCGTTCGGCGCTTCGCCGGCGCTGGGGAGGCCTGAGTCATGGCGGCGCCGGCCTCGGTGACCCGCAAGCTGTGGGCGGCCACCGGCCGCAGCGCGATCCTGCCGTTCGCGACCTTGCTGCTCGTCGGGCTGATGGTGATCCCGGTGCCGGCGTTCATGCTCGACATGGGCTTCATCGCCAACATAATGATCAGCCTCGCGGTGCTGATGGTGGCGCTCAACGCCGCCAAGCCACTCGATTTCTCGTCCTTCCCCACGGTGCTGCTGTTCGCCACGCTGTTCCGCCTGGCGCTCAACGTCGCCTCCACCCGCGTCGTACTGGTCGACGGACATATGGGCCCAGCCGCCGCCGGCCATGTCATCGAAAGCTTCGGCAATTTCCTGATCGGCGGCGATTATGCCGTCGGACTGTTCGTGTTCGGCATCCTGATGGTTATCAATCTGGTGGTGATCACCAAGGGCGCCGGCCGCGTCTCCGAAGTGTCGGCGCGCTTCACCCTCGATGCGATGCCCGGCAAGCAAATGGCGATCGACGCCGATCTGAACGCCGGCCTGCTCACTCCCGAGGAAGCCAAGGCCCGCCGCCAGGAAGTGGCCACGGAGGCCGACTTCTACGGTTCGATGGACGGCGCCTCCAAATTCGTAAAGGGCGATGCCGTCGCCGGCGTGCTGATCCTGGTGATCAACATCCTTGGCGGCCTGATCCTCGGCACGCTGAGCCACGGCCTGTCGCTGTCGGAAGCTGCTTCCACCTATATCATCCTCGCGATCGGCGACGCGCTGGTGGCGCAGGTCCCCGCGCTGCTGCTCTCGATCGCGGCCGCCTCGATCGTCACCCGCGTCTCCTCGCCGCTCGACCTGTCGGGCCAGATCACCAGCCAGTTCGGCTCGGCCCGCGCCTGGTATCCCGTCTCGGGCATATTGTTCCTGATGGGCATCGTCCCCGGCATGCCGCACTTCATGATCCTGTCGGCCTCCGCAATCGCGGGGTTCGTCGCCTGGAAGCTGAGCAAGGCCGGCAAGGTCGCGGCCGCGGTCGAGATCGCCAACGCCGAGGCCGCCGCCGCGCCCGCCCCGCTCTCCCCCAACAGCATCGATTGGAACGACGTTTCCGACGGGGCCGCGCTCGGGTTGGAGCTGGGCTATGGTCTGGTCGGGTTGGTCGACGATCGCAAGGGCGCGCTGCTGATGGCGCGGATCACCGGCATCCGCCGCCAGCTTTCGCGCGAGCTGGGCTTCGTCGTGCCGCTGGTCCGCGTGCGCGACAATCTCAGCCTGGCGCCCAACGCCTACCGCATCACCGTCGCGGGCGTGATCATGGGCGAGGATGAGGCTCACCCCGATCAGCTGCTCGCGCTCGACAGCGGCGATCTCGAAGGCCGGGTCGAAGGCCGCGAGTGCCGCGATCCCAGCTTCGGGCTCGAAGCCGTCTGGATCCACCCCGACAAGCGCGGCGACGCGATCGTCGCGGGCTATACGGTGGTCGATCCGGCCACCGTGATCGCGACCCACCTCAATCAGGTGATCGCCGGCGCCGCCGCCGACCTGTTCGGCATGGACGAGGCGCAGCGGCTGCTCGACGCGCTCAAGGAAGCCGCTCCCCAGCTCGTCGCGGGCCTCACCCCCAATCCGCTCAGCCTCGCCCAGATCGCCGCCGCGAGCCGCGCGCTGCTCGCCGAGGGCGTGCCGCTCAAGGATTTCCGGCGGATCGCCGAAGCGATGGTCGACGCCGCGACGATGTCCAACGATGCCGCGGCGCTGGTCGAGAATATCCGCTCGAGAATCGGCGCGCTGATTGTCCAGACGCTGGTGCCAGTGAAGATGCCCCTGCCGGTCGTAACGCTCGACGCCGGCCTGGAATCGCTGCTCGCGCAGGCGGTCCGCACCTCGCCGGGCGCTGCCCATCCGTTCGAGCCCGCGCTGGCCAACAAGATCGTCTCGGCGATCTCCGACGCGTCGGCGCCGCTGGTCAACAGCGCGACCCGCTTCGCCATCGTCACTTCGCCGATCGCCCGCCGCGCTCTGGCCCGGCTTCTCAAGCCGCACCTCCCCGAGACCCCGGTCATGTCCTTCCTCGAAATTCCCGATGGGAAGGCCGTCGAAGTCGCCGCGGTGGTCGGGGGCGGCCCCACGCATAACAGCAGCGCCGGCGCGCTTGGCGCCCGGCCGATGGAGACGGCAGAATGACTCTGGCACATGCTGGCACCCTCTTGCCGACACCGACCGGCCTGCCCGGCACCCCGGCCCACGAGCGCAGCGCGCGCGTGATCAGCATCGCCTGCGGCCGCAGCGGGGTCGGCAAGACCACCATCGCGGCGAATCTGGCGCTGTCGCTCTCCAAGACGCGTCGCCGCGCCATGCTGGTGGATTGCGATGCGGGGCCGACCGACGCGACCCGATCAATGGGATTCAACCCCAGGGAATCGATCGACGACGTGATCGGCGGCCGGCTGACCATCGACGAGATCGTCGTCGACGGCCCCGAGGCGCTGTTCGTAGTGCCCGCCGGGCCGGTCGACGCCGCCGGCCGGGTCGACCTCGCCGCGCGCCTCAAGCTCGCCGACGCGTTCCGCCCGCACCGCCGCTCGCTCGACTATGTCATCGTCGACACCCCCGGCAGCGCCGATCCCGACACGCTCGACATGGTCGCCTCGGCCGATCTTCCCATCGTGGTGCTGGCGCCCGACGCCGATCGCTTCATGGACGCCTATGGCACCGTCAAGCTGCTCGCGCTCGACCACGGAGTCCGCGACATCGCGATCGTCACCAACCGGATCGCCGACGAGGCGATGGGCCGCGAGCTGTTCCGCCGCTTTCGCGATGTGACCGCGCGTTTCCTCACCGACGCCACGCTCGCCTATTTGGGCGGCATTCCCAAGGACGAACGGGTGCTGACCGCGGCGGCGCGCCGCCGCCTCGTCGTCGATCAATATCCCAACGCCCGCGCTGCCCGGGCGCTGGCCGATCTCGCCCGCACCGTCGACGCGATGGCGATCGGCGCCAGACCGGGCGGGGACTGCTTCTTCGGCATGGAGGCGGTGCTCCGTGCTGGCTGAGAGCTCCACCGTCCACACGGATCGGCCGACCTACGGTCGCAAGCCCGCCAAGGTCCGGCCCGAGGACCTGGTGCGTGCACACATGCAGCTGGTCCGCAAGATCGCCTGGCACGTCCATGGCCGGGTCTCCTCGGCGATCGACATCGAGGATCTGATCCAGATCGGCATGATCGCGATCGTCGAAGCCGCCAACGGCTACGAGGATCGCGGCCACGCCTTCTCGACCTACGCATCGATGCGGGTGCGCGGGGCGATGATCGATCATCTGCGCCGCCACGCGTCGCTGAGCCGATCGGCGATGACCAAGCGGCGCGAGATGCTCAAGGCCAAGGCGACCTTCGAGAAGGCTCACGGCCGCAGCCCGAGCGAATCCGAGCTCGCACAGGCGATGGGGCTGGACGGCGCCGCTCTCCGCGCGCTGATCGACGACACCGCGGCGACCTATCAGGAGTCGCTCGACGAGGTCTATTCGGACCAGTCCATCTGGTTCGCCGACGTAGAGGAGCGCGCCGACCAGGCGATGGAGCGCGAGGAGCTCGCCGGCGCCCTGGCCGAGCATATCTCCGAGCTGCCCGAACGCGAGGCGATGGTGCTTCAGCTCTATTTCGTCGAGGAGATGAACCTCGAGGAGATCGGCCAGACCCTGGGAATAGGCGCGGCGCGGGTGTGCCAGATCAAGAAGGCCGCGCTCGACAAGCTGAGGGGCTCGCTGAAGGACTGGCGGTAGCCAGTCCGCGCGCCGATCGACCGTTGGTCACCGGTTCTCCAGCGCGCGCTCGACGCGCGCCAACTTCATTCCGAGCTCGTTGAAGCGGGCGGCATTGTCCGAGTGGCCAGCGCGGAGCACGGCTACCACCTTGTCGAGCGGGTCGCGGGCGACCAGCCCCGCTTGCAGCATATCCATCTTGTGCTGGAGTTCCGCGCTCGTGACCGGCGCGCTGGCGAGCTGCGCCTGCTGCGCCTGGAGCAACTCGATCTGCTTGGCACGGACGATTTCGAGGTCACGGATCAGCTTGTTGGCAAGTTCGAGCTGCCGCTGACGCTCGCGCGCATCGGCCACGACGAGCTGTGCCGATACGATCGTCCGTTCGGCGACGATCAGACCAGCCGCCGAGAGAATGCTCGACACGACGGCGAGGCCTACCGCCAGCCTGCCCATCCTGCCCGGCGCCGTAGCGGCGGGAACGGCAAGCGGGGCCGCAGCGGCTGCGGCCGGAGCGGACGGATCGCTCGGCGGCTCCCGAACGGGTTCGGGAACGGGCATTTCGATTTCCGCCAGGGGCACGGCCGCGATCGCGGCGGGCTCGCCCTCGGATTCTACGTCGGAAAAGCCGATCGCGCCGATCGGCTTGGCGGCCGGCGCCGGCTGTGCCGGCTTTCCCGCACCATCGTCGGCCGCATCGGCCTCGAGATCCTCGAGCGCCTTGAGCGCCGCATCGAAACCATTTCCACTCGCCGAGGTCGCATCCATCGAACTGGTCCTGTCGAAGACGTTGGAACTTCAAGAAAAAGACCCCCGGCGCGGGGAAATGATGCGCCGGGGGCCTGGAAGACGGCCGAGGTGTTTAGGCCGCCCTTTCTTAGCGAAGCAGGCTCAGCACGCTCTGGCCGTTCTGGTTCGCCTGGGCGAGCATCGCGGTCGAGGCCTGCTGGAGGATGCCCGCCTTGGCGAGTGCCGTCGATTCCACCGAGAAGTCCGTGTCCTCGATCCGCGAGCGGGCTTCGGACAGGTTGTTGACGTTCTGGGTGAGCACGTTGACGGCGGCGTCGAGACGGCTCTGGGTGGCGCCGAGGCCGGCACGGACCGTGTTGACCTGGGTCAGCGCGGCGTCCGCGGCAGTGATTGCCGCACCGGCGCTGGTCGTGGTGCTGACTGTGATGGTGGTGGCATAGGCAGCCGCCACATCATCGAGACCGCCGACCGAGATCGTGGTCGTGTCGCCCGAGTTGACGCCGGTCTGGATCGCGAAGCTCGTCCCCCCGGAGGCCACCGCGAACAGCGTGTTGCCGTTGAATTTGGTCTTGGTGACGACATCGGAGATCTGCGACTGCAGCGCCGCGACTTCGGTCTGCAGATTGTCGCGGTCGCTCGACTGATAGGTGCCGTTGGCGGCCTGAACGGCCAGCTCGCGGACACGCTGCAGCATGTTGCTGACTTCGCCGAGGGCACCTTCAGCGGTCTGCGCCAGCGAAATGCCGTCATTGGCATTGCGAATGGCAACCGACATGCCGCGAACCGAAGCGGTCATCGACGAAGCGATCGCCATGCCGGCGGCATCGTCCTTGGCGGTGTTGATGCGCTTGCCGCTCGACAGGCGCTCCATCGCCGTCGCCTGCATCTGCGAAGCCAGCCGGCCGGCATTCTGCGAACGAAGCGAAGAAATATTGGTGTTGATGACAGACATTGAAAAATCCTTCCGCTGCTGCGCGGCGGGGCCGGTTGAAATCACCGTCTCGCCACGGTCCGGGTAACGACGGCCAAAAACCATGCTTAAGGGATAAAGATGGTTAAGCGGGATTAACTATAAATTAGTCTTTCGGGCCGCTCTGACCCTTACGTGCGCGTGTTGGATAGGAAGGTTATTCTTTCATTCATAGATTTACCAAGATTACTCGGTGAAGACTAAAACTAGCAATCTCGTCTCTTGAGCGCAGGCCGGCGTCCATGTTCTCCAGCCGGCGCCCGAGGCGATCAAAAGCCCAAAAAACCGAAACGGCCCCCGATGCGATGCACCGGGGGCCGTCTCGGCCAGCAATTTATTCGAGATTATTTGAGAAGGCTGAGCACATTCTGCTGGCTCTGGTTCGCCTGGGCGAGCATCGCGGTCGATGCCTGCGAGAGGATCTGGGCTTTTGCCAGGTTGCTCGATTCCACCGAAAAGTCCGCATCCTCGATCCGTGAGCGGGCCTCGGACAGGTTGTTGATGTTCGCGGTCAGCACGTTCACGGTCGCTTCCAGACGGTTCTGATTGGCGCCGAGGTTGGCCCGGGCGTTGGCGACCTGGGTCAGCGCGCTATCCGACGCGGTGATCGCCAAACCGGCATTGGTCACGGTGTCGACCTTGATGGTGCTGACATAAGCAGCCGCGACATCGTCGAGACCGGTGACCGAAATCGTCGTCGTATCGCCCGAGTTCACGCCGGTCTGGATCGCGAAGCTGGTCCCGCCCGAGGCGGCCGAGAACAGCGTGTTGCCGTTGAACTTGGTGCCTGTGACGACGTCCTCGATCTGCGACTGCAGCGCCGCGACTTCGGTCTGCAGATTGTCGCGATCGGTCGACTGGTAGGTGCCGTTGGCGGCCTGAACGGCCAGTTCGCGGATACGCTGCAGCATGTTCGCAGCTTCGCCCAGCGCGCCTTCCGCCGTCTGGGCCAGCGAAATGCCGTCATTGGCATTGCGGATGGCAACGGTCATGCCCCGGATCGTGGCGGTCATCGAGGAGGCGATGGCGAGGCCGGCGGCGTCGTCCTTGGCGGTGTTGATGCGCTTGCCGCTGGAGAGACGCTCCATGGCGGAGCTCTGCATCATGGTCGCCAGACGCGAAGCGTTCTGGGCGCGAAGCGAAGAGATGTTGGTGTTGATGATGCTCATTGGATCAGTCCTTGTGCTAATAAGGGGCGATGATCCGGTGCTGGCCGTTCTCGCCTCGATCCCATTAACGGCCGTGCTTACCCGGCCTTTAACCAGATTTTTTCACCACGACCGGAATTTTTTCATATCTATATGTAATTGAAGGATTTTTTTCTAGAAATTCTATTCCCCGGCGGGTTTCCGGCTCGGGTGATGAAGCGGGAACTTCTCGCCGGCTTGGACGAAAGAATGAGCATGGGCGGGCGCCCGCGCGAAAAGCGCCGTTTTCCTTCACTAAGGAATCGCGCGCGTGCACTCATGCGCGAATACGCACGTTCACAGGCGTGCGGCGCGCGCGGTCTATTAAGACTTTCGTAGTTAATTCGCCGGTAAGGATGTTCAGCAGGGAATTGGTGTGGCTGGCACGCCGAATCCGCGAAGGGCGACCATGATGACAATCGGCATCAGCGAAAAGGCGCAAGGTTCTCACCCGACGCTCGTGGCATGGCTGTCGGGCGCCGGCATCGAAACCACGCAGATCGATCCGGCCGCCGGCGCCGGCCGTGACCACCAGCGCATCCTGCACGTCACCGAGATCGGCCTCGCCCGCCAGCACGATATTTTGATCGACTTCGCCGACGGTGCCCCGGTGCTCCGCCGCGCCAAGGTCGGCCGCCCCACCACGATCGTCTTCGGCTTCGAGGACCTGGCTTTCGGCTACGCCCTCATCGCCGAGTTGATCCGTCCGCCCATAATGCCCGCCTGCGGCGAGCCTGAAAGCGCCCGCTTTCTCGAGATGGCCGCCCGGGTCGCGCGCAGCGGCGCAACCGTCCTGCTGCTGGGCGAAACCGGCACCGGAAAAGAAGGCGTCGCCCGCTACATCCATGCCGCTTCGCCGCGCGCCGACCGGCCGTTCGTCGCGGTCAATTGCGCCGCGCTGCCCGAAACGATGCTCGAAGCGATGCTGTTCGGCCACCAGAAGGGCGCCTTCACCGGTGCCACGGGATCGGGCGAAGGGCTGTTCCGCGCCGCCGAGGGCGGCACGCTGCTGCTCGACGAAATCACCGAACTGCCGCTCGCGCTACAGGCCAAGCTGCTGCGCGCGCTACAGGAGCGCGAAGTATTGCCGGTCGGCGCCACCGCGCCGGTCGCGATCGACGTCCGCATCATCGCCGCCGGCAATCGCGACATCGCTGCCGAGGTCGAGACCGGACGGTTCCGCGCCGATCTTTACTGGCGCCTCAACGTCATGCCGATGCAGCTGAGGCCGCTGGGTCAGCGCCGCCAGGACATCCGCGCGATCACCGCGGCGCTGCTGCTGCGCCATACCCCCGAGCAGGAAGACCTCGCTTGGCCGACCGCCAATGCGCTCGACCGGCTGATGACCCATGGCTGGCCCGGCAATGTCCGCGAGCTCGAAAACGTCCTTCAGCGTGCCCTGCTGATGCGCGATGGCGACCGGATCGCCGCCTGTGACCTGATGATCGACGCCGCCCCGGCCGCGCCGGCCTTCCGCATGGCGGCCGTAGAGGCCGCGCCGCCGGCGAGCGATACGACCCCGATCCGCCTCGCCGACGCCCGCCGCCTGAGCCAGGCGCGCGCGATCGAGGAAGCTCTTGCCGCTACCGGCGGCCACCGTCTCCGCGCCGCCGAGCGGCTCGGCATTTCCGAACGCACGCTGCGCTATCGCATGGCCGACATGCGTGCCGTGGCTTGAGGGAGGGCTAGATGACGACCGTCAACACCAGCAACCTCATGGCGATGCGCAACGCCATCCTGCAGCAGAACAGCGCGCTGCAGAAGGCGGCCGCGACACCGGCGCCGAACCCGCTCGACGGCATCGGCCAGATCGGCAGCGCCGCCAACGCTCCCGATGGCGGCTTCGTCTCGACGCTGCGCGGCGCTCTGGGCGAGGTCAACAACCAGCAGGCCAAGGCCGGCGCGATCACCGAAAGCTACGAGCGTGGCGAGACCACGGACATCGCCGCGGTGATGCTCCAGCGCGAGCAGGCCAATGTCGGTTTCCAGGCCACCCTGCAGGTCCGCAACAAACTCCTGTCCGCCTACAAGGACATCATGAGCATGCCGGTATAACCCATGGCTGATATCATCGCTTCCCCGAACCCGAACGTACCCGCGCTGTCCGCCGCTCCGATGGGCGGAGGCGGCGTCGGTGCGTCGGCTGTCCTCGAACGGGTGAAGAGCTTCGCCGCTCAGCCCGCGGTCCAGCGCAGCCTGCCGATGATCGGCCTGATCGCGCTGCTCGGCGTCGCGGCGCTGCTGTGGTCGACCATGGCGGGCGCGCCGCAGCGCGACCTGTTCGCCGGGATGGGCGATGCCGACAAGGCGGCCGTCGCCGATGCGCTCAAGGCGGCCAACATCCCCTATCAGGTCGATCGCGACACCGGCTCGCTGACCGTTCCGGAAACCAGCTTCTACCAGGCCAAGATGCTGCTCGCGCAGCAGGGGCTGCCCAAGTCGGCGCCCGACGGCGATACGCTGATCTCATCGCTGCCCCTCGGCGCCAGCCGCGCGGTCGAGGGCGAGAAGCTGCGCACCGCGCGGGAGATGGATCTCGCCCGCACGATCGAGGCAATCGATGTGGTCGAAAATGCCAAGGTTCATGTCGCCGCCGAGACGCCCAGCGTATTCCTGCGTGACGATGCCAAGCCGCAGGCGTCGGTGATGCTTCGCCTGCGAGCCGGCCGCGCCCTTGCGGACTCGCAGGTTCAGGCGATCGTGCATCTCGTCGCTTCGTCGGTGCCGAACCTGTCGCCCGACGGCGTCTCCGTGGTCGATCAGGCCGGACGCCTGCTCTCAGCCTCGGGCAGCGATCCGATGAGCCAGGCATCGACCCGCCAGGTCGACATCCAGAACAAGATCGAGCAGCGCTATCTCGACGCGCTCAACAAGATACTGACGCCCATTGTCGGTCCCGGCAATTTCACCGCCGAGGTCCATGCGGACGTCGACTTCACCGAGACCCAGGCGACCCGCGAAAGCTATCCCAAGGATACCGCGGTCGTTCGCAGCGAGCAGGGCAGCTGGACCGGCGACAAGAACGGCGCCGAAGCCCGGGGCATTCCCGGCGCGCTGTCGAACCAGCCGCCGGCCGCGAGCCAGGTGACCGCAGCGCCCCAGCAGACCGCCGACGCACCCGCTCCGGCCGGCACCACCGCCGCCGCCGCGGAGGCCGCCAAGACATCGGAGAACTACAACCGCACCTATGAGCTGGGCCGCGAGGTTTCGGTCACCCACAACCCGATCGGCCAAGTCAAGCGCCTGTCGGTCGCGGTGGCCCTGCGCGAAGGCAGCCGCAAGTTCAGCCGCGCCGAGCTGGCCTCGATCGAGACGCTGGTGCGCGGCGCGATCGGCGCGGACCAGGCCCGCGGCGACGTCGTCGCCCTGTCGGCGCGAAGCTTCGCCGTCGCCCAGGAGGCCGAGGTGAAGCCCAACTGGTGGGAAGCCCCCTGGGTATCGACGCTCGCCCGCAACCTGTCGGCGCTGCTCGTCGTCGCGCTGCTGGTCTTCGGCGTCGCCAAGCCGCTGCTGAAGCGCCGGGCCGCCTTTGCGGAGGAGAAGAAGGCGGCGCTGCAAGCGATGGCGGCATCCGGCGGCCGCATACCCGAAGGCACGAGCCCTCAGGTGCGCAACGAGATCGCCTCGGTGCTCGCCCAGCAGGCGCTGCATGACCCCAACAAGCCAGTCACCCTCGATATGATCGAGGCGACGCCCGGCTATGCCAATCGGGTCGAATTGATCAGCAATTTCGTGCGGCAGGATCCAGATCGCGCCGCGCTCGTCGTCCGCGACCTGA
>CAMLSA010000094.1 GCA_946482655.1 uncultured Sphingomonas sp. | reverse complement strand
ATCGGAAATCCAAGGAAGATCAGACCTCGGATTTCGACTACACCCGCTTTGCCTTGTTCCGCGCGAGCCGTCCGCAGACCTACCACCAATGGTCGCAGGAGTTTCGGTTGGAATCGTCTTTCGACGGGCCGTTCAATTTTACGGCGGGATCATTTTTCTTCTCGAACGAATACTCCATTCAGCAGCGTGCGTCGCTGGATCTCGCGGGAATATCGCCGATCGCTCCGGGATCGAGCTTCCTGAATTCTGCAAGCTCGTACAATACCCGGATGTGGACGAAATCTTACGCGCTCTTTCTCCAGGCCGACTATCGCTTCTCCGACAGCCTTAGGCTGACCGTCGGCGCGCGCCAGACCTGGGACCAGAAGAAGATCGATTTCGTGGGATTTGCGGGCGTGCCGTCGACGACGAGGATCGTTCGCTTCACGGGTCCCGTGGCCAGCCGCGGCCGGAAGAAGGCGGACTTCAACAAGCTCACGCCCAAAGTGGGGCTCGAATATAAGTTCAACGCCGACGCACTCGCATATGTGAACTACAGCCGGGGTTACAATACCGGTGGTTTCAACGGTCGCCCAGCCAACGCCAACTTCCTGGGCCCGTTCGATCCCGAGACCATGGATGCGTTCGAGGCCGGCCTGAAGATGGAATTTTGGAATCGCCGCGCCCGCTTCAATTTGGCTGCCTATCACAACACATTGAAGAACAAGCAGGAAACCATTCTCGTCTTCCAAGGCGCCTCGCAGGGCACGACTACGGTCAATATCGCCGAGGCCCGATATCAGGGTATAGAGGGCGAGTTCGCGCTGGTGCCGGTCAGCGGATGGACGATCAACTCTTCGTTCGGCTATCTGAAAGCGAAATATCTCAGTTTCATGGCCAATCTCGGCCAGGGACCGGTCGACGCGTCCAGACTGAAGATCAGGCGTACGCCCAAATGGACGGCCAGTCTGGTGTCCGACTATGAGTTCGGCGTCGGCAGCGGCAGGATGGGACTTAACGCCGCTCTCTACTATACCGACCGCTTCTACACGAGCGTGTTCAACGATCCGCGGGGCAACATCCCTTCGATCACCAAGCTCGACGCCTCCATCCGGTATGAATTTCCCGTCAGGGACAATCTCGAGCTGAGCGCGTCCTTCTTCGTGAAGAACATCACCGACGACAGCACCTTTACCAACACCAGCCAGGGAAATGCCCGCGGGACCTTCATCGACGTGGTGCCTGCTGGCCTGGGTCGGACTTGGGGTTCTTCACTGACGGTCAAGTTCTGACGTCGCGCCTATCGCACCCGCCCCGCGCCCCAGTGGCGGCGAGGCAGGCGTCGCAAGGTCTAGCGGGGCAATCCTGCAGCCCGCGCAGCATGCTATACGACGAAGAAGCCGTGCGAACCGTCGCGCTGGAGTTGGGCGACCAGGCCGAATTCCCAGTCGAGATAGGCCTGCATCGCCTCCATGGCGTTATCGGTCCCTTCATAGGGGCGCTTGTAAACATCGGTTGGTTCGCTGAGCGGCGCTTCCAAGCCCCTTTCGACATCATAGCCGGCTGCGGTCCACGCCGCGGTGCCGCCAGCGAGCACGCGCACGTCGCGCGAACCGAGATCCTGCGCGGCGAAGGCCGCGAGCGCACCTTGGGGACAGGTGAGCACCACCGCCTGACCGGTCATGCCCGCCACGATTGCCGGCAGGTCGCGCCGCAACGCGAAGCGCGCGCCGGGAATATGGCCGGCGCGATGCTGTCGTGAAGTCGCGAGGTCGATAATGGTGACAGCGCGGTCCGGGAGGGTACGGAGCCGCTCGACATCGATGTCCGGCACGGCCGGGCGCGGAGGCAGAGCCGGGCCGACATCTCCGGTCTCGATTGGGCCGTCGAATCCGCCAGTCAAGACGTAGACGTCCCAGCCCATCTGAGCCAGCCAAGAGGCGGTCATATCCGCGCGTGGACCGAGATCATCGGCAAGAAGGACGCGCGCACCGCGCACCGGCGCCGCCATGTCGGTTTCCTGCACCAGTTGGCCCCCCGGTACATTTCGAAACCCGGGAATATGGCCGGCGCGAAACTCGTCGGGTTGCCGTACGTCGAAACGGTATAGCGTCCTCGATGGATCAGCCAGTTTTGCGGCCTCGGCCGGTGTGACATGTCGCACGCCGGCACGGTAGGCCACGTCGCGCGCCTGCCTGCGCGCCTGCTCAAGGAACTCTCCATCGGCAAGCGGCGCCCGGTCCACCTGCGCCACGGCAAGCTTCTGGCCCGCCAGCGTCCACCCGATAGTTCCGTTGCGCAGCGCGAAGACGCGGTTGGGCAGGCCGGCGTTGATCAACGACTGCGTGCCAATGATGCTGCGAGTGCGGCCAGCGCAGTTCACGATGATCGTTGTATCCGGGTTCGGCGCCATGGCTGGCGCCCGCAGCACGAGCTCCGCACCCGGAACGCTGGTCCCCGTTGGAATACTCATCGTCACATATTCGTCGAAACGGCGCGCATCGAGGATCTTGATGTCCGCGGAGCTGTCGATCAGCGCCTGCACGTCCGGAGCGGCCAGCGAAGGAGTGTGGCGTCGATGCTCGACAAGCTCGCCGAACGCTTTGCAGTATGAGTTAACGTCTTGAAACAGTTCGAAGCCTGCGGCTCTCCATCCATCCAAACCGCCCTCCAGCACGCGAACATCGGTATAGCCGAGGGATTCCAGGCGCCGCGACGCATCCTCAACCAGCCCATCGCCGTCGTCATACAGGACGATGCAGCAGCCCCTGCGCGGTACCCGATCGAGTATCTCCACCTCGATGCGCCCCGCGGACAGCTGCGACGCGAACAGCGGATGGTTGAGAGCAAACTGCGCCTCCTCGCGAAGGTCGAGCAATGCGGTTTCCTCGCGCATCAGGAAACGCTGGCGGACGGCGGTGGGGGAGATTGATGGGGGCAAGCGGAAGCTCTCTTTCAGGAGTCCCAGGTGGGACTGTGCGTATTGGAGTATCCGGACGTGAACGGCTTGACGCTACCATCCGGCGCAAAGGTAGCGCGTGATATTCGGCCGATGTTGCCGCCATAGACATGGATGCTGATCGAGATGCGATCCTCATAGGCGTTGATCACGCGATGGATGTCCCCGATCGAAGGAGAAACGCGATCGATATCGCCGCGCGCGAGCCGGCGGGGCATTCCCGCCGGCTTCATAGCTCCGTCGGCGGCTTGCATCCAGGGCTCACTGATTTCGGCACCCCGCAGGATACCGATCAGGCCCCACACCGTATGGTTGTGGATCGGCGTCGACTGCCCGGGTCCCCAGACGAAGCTGACTACGGAAAAGCGTTCCCGGCTGTCGCAGTATAACAGATATTGGCTATAGCGCGCCGGATCCGCAATTCCGCACTCGTCGGGCAGCCAGTCGTCCTCGCCGACGAGTTCGGCCAGCAACTCGCCACCCTTGTCGAGAATCGTGCGCTCGTCCCGATGTCCGACCAGTCTCTCGAAGCCGCCGATGAAGTCGCGAAAGCGAGCCGTTTTTCTTCCTTGGACCATGTGAGAGAACTTTCGCCTACCGAGCTTCCCCGTCAACGCCAAGCCCCGATCCGCGCTCGGTGAGTGTCGTCTTGCTGCATCGTTGTGCGCGGCGATACATCCACAGTCCCCCGGCAAGTCAAATCACTAAGATCAATACAGAATATTTAAGATCGAAATAGCCAATCAGGATAAAATAATCTCGTCATCATTATTTTTATAACTCAATTGACCTCACTGCGCATCGGTTGTCTGTGCTCTCTATCTAGCTTGTGCATTGGAGGAATGGACGGTCTGATGGCGCTGAAGCTTTTCTTTGGACCCAATAGCTGCGCGTTCGCAGCGATGATCGCCCTCGAGCAGGCCGGCGCGTCCTATCAGCCGCTACGGTTGGATATGGCGGCAGGCGATCAGCGAAGCCCGGAGTTTAAGGCGATCAATCCACTTGGAAGAGTGCCCGTGCTGATGGTGGGCGAACGTGCGGTTACGGAATCTGTCGCCGTCCTGACCTATATCGCGCATTGCTTTCCCCACGCCGGCCTTCTTCCACATGACGATCCGTTCGCAACGGCGCGGGTCTACGAGCTTCTCAGTTGGTTTTCGACAAACATTCATGTCCATGTCGCGCAGATTCTGCGGAGCGAGCGATTCACCGACGATAATGACGCGCAACAGGCTCTAAAGGTCGATGGCAGGCCCCGGTTTGTCGAACATCTCGATCGACTGAACGCGTTGTGCTCGCCGGACAGGAAATATCTTGTCGGCGATCGGTTCGGTCTTGCCGACGCGTTCAGTCTCGTGATCTGGCGCTGGGCGGAGAAACTGGGCGTGGATACGTCGCCAATGACGCGCTGGGCGGAGAAATGCCGCGACGATTTCACGCTCGCGCAGGTTCAACGCGCGCTCGAGATGGAATCGACGGCGCCCCGCTGGAACTCGAAGATCGAAGCAAACGCGTGAGCGGCCATGCGCAATCGGCAGTTCGAGGCGGATTGCTCCGGTCGCTGATGGCCCAACACTATTAGGGGGAAGCCTCGGCCGCCCTTTTCTGGCGAAAACTCGTATATGCGATCGCCATGCCCGCGACACAGATCCAGACGCCGAGCTGGGAGCTGGGAGAGAAGCGGGTGAAATCGTAAACGATATCGGACGATCGATCCGCGGACCGATCATCAGCGCCCACTCCATCCGCCCCGCTACGAGCATGGTTGGTGGGGCGACAGGACATCCACCGCACTGCCAACGAGAAACAGCGATCACGCCAGAAGTAACGAGCGGTGCCGACCATAGCTTTCGACAAATCGGCCATCTGAAATCATGAAACCGTCATTAGAAATTATATCCGCGGTCAACACCCACTGGAAGAGTCTTCAGTACACTGAGATTCTTGTCGGTCGACGTTGGCGAGAATCTCATTAGAGATAAGTCAAATATATCAATATTTGCGACACAATTAGAGGAATAAGAACCTAATCACTCTATGAGAGGTATCCTCTTGTTTATTTTTTACACTAATCACGACCCTGAACTGTAAAGCGTTTATAACCTAATAAAATAAACTCCGTATGCGTCCTATATTATTAGGACTAAATCAATTTCTTTCCCAGGAAAAATATAACGATACAAAATAAACAAGAAATACTTATATATATCGCCAGTACCAAAAAAACCATGGGCCATGTGAAAATACGACGCGCAGCATGGGACCCACGGCGGATCCCCGGTATTCCAAAACACTCTTGATTTCGGGATACAAAAAAATACAAATCATATATATGGCTAATGAGTATTTTAAGAGAGGTGTTTTGTGCGCTAAAATTTACCAGCTCATGCAAGATTCGGCGGCGCTCGTAGAGGGCGGAAGCCAAGGTTAGGCCGGGAAACGGCGCGGGACAAAGGAAGAAGATGCGGATCAATCTGCCGACGGATCTGCTTCGCAGTTTCGTGACAATCGTTGATACAGGTTCGATGGTGAGGGCCAGCGAACATGTGTTTCTGACCCAATCGGCACTGAGCCTACAGATGAAGCGGCTGGCGGAGATCATTCAGCAGCCGATCTTCAGTCGCCAGCATGGGTCGATGAAGCTGACGCCCGCCGGCGAGCGCCTGCTGACCTGCGCGCGCACGATACTGGCATTGAACGACGAGCTAATCGCGTCCATCGGCGGCCGCATCGCCGGCCCGATCAAGATCGGCATGGTTCAGGACTTCGCCGATTTGATCCTATCGGGCGTCCTGGAGCGGTTCAAACGGCTCAACCCCGACATCAGGATGGAGATACGGATCGGTAATTCGGCGGAGCTGCAGGACCAGTTCGCGGCCGGTCTGCTCGATATCACCCTCTATATGGCGAGCCCCGACGACGAGAAGGCGGTCGCGACCGCCCAGATGACGTGGCTCGGCGATCCGGATCTAACTTTGCAGCCAGTGCTGCCCATCGCGATCATGACGAAGCCCTGCCTGTTCCGAGACGCCGCGACCTCGATGCTCGATGCGTCTAATCGGCCCTATGCGGTGGCGCTCGAAACGCCAAGCGTCGCGGTGCTGCGGGCGGCTGTTGAGAGCGGCCTTGCGATAACCTGCCGCACGCCCGCCTTCATTGGAAATAGGTTCGAACCGCTGGATTTCGGGGGGGCGCCGCTTCCACGGATTGCTTATGGCATGGCCGTGCAGCAGTCCGCCCACGCAGCGGTCACCAATCTCGCAGGGCTGATCGAGACGGCGGTGATGCGGCTTTGAACAACCAGTCCTTTTGCGTGTAGGAATGGCCCCCGCGCCTGCAGAACTTGTTTTCACGACATATGGATGCCCCGTGAGGATTCGAACCTCAATTGACGGAGTCAGAGTCCGTAGTCTTACCTTTAGACGACGGGGCACCAAGCCAGAGCGGGCGACATAAGGAGGGCTGCCGGGCCTGTCAACGGTGGCGGGTGGGCGCCCTTGCCGTTCGTTGCGCCACGCACTAGTCTCGTTCTCAAGTTCCGTGCGGTTTTTCGGCGCATGGCGATAGACGAGAATGAATATCATGGTGCATGGCCCCGATCAGGCCGCGCCGCGTCCCCCACGTGAAGGGGGGCGCCGGGCGCATCCCCCTTCCCCGTACGGCATACCGCGTCACAGCTATGCGGCGCTTGACCTCGGCACCAACAATTGCCGACTGCTGATCGCCCGGCCGTCCGAGGACGGCTTCGTCGTTGTCGATGCCTTCTCGCGCATCGTCCGTCTTGGCGAAGGACTGGCTGCCACCGGCAAGCTGTCCGAGGTCGCGATGGATCGCGCGGTGAGTGCCTTGTCGGTCTGCGCCGACAAGCTGCGCCGCCGGCGCGTGTCGCTGGTCCGCTCCGTCGCCACCGAGGCCTGCCGTCGCGCCACCAACGGACGGGAGTTTGTCCAGCGGGTCTATCGCGAAACCGGCATCGCGCTCGAGATCATCACCCCCGAGCAAGAAGCGCGGTTGGCGGTGCTCGGCTGCCACGCGCTTCTCGAACCCGGCGAAGGCAGCGCCCTGGTGTTCGACATCGGCGGCGGCTCGACCGAGCTGATCCTGATCGACGCCGACAACAGCCCGCCGCGCGTGATCGACTGGTTCTCCGCGCCCTGGGGCGTCGTCTCGCTGTCGGAGACCGAACCCCATATGGGCGAGGACCGAGACAGCCTTCTGACCAGCTATGCCCGAATGCGCGCACGCGTCAGCGAGGGCTTCGCGCAGTTCGTGGCCAAGCTCGATCCGGGCCATCGCCCGGGCCGCCTGCTGGGGACCAGCGGCACCGTCACCACGCTCGCCAGTGTCCATCTCGACCTGCCGAGCTATGATCGGCGTCAAATCGACGGGCTGATCGTCCCCGTCACCGCGATGCGTGAGATCAGCGCCCGACTGGCGGGCATGACGGTGGCGGAGCGGGCCGAGCTCGCCTGTATCGGCCATGAGCGCGCGGATCTGGTGGTGGCGGGCTGCGCCATTCTCGATGCAATCCTGGATATCTGGCCAGCCGAACGGCTCGGCATCGCCGATCGCGGCATTCGCGAGGGCATCCTCCGTTCGCTGATGGCGCGCGACCGGGCCAGGCTCTCGCAATGACCCGGGGTACGGGCGGCGGGCGCCAGCGCATCAAGACAGCCAAGGGGCGCAGCGCATCTTCGATCAAATGGATCCAGCGTCAGCTCAACGATCCCTATGTCCGCAAGGCACAAGCCGAAGGCTATCGCTCACGCGCCGCCTACAAGCTGATCGAACTCGACGAGCGGTTTCACTTCCTTCGGGGAGCGAAGCGGGTGGTCGACCTCGGCATTGCACCGGGAGGATGGACGCAGGTGGTGCGGAAACTTTGTCCCCAGGCGGCGGTGGTCGGGATCGACCTGCTGCCGACCGATCCGATCGACGGCGCAACGATCCTCCAGATGGACTTCATGACCGATGAGGCCCCCGCTCTGCTCGCCGAGGCGTTGGGCGGCCCCGCCGACATCGTCCTGTCGGACATGGCGGCGAACACCGTCGGCCATCCACAGACCGATCATCTGCGCACCATGGCGCTGGTCGAGGCCGGCTGCCAATTCGCCAGCGAAGTGCTGCGTCCCGGGGGGGCCTTCGTCGCCAAGGTGCTAGCCGGCGGCGCGGACAACATGCTGGTTGCCGAGCTCAAGCGGCTGTTCACGACGGTCAAGCACGCCAAACCCCCGGCAAGCCGCAAGGATTCGTCGGAATGGTATGTGATCGCCCAGGGATTCAAGGGGCGGGACAATCCTTCTTCCTGACCTCACTTCCCCGACAGGGCCTTTGGCGAGGGGCGATTTCGGCCTCACCTGATCCTTATCGGCCGATCCGCCTTCGCTCCGCCCTGCCACGCGGGGCAACTCCGCCGCTCGAGCCTCTTGTCGAGACAGATATGCACTTCCTCAAGCCAGCCAGCCCCGCTGACCTTCAGCCGCATCTGATCGGCGCGCATCCCCTCGTTCGCCACGGCGAAGGCCTGCTGGAAAGCCGTTGCCGTCATCGCCTCGCCGCTCAGCTCATCCATGTCCGGAAAGCGCAGCTTACCGAACAGCGCTTCGCTCTTCGCGAAATATTCGGCTGGCGTCTTGGCCATGCAGGTACCGTGCTTCTCCCATTCATGCTGAATCAGCTGAGGTGATGGAATAGCGCACAGATGCTCGCGGATCACCTTCTCGGAAACCAGGCGGGTCGGCGCGCAATATTGCGGCCATTTCCTTCCCTCACCGTCCGGCCACAAGCCATGCAGGGTGAAACCGAACTTGCCGGCCTCGCCGCTGCAACGCAGATGGTCCATCGGGCTGGTCATACGGCTGGCGCAGCGCTGCGGCGACCAAGTCAGGGCCAGCGTATAGCCGCCGATCGGCAGCAACCGGCGCGGTTCGTCGATAGTCGGGCCTTCGAGCCGCGGTTGCGGCACATCGGCGGGGATCTCGCAGCTAGTGGTCTTCGAACAGGCCGTGCCGCTCAACAGCGCCGCGACGGCGAGCAGCAGGCCCGTCCGCATCAGATCGCGCTGAAATCGAGGCCGATGTCGGCCGCCGGCGCCGACTGGGTCAACCGACCTACCGAGATATAGGTGACCCCGGTCCGCGCGATTGCCTTGATCGTATCGAGCCGCACGCCGCCCGATGCTTCCGTCGGCACTCGCCCGCCCACCAGGGTCACGGCGCCACGCAGGGTCGGCGGATCCATATTGTCGAGCAGAAGATGGGTGGCGCCCGCGGCCAGGGCGGGTTCGATTTGGTCCATCCTGTCGACCTCGACAATGATCCGTTCGATACCCGCGGCCACGGCGCGGCGCACCGCTTCGGCGATATCGCCGGCGATCGCGACGTGGTTGTCCTTGATCATCGCCGCATCGTCGAGCCGCATCCGGTGGTTGGTGCCGCCGCCCATACGTACCGCATATTTCTCCAGCACGCGCAGTCCGGGGATGGTCTTGCGAGTATCGAGCAGGGTCGCACCGGTGCCGGCTATCGCGTCGACATAGGCGCCCGTCAGCGTAGCCACGCCCGAAAGGTGCTGGACAGTGTTGAGCGCCGACCGCTCGGCAGTGAGCAGCGCCCGCGCCTTCCCGCGCAGCCGCATCAGCACACTGCCTCTCGCCGCGCGCGCACCGTCGCGGACGAGTCTCTCGATCTCCACGTCGGGATCGAGCGCACGGAAGAAGGCCTCCGCCAGCGGCAGCCCTGCCACGCAGATCGCATCGCGGCTCGCCATCACGCCCTCGAACAGCGCCTCGGCGGGAATCGTCGCCGCGGAGGTGACGTCGCCGCCCTGGCCCATATCCTCGGTGAGTGTGGCGCGGACGAAGGCATCGAGGTCGAAATCGGGGAGAGTGAAGCTCGTCATTCCTTGGCCCATGTCGTCGCCCCGGCGGAGGCCGGGGCCGCAAGAGAGTCGCGCATCGCAGGAGCCTCTGCGGTCCCGGCCTCCGCCGGAGCGACGATTACTTGAAAGTCGGCCGCCCCACGTCGGGCCCCGAAAGCCCGCCGGTCATCTCGAGCATCCGGTCGAGCGAGCGCTTGGCGGCGATCCGCGTCGGCTCGTCAACCTCGATACGAGGGGTCAGGTCGCGCAGCGCTAGGTAGAGCTTTTCCATCGTGTTGAGCGCCATATAGGGGCACATGTTGCAGTTGCAGTTGCCATCCGCCCCTGGCGCGCCGATGAAGGTCTTGTGCGGTGCCGCCTTCTCCATCTGGTGGATGATGTGCGGCTCGGTCGCGACGATGAAGGTGTCGCCCTCGGTCTTCAGTACATAATCGAGGATGCCGCGGGTCGAGCCGACATAATCGGCATGGTCGAGGATATGAACCGGACATTCGGGATGGGCGGCGATCGGCGCGTCCGGATGTCTTGCCTTGAGCTTGAGCAGTTCGGTCTCCGAAAAGGCCTCATGGACGATGCAGCTGCCTTCCCAGAGCAGCATTTCGCGCCCGGTCTTGCGCGAGAAATAACCGCCGAGATGGCGATCGGGTGCGAAAATGATCTTCTGGTCGAGCGGAAGCTGCGCCAGGATCGTCTCGGCGGAGGATGAGGTAACGATGATGTCGCTATGCGCCTTCACCGCCGCCGAGCAGTTGATATAGGTCAACGCGAGATGGTCGGGATGCGCTGCGCGGAAACGGGCGAACTCCTCCGGCGGGCAGCTGTCCTCCAGGCTGCAGCCGGCATCCATGTCGGGCAGGATCACCGTCTTCTCCGGTGACAGGATCTTCGCCACCTCGGCCATGAAGCGTACCCCGCAAAAGGCGATCACATCGGCATCTGTCGCCGCCGCCTTGCGCGACAGATCGAGGCTGTCGCCGACGAAGTCGGCTAGGTCCTGGATCTCGGGTGCCTGGTAATAATGCGCGAGAATCACGGCATTGCGCTCCTTGCGCAGCCGGTCGATCTCGGCGCGCAGGTCCAGGCCGCTCAGTCTCTCCACGGGGGCGTTCATAACTAGCTTCTCCAGAGGCGGCTCAGGCCGCCAGGCACCACCGGGCATCGTTGTGACGGACGATGCCGCGAGTCTCAAGATCGATCAGATGCGCGAGCACCGACAGGCCGGCGGCGGCATGGAGGCCCTTGTCGACCCCCGCATACATCACCGTCACCATTTCGGGAATCACGCCTACCCGCTTTTCGAGCAATCGCAGGATCTGTCCCTCGCGCTGCTTCCGGTGACCAATCAGGCCGCGCACGAAGCGCTGGGGCCGCTCGATCGGATCGCCATGCGCCGAATAATAGATCGCGTCCTGCTCACGCATCATCAGCCGGTCCAGACTTTCCATATAGCGCGCCATGTCGCCGTCGGGGGGGCTCACAACAGTGGTCGACCAGCCCATCACATGATCGCCGCTGAACATCGCCTGGGCCTCGGGCAGCGCATAGCAGACATGGTTGGACGTGTGGCCCGGTGTGTGCAGCGCCTCGAGCGTCCAGCCGTCCCCTTCGATCCGCTCACCGTCGCGCAGCACGGCGTCGGGGGCATAACTGCGATCGAACGGCGCGTCGGCGCGCGGCCCGCTGTCGTCGACCGCCACCGGTGCGCAGCCGATAATCGGCGCGCCGGTGCGGGCCTTGAGCTCGGCCGCCGCCGGGCTGTGGTCGCGATGGGTGTGGGTGCAGATGATCGCCTTGAGCGGTGCGGCGCCGATCGCATGGACGATCGCGTCGACCTGGCCCGGCAGGTCGGGCCCCGGATCGATCACCGCGACGTCACGCCTGCCGACCAGATATGTCTGAGTGCCGGTATAGGTGAACGGCCCCGGATTGGCCGCGAGAAGGCGGCGCACCAGGGGGTGCTGGGTCTGCGCAATTCCTGCGACTTGTTCGCTCATGAGCGCCATGTGGCATCGCGCGACGGCAATGTGAAGTGGCGGCGGCTTAGCAAGGCAAGAAACCGCGGCCCGAGATTACCCGCCGGCCCTTGCCCGGGCCGCGACGGCTTCGGCGGGAAAATCGCTGAACAGGCCGTCGACGCCATAGCCGAAGAAGCGACGATATTCCGCGGTGGCGTTGCCATGGCCAGCCTGGTCCGGCCCGCTTCGATCACCGGCTGGCAGGAAGATATTCTCGCTCCGGAAGGTCCAGGCGTGGACGAGGAGTCCGGCGGCATGGGCATCGGCGACCAGGCTGGTCGGCGGCAAGGCGCGGCCCGCCGCGTCGCGCGGTTCGATCAGCAACTTGTGCGGGCCGATCGCGTCCGCATAGCCGGCGATCGCCTTGAGCCCCTCGGGTGTGAGCATATCGGCCATCGTCAACCCCGTGCCCGCCATGATCTGATCATAGGGCGGAGCATTCCCCTCGATGAGCTGGACGAGACGCAACCTCGTCATCCGGCGCAGCGCCTTGAGGTTCGACACCTCGAACGACTGAATGAACACCGGATCGCTCGCGCGCGTGAACCCCGCCCGTCCCAGGGCATCGACGAGCGCCTGCTCCATCGGCTTGCCGATCGACGCGAAATAGGTCGGGTGCTTTGTTTCGGGATAGATGCCGGTCCGCCGGCCCGCCGCGCGGACCAGCGCCAGCGCCTCGTCGAAGGTGGCGATCCGCTCGTCCGGCCAGGCCGTGTTGGCGGGGCGAAGCCGTGGCAACCGCTCGCGCGCGTGGAGAGTTTTCAGCTCGGCAAGCGTGAAATCTTCGGTGAACCAGCCAGTGACAGGCTTGCCGTCGATTGACTTGGTGGTGCGCCGATCGGCGAACTCGG
>CAMLSA010000093.1 GCA_946482655.1 uncultured Sphingomonas sp. | reverse complement strand
CAAATCTCTCGCCAGGGGAATCCCAAGCGATTCAAATTTCAGGTTCGGTGCTCTAAACCGCAAGCTGAAACCAAGGCTGCTGAAAGAGCTGCGCCCCGGAACGCGCATCGTCAGCTATTATCACGACATGGCCGGCTGGCGGCCGGAGCAGATCGTGCCTGCCGGACAAGCCCATATCTATCGTTGGACCATCGGCGGACGCTGAACTCAGCTAAGCGCTCATCTAGGAATCCGGGTCCTGATCGTCCGGATCCTTCTTCGGCAGGTTCTTGATCCGGCGGATGCCCGCAAACATCGGCAGCAGCAGCACGAGCAGCAGGATTGCCGCGAAAATCTCCTTCTTCATGCCGAGACCTCCCGCGCCGCCGCCGCGATCCCCTCGTAGATCGCGTCGAGATCGTTATCGTCTATACAATAGGGCGGCATCACATAGACGGTGTTACCCATCGGCCGCAGCAGCAGCCCGCGCCTGCGGAAGTAGCGGCCGAGCGCCGGGCCCATTGCCGAGAGATAATCGCCATAGGGATCGACAAACTCCATCGCGGTGATCGTGCCGATCTGACGCTTGTTGACGATCGCGGGATGGTCGAGCGCGTTCAGCCGCCGCGTCTGGCGGAACACGAGGTCGAGCACCCGCTCGCGCACCGGCTCCTCGCGCCAGATGGCGAGGTTCGCGTTGGCGGCGGCGCAGGCGATCGGGTTGGCGGTGTAGCTCGAGGAGTGGAAGAACATCTTGGCCCGGTCGGTCGATAGATGGGCGTCGAAGATCTCCTTGGTGGCGAGCGTCACCGCGAGCGGCACCGCGCCCCCGGTCAGCCCCTTCGAGAGGCACATGATGTCGGGGGAAATGCCCGCCTGGTCGCAGGCGAACAAGGTGCCGGTACGGCCCCAGCCGGTCATCACCTCGTCGGCGATGAACAGCACGCCCTCGCGCGTGCAGATGTCGCGCAGCGACTTGAGCACATGCGGCGGATAGATCATCATCCCGCCGGCGCCGAGGATCAGCGGCTCGACGATCAGCGCGGCGGGCGGTTCCCCGGCGCAAAGCCGTTCGAGCGCGGCGATCGTATCACCCCCGTCGCCGGCCGGAAACGGGATGGCGTCCACGTCGAACAGCAGCGGCCGATAGGCTCGGTTGTAGACGCCCCTCGCACCGATCGACATCGCCCCGATCGTGTCGCCATGATAGCTATGCTCCATCACCGCGATGCGGTGCCTGGGCTCGCCCCGGTTCAGCCAGGTGCCGAGCGCCATCTTGAGCGCGACCTCTACGCTGGTCGACCCGCTGTCCGAAAAGAAGACATGTTCGAGCGGGGCCGGGGTGATGCGGACCAGTTCCTCCGCGAGCGTCTCGGCGGGCTGATGGGTCCAGCCGGCGAAGATCAGCTGGTCGAGTTGCTCGGTCTGCTTTGCGATGGCGGTCATGATCCGCGGATGGCAATGGCCGTGGGTCGTGACCCACCAGGACGAGATCGCATCGATATGGCGCCGACCGTCCGCGGCGAACAGCGCGACCCCCTCGGCGCGGACGATCAGCGGAATGTCCTCGCCCAGGCCGTGCTGGGTGAAGGGATGCCAGACCGGCGAACTCATGGCGTGAAATCTCGCAGATCGAAGGCCGCATCGAAGGCAGCGGCGAGGCTGGCGGCGTCGAGCGGATCGAGCCGGGGCAGCCGCCCGAGACGCTTTACGCGCCCGATCGCGGCGATGCTATGCTCGCTCTCCTCATTGGCCTCGCCGACGAAGGCGACGCCGAGGATCGGGATGCCGCGCGCGCGCAGCGCCTCGACGGTCAGCAGGCTGTGGTTGATCGTGCCGAGCGTCGTGCGCGCGACGATCACCGTTTCGAAGCTCCAGCGCGCGAAGATGTCCGCGAACAGCAAGCCGCCAGCCAGCGGCACCAGCAGCCCGCCGGCGCCTTCGATGATGATGCGCCGGTCGCACTGCGGCGGATCGAGCAGTGAGGGATCGATCACGACCTGGTCGATCGCCGCGGCGTGGTGCGGCGAAGCGGGGGTGGCAAGCCGATAGGCTTCAGGAAGGATACGGTCGGCGGGCAGGCCGGACAGGCGTCGCACGGTATCGCTGTCGGTGCTGCCCTGGAGCCCGGCCTGGACCGGCTTCCAGTAACAGCCGTCGATAGCCCGGGTCAGGCCGGCGGCGAAGATCGTCTTGCCGGCATCGGTGTCGGTCGCGGTGACGACGATCGCCTGGGTCATAACGTCACCTCGGCGATGGCCTCGGCCAGCGCGGCGACGATCGCTTCGTCGACGTTGAGCGTCAGCGAGACGCGCAGCCGTGAGGTTCCGGCCGGAACGGTCGGCGGGCGGATGCCGCGCACGTCGAAGCCGCGCTGCTGGAGCTCGGCCGCGACCGTCATCGTCCGCGCGTCCTCGCCGAGGATGACCGGCAGGATCTGCGTGCCGGTCTCGGCCAGGCATGTGCCGGCGAAGGCGATCAACCGCGCCAGCCGCTCGCGCCGCTCGGGCTGATCGCGGATGAGCTTCAGGCTCGCGCGCACGGCCGCGGCTGACAGCGGGGAGGGGGCGGTCGAAAAGATGAAGCTGCGCGCCTTGTTGATCAAGATGTCGGCGAGCACGCGGGGACAGCATACCAGCGCGCCCTCGCAGCCGAGCGCCTTGCCGCACGTCCTGAGCGTCACGACATTGTCGCGCCCGTCGAGCCCGGCGGCGAGGCCCCGGCCGTCCGGCCCGAATACACCGGTGGCGTGCGCCTCGTCGATAATCAGGAAAGCCTCTTCGCGATCGGCCAGTTCGGCCAGCGCCTCCAGCGGCGCCGTATCGCCATCCATGCTGTAAAGGCTTTCGACCGCGATCCAGACGCGGCCCCTGTTGCCGCCGGCGCGCCAACCGCGAATCACATCGGCAAAGGCCTGAACCTGGCCATGCGCGGCCGCAATGGCGGTCGCGCGTCCGAGCCGCATTCCCTCATGTGCGCTTGCGTGGATCAGCGCATCATGGACGATCAGGTCGCGTCCCGCCGGTAAGGTCGAGAAGATCGCGCTGTTGGCGGCGAAGCCCGTCGAGAAGAACAATGCCGCCTCGCAGCCGAAAAAGGCGGCGGCATCGGCCTCGAGCGCCTCATGTTCCGGGTCGTTGCCGCGCAGCAGCCGCGATCCGCCCGCGCCGACCGCGACGCCTCGTTCGAGCGCCCCGGCCACCGCTGCCCTGAGTTCGGGCGAATTGGCCAACCCCAGATAATCGTTCGACGCGAAATCGTGCCCCCGCCGAACGAGCAGCGTGCGCGTGCGCGAACGTCTTGCGACAAGGCCTAGCGCCTCGCGATGAGCGTCGAGGATCGACATGGTTCGCCACTAGCCGCTGTTTCCGGGATCGTCATGCTGAAACAAGATGAGGCCGATCGGGTTATTGAACGCGGAAGACTCCCTAAATGCACGCAACCACTGGTCGATCGGCTCGGTTTGACTATATCAGCGCGCGAAACGACGGCGGGCGCGGCCCGCGATATCAATCGGAAGAAGGTATGAGCGAAGAGAATAGCGGCGAAAGCGACGTTGAAACCCCGGCGGTCGAAGAGTCGAGCGAACCCGAAAGCCCGTTCGCCAAGCTCGAGGGCGAGTTGGAGAAGCTGCGCAACGAGGTACTCTATGCGCAGGCCGAGACCCAGAACGTTCGCCGCCGACTCGAAAAGGAGAAAGCCGACGCGTCGGCCTATGCGGCGACCGGTTTCGCGCGGGATATCCTCTCGGTGGCCGACAATCTGTCGCGCGCGCTCCAGGCGATGCCGGCCGAGCTGCGCGAGGATGAGCGGATCAAGCCGATGCTGACCGGCATCGAGATGACCGCCAAGGAGCTCGACAACGTGTTCCAGCGCAACGGAATCACGAAGATTGACGCTATGGGCGCCAAGCTCGATCCCAATCGCCACCAGGCGATGGTCGAACTTCCCCATGCCGAGGCCGAGCCGGGCACCGTGATCCAGGAGATGCAGACCGGCTACATGATCAAGGACCGGCTGCTGCGCCCGGCGCTGGTCGGTGTGGCGAAGGCGCCGGACGCCTGAGCGGGGGCGACGGTTATTCCTCGCCCTTGGCCAATAGCTCGCTCTGCTGGCGCTTCAGGCGCGTCTTCGCCTTCCTCCCGCCGAACCGGGCCGTATAGGCACCCTTGAGCCACAGCCCGGTGCCGAGCAGCTCGCGTCGCCGGTTCGAGACAGCCAGCCGGTTCTTGACGCTGAGCGCGGCGCGGCGGAGGATCGACGGAGGCCGCACCGTGCCGCTCAGGAAGTAGCCGTTCTGGAGCAGCCAGCGCGCCGCGCGGTGCTCGGCCGCGGAAAGCTCGGCCGGATCCGATTTGCGCCAACGGCCGAGATCCTGCCGCGGCGGCGCGCCTGCCGGTTCGAGCATCGCCGGATCGAAATCCAGGCCGAGAAACTGGCAGAGCCGGCGCAGCTCATGTTCGGGTTCGCTTGCCAGTACTTCATATTTGATCGTGATCTGGCGATCGGGCGGCAGCTTATGGGACATCCGGTCCCAGAGCATTTCGGCTTCGACCCAGTCGGCTATGCCGTGCCATAAATCGCCCGCCTTGCCCGCCCGGACATGGGCATAGGCGACATCACGACCGTCGCGGACCAGATGGATGAAGCGGGCATCGGGCCAAAGCCAGATCAGCCGATCGAAATGGCGCTGGATCGTGGCGCCGACAGCTACCGCGCCGGGCTTGGCCGCGGCGACCTGTTCCATCAGATTCTGGGCGATCCCGGAGAAGGCGAGCCCTTGCGGGATCACCAGGCCGAGCCGCTTGTAGCCGATATCGAACTCGATCGAGCGCAAGAACGCCTCGCGCTTCATGAAGCGCCCTTCGGGGCTGATTGCGTCGACAAGGAAATCGAACTCGGGCGCGAAGGCGATATCGCGGTGACAAGCCAGCATGTGCCGCAGCGTCCCCGTCCCCGTTCGCGCCGCGGCGACCAGGAAGACCGGTGAGGAACGTTGCGGGGCGGTCGCCATCAGTGGTGCATGCCGTCCATGTCGCCACCGGCGGCTATGGTCTTGGCCTCCACCTCGACCTTGGCGCCGCTCTTGAAGGTAAAGAGCATGGGGATGCCTGTCCCCGGCGTGATTCGCCCATCGACGCCGAACATCATGGCATGGTTGCCGCCGGGCGCGAATTCGACCGTCGCACCAGCGGGCAATGGAAGATCGGCCATCTGCCGCATTGTCATCACGCCCCCGCTCGTTCTGACCTGGTGCAACTCTATCTTGTCCACCGCGGCGCTGTCGATGCTCAAGAGCCGATCATCCTGGTCTGATCCCTTGAGAGTGAAGTAGCCCGCGGCCGGCCGGCCCGGCACCGCTGCGAGCCGCACCCACGCATCTTTCACGACCGGCTTTTCGGGACCCTGGGAATGGCATGCGGCGAGGGTGAGAAGGGCAAAGCTGAGGGCGAGCTGGCGACGCATCCGGAACTCCTTGGAAAACAGGACGGCAATTAACGCCGCTTGCGTCTTGCAGCAATCGAATCCCCTCCTATATCGCCCACGTTCAACGCGATCTGCCTCATGCTCGCCTCGTTATCTGGGGGCATGGACGAGATTGCCATTTGGGGGTTTGAAAGGACTGGAATGGCTAAGGTTATCGGTATCGATCTGGGCACGACCAACAGCTGCGTAGCCGTCATGGAGGGCGGAAAGCCCAAGGTCATCGAAAATGCGGAAGGCGCCCGCACGACGCCTTCGATCGTCGCCTTCGCCAAGGATGGCGAACGCCTCATCGGCCAGCCGGCGAAGCGCCAGGCGGTCACCAATCCGGACAACACGATTTTCGCGGTCAAGCGCCTGATCGGCCGCCGGTTCGACGATCCGATCACCAAGAAGGACACCGAGCTGGTTCCCTATCACATCGTCAAGGGTCCGAATGGCGATGCCTGGGTGCAGGCGGGCGGCGAAGATTATTCGCCGTCGCAGATTTCGGCCTTCACGCTGCAGAAGATGAAGGAAACCGCCGAAAGCTATCTGGGCGAGACCGTGACCCAGGCGGTGATTACCGTCCCGGCCTATTTCAACGACGCCCAGCGCCAGGCGACCAAGGATGCCGGCAAGATCGCGGGCCTCGAGGTGCTGCGCATCATCAACGAGCCGACCGCCGCCGCGCTGTCCTATGGACTCGAGAAGAATGAGGGCAAGACGATCGCGGTCTACGATCTCGGCGGCGGCACTTTCGACATCTCGATCCTCGAGATCGGCGACGGCGTGTTCGAGGTGAAGTCGACCAACGGCGATACCTTCCTGGGCGGCGAGGACTTCGACGCCAAGCTGGTCGAGTTCCTGGCTTCGGATTTCCAGAAGGCCGAAGGCATCGATCTGACGAAGGACCGGCTGGCGCTCCAGCGGCTCAAGGAAGCCGCCGAGAAGGCCAAGATCGAGCTGTCCTCGGCGCAGACCACCGAGGTCAACCTGCCCTTCATCACCGCTGATGCGACCGGTCCGAAGCACCTTGTCAAGTCGATTAGCCGTTCGGATCTGGAGCGTCTCGTCGAGCCGCTGATCCAGCGCTCGATCGATCCGGTCAAGAAGGCGCTGGCCGATGCGGGCATCAAGGCCGGCGACGTCGATGAGGTCGTCCTGGTCGGCGGCATGACCCGCATGCCGCGCGTCCGCGAGGTCGTGAAGAGCTTCTTCGGCAAGGAGCCGCATACCGGGGTCAACCCCGATGAGGTGGTGGCGATGGGTGCGGCGATCCAGGCGGGCGTGCTCCAGGGCGACGTCAAGGACGTGCTGCTGCTGGACGTGACCCCTCTGTCGCTGGGTATCGAGACGCTGGGTGGCGTGTTCACCCGGATGATCGACCGCAACACGACGATCCCGACCAAGAAGTCGCAGACCTATTCGACGGCCGACGACAATCAGAGCGCCGTCACCATCCGCGTCTTCCAGGGTGAACGCGAAATGGCCGCGGACAACAAGCTGCTCGGCCAGTTCGACCTGATCGGCATTCCCCCGGCGCCGCGAGGCGTGCCGCAGATCGAGGTCACCTTCGACATCGACGCAAACGGCATCGTCAACGTCCATGCCAAGGACAAGGGCACCGGCAAGGAACAGCAGATCAAGATCCAGGCGTCGGGCGGCCTCTCGGAGTCCGACATCGAGCAGATGGTGAAGGATGCCGAGCAGTTCGCCGACGAGGACAAGAAGCGCCGCGAGGCGGCCGAGGCTAGGAACAACGCCGAGAGCCTGATCCACTCGACCGAGCGCCAGCTCCAGGAGCATGGGGACAAGGTCGACGCGGGCCTTAAGGGCGAGATCGAGGCGGCGATTGCCGAAGCCAAGACAGCGGTCGAAGGCGGCGATTCCGCGAAGATGACCGAGAAGGCCCAGGCGCTCGCACAGGTCGCTATGAAACTTGGTCAAGCGATCTACGAGAAAGAACAGGCCGCCGCCGCCTCGCCCTCTCCCGAGGAAGCGCCCCAGAGCGATGATGTGGTCGATGCCGAATTCTCGGAAGTCGACGACAAGAAGTAAGGCAGTCAGGCGTGATACGTTCGCCGGTCCCGTCGCCCAAAGTGGCGGGGCCGGCTGACGTTGCGGGGGCAGGATGAGCACGGACATCGACTATTACGAGCTGCTCGAGGTCGAGCGGAGCTGCGACGACAAGGTGCTCAAGTCCGCCTATCGGCGGTTGGCGATGCAATATCACCCCGATCGCAATCCCGGCGATCATGCGGCCGAGGCCAAGTTCAAGGCGATCAGCGAAGCCTATGACTGCCTGAAGGATCCGCAGAAGCGTGCCGCCTATGACCGGTTCGGCAAGGCGGCGTTCGAGAATGGTGGCTTCGGCGGCGGACGCGGCGGAGGCTTCGAGGGTTTCTCGGATATCTTCGAGAATATCTTCGGGGAGTTCATGGGTGGCGGTCGCGCAGGCGGCGTGCGCGGCAGCGTGCGGCGCGGCGCCGACTTGCGGTACGACCTGGAGATCACGCTCGAGGACGCCTATGCGGGCAAGCAGGCCTCGGTCGCGATCGATGTCGCAGCGCAGTGCGTCGCGTGCGATGGATCGGGCGCCAAGCCCGGCACCGGCACCAACGCCTGCAAGACCTGCGGCGGCCACGGCAAGGTGCGCGCTCAGCAGGGGTTCTTCGTCGTCGAACGTACCTGTCCGGCCTGCCATGGGGCGGGCGAGGTGATTGCCGACCCGTGCGGCGAATGCCGCGGCGAGGGCCGCGTCGAGAAGACCAAGACGCTCGACGTGCGCATACCGGCCGGAGTCGACGAGGGCACCCGCATCCGGCTGACGGGCGAAGGTGAAGCGGGTGCGCGGGGCGGCCCCCCCGGCGACCTCTACATCTTCCTCCATTTGGCCGATCATGAGCTGTTCGAGCGCGACGGCACGACCCTGTTCGCGCGCGCGCCGATCAGCTTCACCACCGCAGCGCTGGGCGGCATGATCGAGGTCCCAGGCCTCGACAAGAGCCGTCATGAGATTCGCATTCCCCCCGGCATCCAATCGGGCAAGCAGATCCGTCAGCGCGGCGCCGGAATGCCGGTGCTCAACGGGCGCGGCTTTGGCGATCTCGTCATCCAGATCGACGTGGAGACTCCTACCCGGCTCACCGCGCGCCAGAAAGAGCTGCTCGAGGAATTCCGCGCCACCGAGACGGGTGAGGAAAGTCCCCAGTCGAGCGGCTTCTTCACGCGGCTCAAGGGAATGTGGGAAGATCTGACTGAGTAACTCTGCCCGCTCACGCAGGAACTGTTTGAAGGCCAAAAACGGGAGGCTCCTTTTCCCGGCCGCCGCTAGATGGGATAGACCCATTCCCCAGGAGCAGCGCAGATGGTCAATGGCTTCAAGATCTTCGATTCGCCGCTCGGCGAGCTCAAGCTCGTCGCGGGCGACAATGGCCTCGTGGCCGTCCTCTGGCCCCATGACGATCCTGGTCGGGTAGCGCTTGGCCCGCTCATCGAGCAACGCGATCATCCGGTGCTGGTCGAGACCGGAAACCAGCTCGGCGCCTATTTTGCCGATGCGCGCCACAGCTTTGACCTTCCGCTCGATTTCCGGGGCAGCGATTTTCAGAAGAGCGTTTGGCACGCGCTGCTCACCATCCCTTATGGTGAGACGCGCAGCTATGCGGCGATCGCGCGGCAGGTTGGCCGTCCATCGGCGGTGCGGGCGGTCGGGGCCGCCAACGGCCGCAACCCGATCTCGATCGTGGTGCCATGCCATCGGGTCATTGGCGCCGACGGCTCTCTCACCGGCTTTGCGGGCGGGCTCGACGCGAAGCGCTTCCTGCTCGGGATGGAAAGCCGTAGGCTCGACGCCCTGGGGGACGACGCCCGCCGACCGGCTTCGAGCGAGGCCGCGGTCAGCTCGAATAAGCCGGCCGGAAACCGGGCCGTGGCTGCCGGTTGACGCGCGTGGTGACATGCCCGGTGTCGTGCGCCGCCGTCGGGGCTAGGGCGGGTGCGGCCGGATGACCGCTGGGCTGTGCCGCAGGTGAGCCTTGTGCGGCCATGCGCTCACGCTGGTCCATGAAGCTCGCTCGCTTGAGGCGCTTCTTCAGCGAATGGGAAGGATTGCCGGGCGTCGGACCGCGATAGGCCGCCTGGGCATGGCGGCCGAAGCGCGAGAGATCGAAACCCGCCGGAATGGCCGTGACCGGAGTATCTGAAAGGGCTTCCGAACCGCGCGCCGCAGCGGGCGTAATCACCTCTTCGATCATGTGGACGGGCTCTTCATCCTCGCGGCGGCGGCGGCGCGTCAGCGCGTAGACGCTGCCGCCGGCAAGGAGGACCGCGGCACCGGCAGCGCCGGCGAGCGCCAGCGTGTCGCTGCTGTCGGCCGCTTTGGGAGCGGGAGCGGGGGGTGCGACGGCTTCGTCCGCGATGGAGACGGCGAGGGCCGGCGGGGCTTCGACGACAGGGGGCGGAGGCACGTTGTTCACCGTGCCCGGCGCGGCGGCAGGGGCCACACGCGCTACAGAAGCCGCCGTGCGAGGCGCAGGACGCGACTGGACGACGGGTTCGTCGGGCGCCGGAGTGGTCATAGGCCGAGCGGGTGCGGTAGTGATGGCCACCGGCGCTGGCGTGAGGACGACCGGCGCGCCGCTCTGGGTAGCCGCGGCTGGCGCGGGCGCGGGCGTGGTGTGGGTGGGTGTTACGACGGGCGGAGGCGTCACGAGCGGGGGAGCGGATTCGCCGGGGGGCGGCTCGGCGCTCTGGGCCAGCAAGGGGGTGGACGACAGGGCGAGGACAGCGGCGATCGCGGTCAAGCCGGGGCGAAGGGGGATATCTGCGTGTCTCATGCGCCGACCAACACCCTCGTCGGCGATTTTGTTCGCCAGATTCGGATAGAATGCGGTAACGATAAGACGAAGCGAGAGTCGGTATATGTGTTCCGACCCGTTTAATGTGCACGGGGAGTGAATATACTGCAAGTCCATTAATGCCGTGTTCATTTTTAATAACCGGGATGTTCTCTGGAGTAGTGATGAGCGTGGTAATATTGAAAATATACTGAGATCATCGAGCAAGTCGTCCCCTTTTGCCAATAACTGCTTGATCCTCCGAGGCGGATCTCCCTTGGGTGTCCGCCCGATCAGCGGCTTGCGGGCCGGGAGCCATCCGGCGATATGAGGGCAGCGGCGGAGGTGCGGGCATGGCGGAATGGGAAGACGGTTATTGGTCGTCGAAGGATGGGCTTCGCCTCCATTATCGCGACTATCGCGCTTCGACACGAAGTCGACAGCTTCCGATCATCTGCCTCGCCGGTCTGAGCCGCAACGCGCGTGACTTCGCCGAAGTCGCCGATCGGCTCGCCGGCAGGCGGCGCATCATCGTTGCCGAGTTGCGGGGGCGCGGCGAGAGCGAGCGCGCCAGGGATCCGATGAGCTATGTACCCACCACCTATCTGGAGGATCTCGGCGCCCTGATCGATGAGCTGGCGTTCGATCGCTTCATCCTGTTCGGTACCTCGCTCGGGGGGATGCTGTCCATGCTGATCGCCGCGACCTGCCCCGGCAAGGTGGCCGGCCTGCTGCTCAACGATATCGGCCCGGCCGTAGATCCCGTGGGATTGGCGCGGATCAAGTCCTACATCGGCAGGGGCAGCAGCTTTCCGACGTGGCTGCACGCCGCGCGCGGCCTTTCCGAGGTGCACCGCATCGCTTACCCCGATTATGGACTCGACCAGTGGCTCGCCATGGCCAAGCGGCTGTGCCGGCTGACGGCGGCCGGGCGGATCGTACTCGATTATGACAGTGCGATTGCCGAGCCCTTCCGCGTGCCGGGAAATGAGGTTCCGCCTGACCTGTGGCCGGTGCTCGACGTGCTGAAACCGATCCCCAGTTTGCTGGTACGCGGCGCCATATCGGACATTCTATCGAGTGAGACCGCCGATCGCATGGCGGCAACCCTGCCGCTGATGGAACGCGTCGAGATCCCGCGTGTCGGCCATGCGCCCACCTTGTCGGAACCCGGAAGCGTGGCCGCCATCGATCGACTGCTCGCCCGTATCGCCAGGGCCGACTGACCTTCATGACCCGGCCTGCCCGGATTCTTCACTGCCACTCGACCTTCATGTTGGGCGGCAAGGAGGCGCGGGCGGTGCGGCTGATGAATGCGTTCGGAGCCGAGGCCGAGCATGTCGTGCTGAGCGCGGTGCCGGACGCGCTGACCGCGCGCGAAGCGATCGATCCGGGCATCAAGGTCGAGTTTCCCGGAGAGGCGGCTCCCCCGCTTCGCGGCAGACCCGGCCTCCATCGCTATGCCGGCCTCGCCGCCTATTTAGACGGCTTCGATCTGGTGCTCAGCTATAATTGGGGAGCGATGGATGCGGTCGCAGCGCGCCGGCTCCATGGCGCGACGCGTCGCCTGCCGCCGCTGATCCATCACGAAGACGGATTCAACGAGGATGAGGCGGTCCGCCAGAAGCCCGCGCGGGTCTGGTACCGGCGGCTGATGCTGTCCACCGCCGAAAAGCTGGTGGTCCCTTCGCGGCAGCTGGAGACGATCGCGCGTACCATATGGAAGCAGCCGGGGGGGCGGATCGAGCGGATCCCCAACGGCATCGCCATACCCGGCGATGCCGATCTTGCCAGCCCGTTGCCGCTGCCCGTGTCGGCAGGCGGCGGACTGATCATCGGGACGGTGGCCGGGCTGCGCCCGGTCAAGAATCTTCCGAGGCTGGTGCGGATCTTTGCCAGGGGAGCACCGGCCGATGCCAGGCTGGTGATATTGGGCGAGGGCCCCGAGCGCGCGGCGATCATCGCCGAAGCCGAGCGGCTGGGCGTTGCCGGCCGGATGACCCTGCCAGGATTCGTGCGCGATCCGGTCCGCTATATGGCGGGGTTCGATATCTTCGCGCTCTCGTCGGACAGCGAGCAGTTCCCGATCTCGCTGGTTGAGGCGATGGCCTGCGGATTGCCTGGCCTGGTGACCGACGTGGGCGACACCGCCGCCATGGTGGCCGCCGAGAACCGGCCCTTCGTCCTGCCGAAGAGCGACGAGAGCGAGCTTGCCGCGGCGCTTGCGCGGCTTGCCGCGGATCCTGCGCTGCGCCGTGCAATCGGAACGGCCAATCGCGCGATCGCGCTCAGGGATTTTTCGGAGCAGGCGATGCTGGATCGTTATCATAACCTATATTGGTGCGTGATGGCGGATCGCTTGAGACGGTAACAGGTTCAAGAACGATCCGGGTGCGGCGATTTTACGCGATTTTTATGACGCTTCGCCCTATAGGCGCGAAATTCTATTCGAGCGTCGCGCGTGATTTGGAGGTCTCGTTGTTCAAAGGTTTGCGGCCGATCGTTTATGGTGGGCGCGAGGTCTGGCCCCTTATCGAAGGCGGCAAAGGCGTTTCGGCCACCAATCACGCCAGCTCAGGCGCCTGGGCAGCGGCGGGCGGCATCGGCACCGTGTCCGCGGTCAACGCCGACAGCTATGACCATGAGGGCAAGATCATCCCGCAGATCTACAAGGCGCTGACCCGCCGGGAGCGCCATGAAGAGCTGATCGCTTATGCGATCGACGGCGCGGTCGAGCAGGTCAAGCGCGCCTTCGAGATCGCCGGGGGCAAGGGCGCGATCAACATCAACGTCCTGTGGGAAATGGGTGGCGC